>NZ_CP090958.1:3425673-3737098 GCF_025787225.1 Saxibacter everestensis
ATGAGCGACGGCGAGGTCGCCGTGCCTACCGGTCCCGGCTTCGGGGTCGACGTGCTGCCCGAACGACTGGAAAAGTTCCGGATCGAGTTCGAGGAGCTCCGCGGCTGAGTGTCGTACAATTTGTAATATGAGTACGCTTACGATTCGCACTGACTCTGCGGTCGAACGAGCACTGGAGGAACTGACCCGGGAGGGGATGTCCCGTTCGGAGGCCGCGCGCGCGGCAATCCTGGAGGCCGAGCGGGCACACCGGCGAGCGCGGCTTCGCGCCGAAGCCGAAGCGCTGAGAGACGACCCTGAGGATTCCGCCGCCGCCCGCGCACTGGCGGCAGAGATGGATGACGTCCGTGCGTGGTGACCTCTACCGACTCAAAGCGCCGAGAGACGCGCGCGGGCACGAACAAACCGGTGCCCGTTTCGCGGTAGTGGTTCAGTCCGACGACCTTCCCCTATCTACGTGGCTTGTCGCGCCGACCTCCACCGGACGGCGCGAAGCCTCGTTTCGACCTGAGGTCGAGATCGATGGTGTGAAGACCAGGGTCATGGTCGAGCAACTGTCGGTAGTCGACCCTCAGGTCCGGTTGGGCGAATTCGCCGGCAGGTTGAACGCCTCTGAGCTCCGCGCCGTCGACGCAGCGCTAGTGGCGGTGCTCGGCCTGGACTGACCCAGCCGGATAGCCCACTTTCCAGGATTCAGTTCACCGTGAACTGGGTCACGGTCGAATGCCGTGGTGGATTTTGAAGCACCAGTGCTTCGACAATCACCCGGCCGTCAGCTTTCACGTCGTAGAAGAAGTTCGATCCCTCGTGAAACGACTCCTCAACGACGAGTTCCTTCCCGTCACTGTCAGCAAGGAGGCGCTCCAGCGCCGCCAACTCACTGTCAGGGAAGGGTGCCTGGCACTGCGAGTATCGTTCAGCGTTGCCGTAACCCGGCCGCTGGGCTTCTTTCATCAGTCCCTCGATAGCTCCCGCAGGTGAGAGAGAGCCAAAGCCGCAGTGGCTGGAAAGATGCCTATAGATCCCGAACCCAGCACCGCCAACGACGAGCACAACGGCCATCACAGCTGCAAGGGTTATCGGGCGACGAAGTTTAATTACCGAGCTCTGCCGACAGCTGGTCGAGGCGGCCAAGCTCCTCATCGGTGAGCTCGAGAGTCGCCGACGCGAGTATGGCATCGAGCTGGTCAACCTTGCTGACGCTGGCAAGCGGCGCGGCGATCGTCGACTGCGCCCGTAGCCAGGCCAGGGCAACGGTAGCCAACTCGACACTGTGACCAGCCGCAATCTCGGCAAGCTCATCGACCACCCTGAGGCCCTGTTCATTCAGGTAAGCCGCTGCCCCGCTCTTCCGGGCGGAGCCTTCGAGATCGTCAGCTGTTCGGTACTTTCCGGTCAGGAAGCCGCTGGCAAGGGCGTAATACGGAACGACGCCAAGGTTGTGCTTCTCCGCCACCGGCCGCAGGGTCGATTCGAACTCGGCCCGGTTCACCAGATTGTAGTTCGGCTGCAGCGCCACCGGGAGATCGAAGCCGTTACCGCGCGCGATCGAGATCCACTCGTCGATCCGCTCCGCACTGTAGTTGGAGAGAGCGACGTAGCGGATCTTTCCGGCGGAGACCAGGTTCTGGAAGGCTGCGACCGTTTCGGTCAGCGGCGTGTCCTGGTCATCGAAATGTGCGTAGTACACATCGATGTAGTCGGTCTTCAATCGTGCCAGGGAGGCATCCGCCGCGGCCTGGATATTGCCGGCTCCCAGGCCGCGAAATTGCGGATGTGCGCTGACCTTGGTGCCAAGAATGACGTCGTCCCGTCGGCCACGGGCAGCAAACCAGTCGCCGATAATGCTCTCGGACTCTCCGCCGGAGTTTCCGTCCACCCAGGCGGAGTAGACGTCGGCGGTGTCGATGAAATTGCCGCCACCGGCGACGAACGCATCGAGGATGCCGTGCGAGGTCACCGGATCCGCCGTCCAGCCGAACGGGTTCCCGCCAAGTGCGAGCGGAAAAATATCGAGATCTGAGCCGCCAAGCCTTGTCATGCAACACTCCTCTGATCGGTTCGAACCACTATCAACAACCTACTGGGCGGTACCGACAGCCAACTCAGTGGCCGGCGCCGAACCCGCCGCTCAGCCGTTCAGCCGTTCAGCCGTTCACGCATCAGAGTGCTCGCATCATTGAGCCCGACGATCTCCACGGCCTTGCCGTACTGGTGATACTTCTCGGTAATACTGTCGAGCGCCGCAATCGTGGAGGCATCCCAGAGGTGCGAGTCGTGCATGTCGATGACGACGGTCGTCGGATCTGCGGCGTACTCGAACTGGGTGTACAGGTCGTTCGAGGACGCGAAGAACAATTCTCCATTCACTACGTACGTAGCGCGCTCTTCGCCATCAACAGCCGAAAGGCTGCGATCCACCGTGACGAAGTGCGCAACCCGCCTGGCGAAGGCCACCATTGCCACAATCACCCCGACGATCACCCCGATGGCGAGGTTGTGCGTGGCGACGACAACCACGACGGTGGACACCATCACCGCGGTCTCACTCTTGGGCATCGACTTCACTGTTCCTGGCCGGATCGAGTGCCAGTCAAAGGTAGCGATCGACACAAATATCATCACCGCGACCAGTGCAGCCATCGGGATCAGGGCGACAATGTCGCCGAGGACGACGACCAGGACCAACAGAAGGACGCCGGCCAGGAAGGTCGAGATTCGGGTCCGGGCTCCGGAGGCCTTGACGTTGATCATCGTCTGCCCGATCATCGCGCAGCCACCCATCCCGCCGAAGAAGCCGGTGATAATGTTCGCCACGCCCTGCCCCCACGCCTCACGGGTCTTGTGCGAACGAGTATCGGTGATGTCGTCGACGAGTTTGGCGGTCATCAACGATTCGAGCAGTCCAACCAGGGCCATGGCCAGCGAGAACGGGGCAATGATCTGCAGAGTCTCGAAGCTGAAGGGAACGTCCGGCACAAAGAACTGCGGGAAATTTTCGGGCAGCTGGCCCTTGTCGCCTACCGTCGGCACCGACACAGAGGCGAAGACGGTGATCAGGGTCAGCACGATGATGGCGACCAACGGTGCCGGAACCACTCTCGTGAACCGTGGAAGCCCGAAGACGATGGCAAGCGCTAGCGCAACCAACGGATAGACGAGCCAGGGAACGCCGAGCAGTTCGGGAACCTGGGCGAGAAAGATCAGGATGGCGAGCGCGTTGACAAAGCCGACCATCACCGAGCGCGGAATGAAGCGCATCAGTTTCGCCACGCCCACCAACCCCAGCACCACCTGGAACAAGCCGGCCAGGATAACGGCAGCGATCAGGTAGTCGAGGCCATGGCTTTTCATCAGCGGCGCAATTACCAGGGCGACGGCACCGGTGGCGGCGGAGATCATCGCCGGCCGCCCACCAAGGAAAGAGATCGAAACAGCCATCGTGAAGGCGGCGAACAAACCGATCCGCGGGTCGACCCCGGCAATGATCGAAAAGGCGATGGCCTCCGGGATGAGTGCCAGGGCGACGACAAGCCCGGCAAGGAACTCGGTTTTGAGGAGCCGGGGCGAACGCAGCGCCACCCAGACGGATTGCCGTTGCTCCGGAGTCAATTGCTCGGACGCAACAGTAGGGTCGGCAGCGGGCGCCATCAGGCTCCTATCGAGATCGGGCAGGGCATCGGCCCATTGACCCCGCAACCCTACCCTAACGTCAGGGTAGGGTTGAAGTCATGACGAAGGACGGGATGACGGAGAATCTGCGGGACAGGACCACTATGCATATCGGCGAGGTCGCCGAGCGCACCGGTCTTTCGCTGCGCACAATCCGGCACTACGACGAAATCGGGCTGCTTCCGGCCAGCGCACGCACCGACGGGGGTTTCCGCGTCTACACCAGCTCCGACCTGAACCGGCTGATGGTCATCCGCCGAATGAAGCCGCTCGGTTTCACCCTCGACCAGATGGCGGAGTTGCTGAATTTGGTCGATCGGCTCGCGGTTGCCGAGGCAGAGCCAGCCGCCCGTGCCCGGCTCGGCGAGTACATAGCCATGGCGGAAGAGAAGCGGGACGAACTCGAACTGAATCTTGCCCGGGCTGATGAGTTCATCACCGTGCTTCGAAGCCGGTAGCCGGCCAGATGAAACCGCTCGGATTCGCCCGTTGGTGAGCTATTCCGGCGGGTTAACCGGTTCGCCCAACGACAGCATCAGCCGATTGGCCCAATTGAAGAACGATGCGCCGTTGATCACGTCCACGATCTCGAGATCACTCAGTCCGGCCTCGCTCAACTCGTCGATATTGGCGCCATCAAACTCCACCGGCGTTTTCGTCAATGCCGACGAGGCCGTTCTCACGGCATTCCAGCGGACATCGATATCGCTGTCGACGTCTTCGAGCAGGCGTTGCACGTCTGCCGAGCGCTTCGAGAAGCTGCTCGCGAACCGGGCATGCACCGAGGCGCAGAAGACACATCCGTTGACCCGGGATGTCACCGCTGCCGACAGCTCCCGCTCGGCGCGCGGCAACCCGTCCGCCGTGTTGTGGAAAATGTCATTGTCGGTTTTCGTCCGGGCTTCCAGAACGTGCGGATCACGCACCAGGAGCCTGAAATAGGGCGACCCAGCTCGCCCTCTCTGCACCAGAGCAGCGTAATGGACGTCTGTCAGCTCTGCTTCCGGAATGGGCTCGAGCCAAGGTACCCAGTCGAGATTTGCCTGGGTGAATTGCTCGGGCCGATCCAGCTCCTGATAGGAGATCAGCTGATCCGCTGTTGTCGTCATACCGCGCTCACTTTCCGCTTGTCCGCAAGTTGTCTCAGGCCGTGAACGACCCGGATCTGGAAGGTCAGGAAGGCGACTTCCTGTGACAGGGTGACGATCTGGGTCGTTGTCCACCCAGCCCGCAACAACTGGTCAAGCAGCTCCGGCCGGGAATCACGCGGGTGGAAAACCAGATGATGGGCGTGCTCCAGCCCTGCAGAGATCCGGTCACCAAAGGTCTGGCGCCCCGGATCAGAGATCCGGAACGCGGGGCCGGGCCGGCTTTCCTGCGCCAGGCCGGGTTCGCGGTAGGTTCCGTAGGGTCCCGATGTGCTGCCTCGATCGATTTCGCTGCCGATGGCTTCCGTAGTCTCCGCCGTGGCCCGAGCGCCGAGTTCGGCTCGATAAAACTCGCTGGCCGCTGACTCGCCGTGCAGCCCAACAACGAAGGCGGCGATCAGGAAGCGTTCCGGGATGGAGAAGCCGGCGTCGTCATCCGGCTCGAACAGCGCAAGATAACTTTGTTGCGCGTTGTCTCGAACGTCCAATCGGTGAGCGCGCAGTTCGTCCAGCACGCTTCCGGGAGTGATCCCAGCCAGCGCGTCGATAATGTCGGGTGTTCCAGTCATACCCGGGCCTCCGTCTCGTCGAGGATTTGTTGACCGAGCGGTCGTTCGAGCCGCCAGCCGAAGTGCGGTGCCACCTTGTGAGCGATCAGCTCGATCGACCGAAGAATGTGTTCGTGCGGAGGATCCACCGAGTGCACCTGAAAAGTTATGTCCGTGACCCGGTCCAGCGAGCTGTCCGAGGAAAGCGACTCGATTACGTCGTCCGGCGTGCCCACATGGGTATCGGTCGCGGCAATGATCTCGGCAAGTGGGGCATCCGCCAGCGAAGAGTCGAATGCCCCGACCGAGGCCACCGCGTTTCGTAGTCCGGCGTCGGCAAACCGAAGCGCTTCCGATCGGTCGTCCGCGACGAAGAGCGTTCGCGAGCTGAGGATCCGCGGGCTGACACCAGGGGCCAGCGATTCCAGGTAGCGGTCGATCATCGGATTCTGGATGTCGACGAGGCTCAGCTCCTGATTGTCCTTCGGCCGGGGCTGGGTCCTGGAAAGCATCAACCCATCGCCCCGCTCGCCGGCTCGTGTGGCGCCGGATTCAGAGAACGTGGCCTGCCACAGACGCCGGGACAACGCAGAGGCCGCGGGGTAGACCCTGGCCTCACCGGCACCGAAGTCGTTGCCATCCAGCGCGTCTGCCAAAACCTGAAGTTTGCCGGCGAAGATCTCCCTTCGGTCGTCAAAATTAAGACCGAACGTCTGAAACGACGCAGGTGTGCCACCGGAACCGAAGCCGAGTTCGAGCCGCCCGCCGGACAGGAGGTCGACAACCGACGCATCCTCGGCCACCCGAATCGGGTCTTCCAGCGGCAGCGTGATGATGCCGGTGCCCAATCGGATCGACGTCGTTCTCGCGGCGACATGTGCGAGGAACACGAGCGGGGCGGGCAGCCCGCCTTCCGAACCCTTGAAGTGGTGCTGGGCTACCCAGGCAGAGGCGAAGCCATGACGTTCGGCCTGCTGAATCTGCTCGGTAGCGAACGTGTAGCGCCTCGACGGCGACACGTCATCGAGGAGTCGGCTGAAGAAGCCGATTCGAGGTTGCGACATTTTTTCTCCTATCGGGGTGCGGCTAGCTGATCGCGGCGGCGTTGAGGGTGATCCCTCTGCCGGGGATGGCGGCCAGCAGTTCCTTGGTGTATTCCGAGCGCGGCCGGTCGAAGATTTCTGCGGTGGCGCCGTGCTCTTCGGCCCGGCCTGCCCTCATGACTGACACCGTGTCCGAGATCTGGCGGACCACGGCGAGGTCGTGGGAGATGAACAGGTAGGTCAGTCCGAACTCGACCTGCAGCATTTCCAATAGCTGCAGGATCTGTGCCTGCACCGTGACGTCGAGGGCGGAAACCGCTTCGTCAAGTACCACTACCTCGGGTTCGACGATCAGGGCTCTGGCGATCGCGACCCGCTGCCGCTGTCCTCCGGAAAGTTCGCGCGGATGTCGCGCGGCTATTCCGGACGGTAACGCAACTCGGTCGATGAACTCGGCGACCTTCGCGGCGCGTTCACGTTTGGACCCGATCCGAAAGTTGACCAGTGGTTCGGCAATGATTCGGTCGATGGATTGTCGCGGATCCAGTGAGCTGAAGGGATTCTGGTAGACCAGCTGTGCCACGCGGCGAAAGCTGCGCAGGCTTTCGCCGCGCAGGGAAAGCACGTCGTGGCCGCCCACCTGGATGCTTCCGGAGGTTGCGCGCTGGAATCCGAGCACGGCACGGGCAAGCGTCGTCTTTCCTGATCCTGATTCCCCCACGATGGCGTGCGTTGTGCCCGATGCGACTGAAAACGACACATTGTCCACCGCGCGGAACGGCTGATCTTTTCGGCCTCGGGAAAACTCCTGCACGAGGTTCGTCACGGTCACAGCGGCAGGCGGAGCTTTGGCGGCGGTGTCGGCGGCGGCAACCGGGCCAGCGGCGGTGACCGGGCCGACATCGCGAGCAGGTGAGCCGACCGCGAATGACGGGACGTCGTCGATCAGCGTCCTGGTGTACTCGCTCTGCGGCCGGTTCAGGATTTCGGCGGCCACATTCTGTTCCTGGATCCGGCCATCCTTCATCACGATGATCCGGTTCGCACGTTCGGCGGCGACCGCGAGATCATGCGTGACGAACAACAGCGCGGTGCCGGACTCACGGCGCAGATCGTCGAGCAGGTCGAGTATCCGGCGCTGCACGGTGACGTCGAGGGCGCTGGTGGGCTCGTCGGCGATTATCAGCGCCGGCTGCAGCGCAACTGCACTGGCAATCAGCACGCGCTGCTTCATCCCGCCCGATAGCTGATGCGGGTATTGCCGGGCTCGCTCGTGCGGTTCGGGGATGCCGACGCGTTCCAGCAGCTCGATCACCCGGGCTTGGACCTGCTTCCGGTCGCCCCATTTGTGGATCCGCAACACCTCGGCAAGGCTTTCGCCGATCCGTTTCACCGGGTTCAGCGAATTGTTGGGATCCTGCGGAATCAGGCCGACCCGCGTTCCGCGTATCGCCTCCAGCCGCCGCGAGCTCCAGCCGGCGATGTCGGTGCCATCGAGGGCGATCGAGCCGCTGTCGGTTCGGCCGTTGTCGGCAAGCAGGCCGATGATCGCCTGCGCCGTTGTCGTCTTCCCCGACCCCGATTCGCCCACGACGGCCACGACCTCGCCGGGTTGAACCGAAAACGCCACATCGTGCACTACCCGGGTCGACTCGTACCTGCCGTGATAGGAAACTGACAAGTTCGCGACGTCCAGCAGGGGCGCGGGTAACTGATTTGTCACGAGTCTCACCTAACGGTTGGAAAGTGCGGAGCTGATTCGGTTTGCCGCCAGCACGACGGCGACGACGATGACGCCCGGCAGCGTCGTTAGCCACCAGGCCGTCGCGACGTAATTGCGTCCCTCGGCGATCATCAGCCCCCATTCGGGTGTCGGAGGCGGAGCACCGTATCCGAGGAATCCGAGCGTGGAGATCTGCAGGATCGCACTGCCGAATTGAAGTGCGGCAAGCGCGATCACCGCGGTCAGCGAGTTAGGCAGAATGTGCCGCCACAACACGGTCGAGAACCTGCCGCCGCTGCCAAAAGCGGCCTCGACATAGTCGCTTCGGCGGACCCGGACCACTTCGGAACGGGCAAGCCTGGCAAACGTCGCGATGCTGGTCACCCCGACCGCAAACGCTGCGTTCGCGGTGCCGAATCCGAGCAGAATGATGATGCTGAGCGAGAGCAGCAAACCTGGGATCGCCAGCAGCACATCGACAATTCGCATCAGCACGTCGTCGACGACCCTGCCGAGCGAGCCGGCCAGGACGCCGACAGCGGTACCGGCGACGAGCCCCACGGTAACCGCGATCAGCGCACCGAGCAGGGAATGCACGGCACCGTAGACGACACGGGAGTACACGTCGCGGCCCGTGGCATCCGTCCCGAACCAGTGCGCTGCATTCGGGACCTGCAATGCTTCCGCTGCAGATCCGGCAACCGGGTCGTACCGGGTGAAAATCCCGGGCAGAAGTGCCCAAAGAATCACGACGGCGATAACGAGGGCTGAAAGCACCAGTCCCGGCCTGAGTCGCCGCAGCCGCCTGCCAATCTTTGGTTTCCCGAGCGGCCGCCGAGGTTCCGCCGGCAGTCCGGTTTCGGCCAGGGCAGTTGCCGCGCCAGCAGTCGGTAAGTCCGTGCTGGTCTGGATGGTCATGTCGCGGCACCTACTTTCGTCTTCAACCGCGGATCAAGCAGTGGGTACAGAAGATCGACCGTGAGATTCACCAGGACGAATACCGACGCGGAGAGAATGACGATCGCCTGGAGCACGGGCGTGTCCTGACTCGCAACCGCCTGCTCGGTGAGCCGCCCGATGCCGGCCCGGCCGAACACCGTCTCCGTGACGACCGCCCCGGCAATGAGTTCGCCGAACAGGACGCCGGCAATCGTGAGTGTCGGCAGGACGGCGTTTTTCGCCACGTTCCGCCATAGAATCCATCCGGGTGGCGCGCCTTTGGCCTGCACGACGGCAATGAAAGGTTGGGCGTTGATCTCGTCGATGCTGCGGGTGAGGACCTGAGCCAGTGGGGCGGCAATCGGTACGGCTAGCGTTGCCACCGGCAGGATCAGCGCCTGGGCCGGCCCGGCACCCACCGCCGGGATAAGCCCCAGCTTGAACGAAAAGATCTGGATCAGCATGATGCCGAGCCAGAAGACGGGCACGGAAATGAACAGCGATGGAAGGTTGCGGAGGAACTTGCGCAGCCAGCCGAACCGGGAGAATGTCGATGCGAATGCGATCCCGACGGCAAGAAGCGCCGCTGCCAGGAAACCAAGCACGGCCAGCCTGGCGGTCTGGGGCAGGACCTCGGCCAGGAGTGACCGCACCGCCGTTCCGCTGTTGATCGAGTACCCGAAGTCTCCGGTGATGAATCCGGCGAGCGTATGAACGTATTGAATGACGAGGGGCGTGTCGATTCCGTAGCTGAGCCGGATGTTCTGGATCTGGTCAGCCGACAACCCCAGTTCCGGGTTCTCGAACTTGATCATGATCGCGTCGCCCGGCAGCGCCTGCAGCAGGATGAAGGCGCCGGTGAAGGCTGCCAGCAGCACAATGACCGCCTGACCTACCCGCCTGAAAACGTAGCTCATCGCTATCCCCTCTCTCTGCCGGGTCCGCGCACAGCGGACCCGGCAGTCCTGGCCCGCTACTTGTCGAGCCACACACCGTAGAACGATGGGCGTGCGACTGATTCGAAGCCGAGCCCCTTGACATGGTTCGCGGCGCCGTAGACCTGCGGTTCTTCGAAGAGCGGAATCACATAGGACTGCTCGGCCAGGTAGTCCTGAACTGCCTGGTCGTTAGCGATCCGCTTCTTCTCGTCCGGTTCTCCAGCCACGCCCTCGAGCAACTTCTCGAGTTTCTTGTCCCCGACGCTGTTGGACTTGGCCTCGAAGTTGAGCAGCGTGTTGCGGTTCTTCGAGTAGAACTGGCTCTTGATCACGTCGGGATCTGCCCGGCCGACCATTGAGTGGTAAACCTGCACCTGGTCCTTGTCCAGGATCGCTTCGGCATAGGTTCCAGCGTCTGCCTTCAGAATTTTCAGATCGACGCCGATCTTCTTCCACTGCTGACTGATCAGGGTCAAAGCCTCGAATGACCTGGGCTGGGGAGCCGCCTCGTTGACGACGAGGGTCAGTTTCTTGCCGTTCTTTTCGCGGATTCCGTCGCTCCCGGCTTTCCAGCCTGCGGCATCCAGAAGTTGGGCGGCCTTATCCGGGTCGTAGGCGAGATGTGCCGACTGGTCCTTGTATCCCTCGGCGGACTTGCTCAGTGCCGACGTTGCTAGCGGGTACTTCGGGCTGTAGATCGTGTCCACGACTTCTTGGCGGTTCGTGCCGGCGACAAGCGCCTGCCGCACCTTGAGGTCTGAAAGGAAGGGGTGCCGGAACCGCAGGTTGAGCGAATTGTTGACTCCCTTTGTCTGCGGCGCGTAGACCTCCAGCCCCTTGGCTTCGACCTGCTTTTCGTCCTGAGCTTCGACGTTTCTGACCACATCGGCCTGGCCCGCGACGAGCGACCCGACCCGCACACTGTCTTCCGGGGTGACGATCAGTTTGATGGTGTCGAGGTACGCCCGGCCCTGATGTTCAGCCGACGGCGGCGCCCAGTCGTAATCCTTCCGGGCAGCCAGGGTGAGTTCAGTGCCGACCTTTTCATCCGTGATGACGAAAGGACCGGAGCCGATGATGTCCTTCGAGTTGCCCGCCCCGTAGTCCTCGAACTTCCGGTCGAGCGTTTTCGATGACAGCAGTCCGGAATTTATCGTGGAGGTAGCCTGCAGGAAGCCCGGCGATGGGCGAGTGAAGTGGAACTTGACGGTCGAACTGTCGACGACCTCGCTGCGGTCGTAGTTGTTGATCGCCTCCGACACGATCAGCGCCCGCTTCGGATCTCCTGAGCCGTAGAGGTCAAAGTTCTTCGCAACAACCGTGGCGTCGAGCGGGCTGCCATCTGAGAATGTCACGCCGTCGCGCAGCTTGAAGGTGTACTCGGTGGCGTCGTCGTTGACCTTCCAGCTGGTCGCTATCCACGGCTCGAACTTGAGCGATTCCGGGTTCTGGTAGACCAAACGATCCGTGATGTTATTGACCAGTCCGCCGTTGGGGTAGAACCCGGCAGTCGGCGGATACAGCCCGGTGTGCGGCTGATGCTCCAGGTAGGTGAGCGTGCCGCCGGTCTTCGGCTCGCCGGTGGATGCGCCATCCGATGACGCGGACGACGTGGAGCATCCGGCAACAAGCGATGCCGCCGCCACTATGGCGACGCCTGCTAGAAGGAACTTCGATCGCTTGGTTCGAGCCATGACTCGTCCTTTCGGTAAGAAGGTGCAGGCCGCGTCGAACAGCTGCGTGCCTGTGGGACGAGCGTATGAGCACCGTGGCCCCGCGCTGTGGGAATAGGTCACACAGCGTTAGGAAGCGTCACATTGCGCAATCAGTGCGGCGGGAAAGGAAATCGGCGATCAGAACGTGGTCGCTTGCCCTCGTTGGCTCAGCTCCGAAACCTTGAACGCAAGCAGTCTGTTTTTGAGCCACAGTTCTGGCGCCCGAAGCTTGCGCGCCCGGCTCCACAGCAGGTCGACCCCGACCAGCCAATCAGTGTGCGGATATGCTTCCAGCTGCAGCTCGACCAGCTCGCCGGCCGCCAGCTCATCCAGGATGAGCTGCCGCGGGATGGTGGCCCAGCCCAGACCTGCTTTGGTCATTTCGATCAGCGGTTGCTGCCCGTAGATCTGCCACGTCTGGGCACACCGCAGGTATTCCATTGTGGGAAATGAATCCAACTGGGCCGAGTGAGCCAGACGCCTGTTTGCCCGCAGGTCAGCGAAGCTCACGGATTCCTGCTGGCACAAGCTGTGTCCCGGCGCCGCAACGTGGATCAGAATCAGCTTTCCCAGCTGTTTGAATTCCAGGGCCTTGTCATAGCGCGGCTCGGAGAATGACACGCCAAGGGCCGCCGAGCCGATCAGCACCGACTCCGATATGCCGGTGTTCAGCGAACTCTGCACCGTGAGGTTAACGTACGGATACTTGCGCGCGAAGTCGTTGAAGACAGGCAGCAGAACCCGACCCGGCACATCGACGGAGATAGTCAGTTCCGTGGTTTCTTCCACGGACAAACTGTCAGCATGATTTTCAAATGCGATGCATCGGTCGATCACTGTCTGTGCTTCCAGCAGCAACCGCTCCCCCGCAGCGGTCAGCGTCGGCGCGCGGGTCGACCGGTCGAAAAGGTCGGTTCCGACGTCGATCTCCAGAGTCGCGATCGCATTGCTGATCGTCGATTGAGTCTTGTTCAGCCGGCGTGCAGCAGCGGAAAACGAGCCTGTCTGGGCAGAAGCCACGAACGCTTCCAGCCGCTCCAGTGAAATACGCATTGCTGACTCCATCTATCGATTTTTGCGATAGTAACTCACTTTTTCCATCGAGAAACGCTTCGTAAGCTCGGGGGCACCCCAGTTCCTAAAGCACGGTCGTCACCACGAACCGAAATGGCAACGATTTCCTTAACCGAAATACGGAGAACCATCATGAGCTTTACGAAGACCCGAATGGGACTGAAACCTCCCGGTCACGCCGCGCATCCAGTCGATGAAGTGCTTCCGGTACGGCGGCTTGTCACGCTGGGACTGCAACACGTCCTGGTTATGTACGCCGGCGCCGTTGCCGTGCCGTTGATTCTGGGCTCGACCCTCGGGCTCGACCAGAGCGCTGTGATCCTGCTGATCAACGCAAACCTGATCACCTCAGGAGTGGCGACACTGATTCAGACAATTGGGGTGTGGAAGTTCGGCGCCCGGATGCCCTTCATTCAGGGAACGTCATTCATTGCGCTCTCGCCGATGCTGCTGATCGGCCAGCAGTACGGCTTGCCTTTCGTCTTCGGGTCCGTCATCGCCGCCGGCCTGATCACCATTGGCCTCGCTCCCATATTCAGCCGGCTGTTGCGGTACTTCTCCCCGGTCGTGATCGGCAGCCTGATCACCATCGTGGGCATCGCCCTGATGCCCGCTGCCGCAGGCTGGCTCGGCGGAGGCGTGGGCGCTGCGGATTTCGGCAGCCCGCGCAACCTTACACTCGGGCTGCTCACCGTGGTGGTCACCATTTTCGTCTCGGTCAAGTTCAAAGGATTCATCAGCAGCCTCTCGGTAATCTTCGGCCTGATCGTCGGAACGGCCGTCGCCATCGCAATCGGCGCCACCGATTTCTCTTCAGTGGCAGAAGCTTCGTGGTTCGGTCTCAGCGCGCCGCTGGCATTGGGAATCCCTCAGTTTTCAGTTGTTCCAATCCTTGTTATGACACTGGCCATGCTGATCATCATGGCCGAGTCAACCGGGAACGTCCTTGCCCTCGGCAAGATGGTCGATATGAAGATCGATCGCCGACGACTGACCAACGCACTGCGGGCCGACGGTCTTTCCACATTCCTGGGCGGCATGTACAACAGCTTCCCGTTGAACGTCTTCAGTCAGAACACCGGACTGGTGGCTCTCACCCGGGTCCGGAGCCGCTACGTCGTCGCTGCTGCCGGCGTCATCATGATCCTGATGGGACTCTTTCCGAAGCTGGGGGCCATCATCGCCGCCATCCCGCCGGCCGTGCTTGGCGGCAGTGCCATTGTCATGTTCGGCATGACCACGGCGGCCGGGATTCAGGAGCTTGCCCGGGTCAAGTATGCGGGCACCCACAACGGCCTGATCGCGGCGGTCTCGATCAGCGTCGGTGTTCTGCCAGTCGCTTCCACCACCCTCTTTGAACAGGTTCGTGGACCGTTGCAGCTGGTACTCAGCAGCGGAATATTCCTCGGCGGAATCACCGCCGTGGCACTGAACGCGATCATCAATCGCAATGAAAAATCAACTCAGCTAGATGATGTGGAGATCACAGATATGCCGGTGCAGCAAGAAGCAACACAGGACGCGAGCGGCCTGGGTTCGCCAGTCCAGACCGAGACAGAATTATCGTCGCGGGATCTGGAACTGATCAGAAAATCCATCGCCATGGCTCAGGAGGCCAAGGATCGCGGCCGCCATCCGTTCGCCTCGCTCGTGGCCGATCAGAACGGGCTGGTCGTCTCAGCCCGGGGCAACAACTCGATGCCTCCGGAGGGCGATCCCACCCAACACGCCGAGCTGACAGCGGCTGCGGAAGCAGCCACTAAGCTGACGCCGGACCAGCTGGCTCAATCGACGCTGTACACCAGTGCAGAACCGTGCGCCATGTGTGCCGGTGCCATTTACTGGACCGGGATCGGACGCGTTGTCTACGCACTCTCCGAGCACGCACTGCTGAGATTGACCGGCGACAACCCGGAGAACCCCACGTTCGCCCTGCCATGCCGCGAGGTATTCGCCCGGGGCCAGCGCGAGATCGAGGTAGTTGGCCCGCTGCTGGAAGACGAAGCCGCCGAGGCCCATACCGGATTCTGGAAGTAGCCGGGAAATGCCCTCCCTCCGCGCGCGGGGGGAGGGCGCCTACCCGCGGAGGGAGGCCTCGTCCATTACGACCCCGACGACCCGTCTAACCGGCAGCCAGCGCAAGCTCTTCCGGTTCACGGCCGCTCTGCGCCCAGCCTGACCGCAGTGTGTCCACCAGATGCGGCGGGAATTCCTCTGCGAGGCTGAGCACGACACGGCAGCGAGCGCCAGGCTGTTCCGGATACCCCATGTAGCGGCCGCGCATATCGCAGATCGTCTGACCCCGGCCAGGTCCCGACGTCGCATCGACCTCGACGTGAACCACGGGCGCGGTGTCCACCTGAATACCGCCGACCGCGATGGCGGCCGCAAGTGGATCGTGGAGCGCGGAGCAAGCCCGGCCGAACTGGTTCAGGTAGAACTGGAAGTAGTAGCCGAGCATATCGCCGAGCGCCTTGGGGAAGGGATGCTCTTCGGACAGCAACTCTTGCCGCTGACTTTCCTCCAGCACGTTGGTCATCGTGACGTCCAGAGGCACCAGGGTCACGTTCCATTCCGCGGCGAAAACGTCTGCCGCCGCCTCTGGATCATTGGCGATGTTGGCCTCGGCCACCGTCGTGATGTTCCCTGGCGCCAGCGCGGCGCCTCCCATAATGGTGATGTCTTCGACCAGCCGGGGTAGTTCCGGTTCCAGGCGCAGCGCTTCAGCGATATTGGTCAGCGGCCCAACCGCAAGGACTCTCAGCCGACCGGGATTCTCGTGTGCCAGGCGAATCAGTAGTTCCGCCGCCGTCTCCGGTGCAAGCTCGGCCTTCGAGGCGGGCAGCTCGACGTCACCCACACCATTGCGCCCGTGAACGTGCGGAGCACCTCCGCCGAAGGACCCGGCTTGCGGATCGTGCGCGCCGAGGGCGACCGGAATGCCGGAGTGCCCGGCGAGTTCAAGCAGGTCAAGGGTGTTCCTGGCGCCATCCGCGGCACTCACATTGCCGCTGACCGTGCCGATACCGATCAGGTCTGCTTCCGGCGATGCAAGCATGTAGCCGAGGGCAAGAGCGTCATCTATGCCGGTGTCGCAATCGAGATAGAAGGGCGGGGCAGTCTGTTCAGTCATGTTGATTTCTCTCGTTTCGGTGGATAACGCCGGATGCCGGGCAGGTTTACGGCTCACGATTTCGGCCCGCGCCGGGATTAGACCCGTT
This sequence comes from Saxibacter everestensis, assembly GCF_025787225.1. NCBI lineage: Bacteria > Bacillati > Actinomycetota > Actinomycetes > Micrococcales > Brevibacteriaceae > Saxibacter > Saxibacter everestensis. The sequence goes on from NZ_CP090958.1 coordinate 3,441,695, forward strand.
CACCCTTCGGCGCCGCGACGAAGAGGCTGACGATGAAGGCGATGGCGGTGATGCCGACTGAGATCCACAGCGCCGCGACGTACCCACCGGACGTTCCAAGGCCTGCGAACGGTGCGACGATCACCACGCCGAGGCTGGCGCCGATGCCGAAGGATGCTCCGTTGATTCCGGGCAATGTGCCGGGGGCGTCTTTGGGGGAAAGCAGCACGGAAAGCCCATTGATCGCGGTTAGGAAGAATCCGTTGTAGAAGATGCCGAGGAACGCGATCGCGGCGAAGACGGCCCACTGGTTATCGGCGAACAGGGCCGCCGCCGCTGCGCCGGCCAGGCTCAGTGCTGTCCCTACCCGCAGTGTCCCGATCCAGCCTCGACGATCCGCGATCCAGCCGGCCAGCGGCGCGGCAAAGACTCCGATCAGGGCGGCCGGTGTCAGGAACAGCAGGGCCGAGATGGATGAGCTCAGGCCGAACCCGTTGGTGTCGTCCTGGCTGAGCAGCACCACGGTGAAGTTGATGATCGCGAAAATTCCGGCGAGGGTCAGCACTGTGGTCGCAATCACCGGCCATACCTGGCGCGAGCGCAGGTGGTGGACGGCGATCAGCGGATGGCTGCGCTTCTTCTCAATCAGCCAGAACGCCGCGAACGAGGCGGCCGCAGCGGCCAGCAGCGCGAGCGTGCCGGGATCCGCCCAACCGGCCGTGGAGCCCCGGGAGACGAAGTAGGTGATTGCCACCAGGAACAGGGACAGCGCACCGGCTCCCCACCAGTCCATCCCGCCGCGCGAGCCGCTCGGCCGGCCGCCGGGAACGACTTTGATCACGCAGCCGACCGCAATTGCGGTCAGGATCAGCACTACCACGAAGATCGACCGGAATCCGAACGTTTCGGCCATCAGGCCACCGAAGTAGCCATCGACACCGCCAACTCCCCCGTTGACGGCGGCGAGGATGCCGACCGAGGTGCCGAAGATCCCGGCATTCAGGTTCTCGTTGAGCACAATGTAGGCCAGGGCAAAGACGGCGCTTGATACTCCCTGAAGGAACCTGCCTGCCACCAGCAGCGGCAATGTTGGCGCGGCAATGCACAAAATGGTTCCGGCGGCCATCACGGCCAGCACCAGCAGTAACGCTGTGCGCCGGCCGATGAAGTCACTCCACCGACCCATGATCGGCCCGGAGATGGCTCCGGCAAGGAAGAACATCGACTGGACCTGTCCCACGCTTCCCGCGTTCGCGCCGAAATACTCGCCGATCTGCGGAAGCGCTGGTGTGATCATGCTGGCATTGAGCTGGAAGGACAGCACAGCCACTACCAGCGCGGTGATCAGCAGCGCGGCACGAGAGCCGGAAAGCCGCGGCTGCTGCGCAGCGGCAGGCTTTGCGTCCGGCGTTACGGCCGAATTCGCGGTGCTCTGGGTGTTCACATCAAACTCCTTTGTTCAACCGCACCCTGCGATGCCGTGACGTGAGTTGTTATACAAGCAGGTATTACACGCATGTGCAACCCGTAGGATAGAGTAGCGGTACCGATCTTGAGTGAGGCCCTTAAGTGAATGACAATGCCGTCCCTTTCCTCTCCTCCCCCATCAACCCGCAGCCCGGGCTTCCGTTGCGGGTGGCGGCGTATTCACGAATCGCAGAAGCCATCCGCACCAATCTGCTGCCCCCCGGTTCGCTGCTGCCGACTGAGACCGAGCTCGGCGCGATGATGGAGGTGAGCCGGACGGTGATCCGGGAGGCGCTTATGCTCCTCGAAGAGGACGGACTGACCAGGACCCGGCGCGGGGTGGGACGATTCGTTGCGGATTCACTGCCCCGGATCGGTATCGAGCGAATTCGCCCCTTCGACCGGCTACTCAGCGGAACCGGCCAACAGCTCGACGTGAAGCGGGTTTCGACAGTGCTTCAGCCGGCGTCTGAATTCGTCGCTCCCGGTGTCGGAATCCAGCCCGGCGCCGACTGCTGGATGTGGGAGACGGTTCTTCTCAGGGACGGCGAGCCGATTGCCCACCTGCAGGAACATATCTCCGCACACCACGAGGTCACTTCCTTCGATCCCGGCACGGACGACGGATCCACACTGCTTTCCGCCCTGCTTGGACGATCGGCATCTGCACTCGGCCCGGGTGAGTGCGACATCGGCCTGAGCACGGTCGGGCCGAGCCGCGCGAAGCTCCTGGCGCTTCGGGCGACCGACCCGGTCCTGGTGATGACCCAGTACGTACGTCGTGGCGGGCACCCGTTCTATCTGGCCAAGTGCCTGGTCGCCGCGAGGGCCGGTCATCTGGCCGTCATCCAGTCCGTACAAGCCTGACCCGACGTCGGCGAACAAACTTTTAGAAAATGAGGAACCTCATGAACGATTCACCGCGCCATGCCCTCACGGTTGTCGGCAGCATCAACCTCGACATCACGGCAACCGGCGCCCGCCTGCCGAGCCCCGGGGAAACCATCGGCGACGCCGTCCTTCGCCACCAACCCGGCGGGAAGGGCGCTAATCAGGCCGTCGCCGCCGCGCGGCTCGCCGGCGGCTCGCGGATGATCGGAGCGGTTGGCGATGACGACAGCGGCCGAGCGCTTCTGCAGGCACTCGGCGATGCGGGCGTCGATACCGGGGATGTCGCCTCGGTGGACGCACCCACCGGAACCGCCCTCGTCCTGGTGGACAGCCATGGCGAGAACCAGATAGTCGTCTGCCCCGGCGCCAATCAGGAAGTGTCGCTGCAAGGCGTCGACTTCGCGGCCGACGAGGCAATCCTCTGCCAGCTCGAGGTGGGTCTCGCCGTGGTGCTGGAAGCAGCGCGGCGCGCGCCAGGCTACTTCGCCTTGAACGCTGCACCGGCGATGTCCTTGCCCACCGAACTCCTGGACAGATGCGACCTGGTCATCGTGAATGAGACCGAGTACGCCATGATCCCGGAACTTGCGCATGCCCGCCTGGTGGCGGTGACGTACGGGAAGAACGGCTCGGCAATCTACGAGCGCGGCCAGCAGCTGGCGAGCGCAGCGGCGCTGCCGGTGCCCGTGGCCAACACGGTCGGCGCCGGAGACGCGTTCTGCGCCGCGTTGGTGCTAGCGCTCCGGCAGGGGCTGGCATATGAGCATGCGCTGGCGGTTGCCAGCGCCGTGGGCGCCGATGCGGTCGGCGATCCGTCATCCCAGCCGGCATTCGCTCCGTTGGCGAGCTATGTCGAAGCCACCCGCGCCGAGTCGCAGGCACCGGTCAGGGCGGGACGCTCGTGAGCATCAGCATCAGGCCGGCTACAGCCGCGGACTACGCACAAGTCAGGAGGATCACCCGGGATGCCTACGTGAAGGCGGGGTACTTCGAGTCGGATCACCCGTACCTGCACGTGCTTGAAGACGTGGAGCACCGAGGACAGCATGCGGTTGTCTGGGTCGCTGAATCACTCGACACAATCGTCGCCTCGGTTACCCTGACGTTCGCCGGCCAGCCCTACTCAGATATCGCTGCCGACGGCGAGCTGGAGTTCCGGATGCTTGCTGTCGATCCTGCCTTACAGCGCGGCGGCGTCGGCCGGACTCTGGTTAAAGAAATCATCGCGTACGCGCGGTCCCTCGACGGCATCGAGGCTGTCAGTCTGACCAGTGCCACGAACATGACCCGGGCACACACGCTTTACAGTTCGCTCGGGTTCGTCCGCGTTCCGGAAAGAGACTGGTACGTCGCGGATGAAGACATCCTGCTCTGGGTATTTCGGCTACCGCTCTAGGTTCGCGATCAGGTAGGCCTGGCGGTTCTTCTCCGGGGCGATCGGCTCCCGCTCGGTGGCCGACGCGGTCTTGAACCCGGCCTCGGAAAGAAGGTCGGAGATGCGTTCCGGCGATAGCCGGTAAGCATCGAGTGAGAGCGGATGGCCGTACCCCTGCTCCAGGTGCACCACCTCGTTGCCGACCTGGAACGCCAGAATGATCGGACCACCTGGGACGAGGATCCGCGCGAATTCGGCGAATACGCCCGGCAGCTCATCTGGCGGCAGATGGATGATCGAGTACCACGCGACGATGCCGGAAACCGAGCTGTCGGCGATATCGAGGGCTGTCATCGTTCCGACCTCGAACCGCAGGCCGGGATGATCGCGTGTCGCTGCGGCGATCATCCCCGGCGACAGATCGATGCCGAATACTTCCGCACCCAATGAGTTCAGGTATCCGGCTACCCGGCCTGGACCGCAACCCAGATCCGCAATTGGGTGCTCCGGTGACGGACCTGCCAACTCGATGAAAGCGGAAAGCAGTGACCGGTCGAGCGGCTTTTGGGCAAGCTCCGTACGCAGCAGCTGCGCATAGTCGTCTGCCACCTGGTCATATGCCTTGCGGGTCTGCTCCGCCCAGCCTTTATCGGTCACTTCTGTGTTGGTCATCGCATTTAGGCTAAAACATCAGCTTCACCGATCGGGGTTACGACACCTACGACAATTTTGCGGAAGCGGTAGAAACTGCACCCAGCCGGAACACTCCAGGGAGCGTTCGCTGATCGACGCATCCGAGTAGGGCGCAAGACTACGGCGAAGCGGTCGCTAACCGTCGACGAACACGCAGAACTCGTTGCCATCCGGATCGGCCATCACGGTCCAGTCGATGTCGTCATCCTGCTGACGCACCATTGCCGCTCCCTTCCTGGCGAGGGTTTCGATCGCCCCGGCGTCGTCGACCAGCACGTCCCAGTGGATTCGGTTCTTGGCCCTCTTTGGCTCGGCTACCTGGCCGAAAACGAAAGAGCCAAAAGGCGCACCAGGAATGTCGCTGACGGCGGGCTCACCATCGGAATCCCTAGTGATGGTCGCGTCGAACACCCCTGCCCACCATGCGGCGATCGGCTCTGGATTCAGGCTGTCCACACTCAGTTCGTAGAGCCGGTAGCCAGGCACGTGTTCACGCTCGAACAGGCAGTATTCCCCGCCTTCCGGGTCCGCCATCACAGTCCACGAGAAAGGTCCCCAGCCGGGCAACACCCTGGCGCCGAGGGTCTCCTGCTCGGCAACGGAAGCACCATGCACATCGATGTGCACCCGTTGCTTCACAGTTCGAGGCTCGGGCACGGTATTGATCCACACGCCGTGCTGTGGCGTCGGTCCCCGCAGCAGGACAGGCGAGCCATCCGCACCGCGCGCCTGATCCGAGGTGCGCGGGGTCAACCCGAGCGCGGCCGACCAGAATACGGTCATCCGGCGACTGTCGTTGACATCGATGCAGAGATCCTTGAAGCGCGCCAGAGCCATGTGATTCAGCCTAATCGGAGGTATCTGCAATAGTGCGGAATATTACGCCTGGCTTTGACATCGCATTCGCCGCTGATCACACTTGATGTTGGTCGAACTATTCAGGAGGTAAGCGTGCGACATCCACGGCACACTTCCCGTACCCTCCTGCTGTTCGCGCGTCATCATATCGACTTGATGCGCACCTGCACCGCAATCTGTCGGTAACTCCCTGACTCCGCGCGACTCTCGCGCCATCCGCGTCGCTGCGACGCATTCGCCAGCTCTACCAATTCCTCGCGTTTACCGCCACTGGACATCCAGCGGTCACCGCTGCCCGCTCCCAGATTTTAGACAAAGGCCATACCTTGCTCATTTCAGGACTCATCGTCGGCACCGTACTAGGCTTCGTCCTTCAACGCGGTCGCTTTTGCGTAACCGGTGCTTTCCGCGACCTGTGGACCACCCGGAATTCCCGTTGGTTCACCGCGTTCCTCGTTATCGTCGCCGTGCACAGCGTGGGACTCTTCGCCTTGCAGGCACTGGGTGTCATCACCCTGGAAGCCGAGGCGTTCCCCTGGCTGGCGACAATCGTCGGCGGCTTCATCTTCGGTTTCGCAATCATCCTTGCCGGCGGCTGCGCCACGGGGACCTACTACCGCGCCGGTGAAGGCCTGGTCGGCAGCTGGTTCGCCCTGATCATGTACGCGCTGTTCTCCGCAATCATGAAGACAGGGCCGCTGTCCGGATTCAACACATCGATGCGCGGCATAACCATCGACGCCAGCACAATTTACGGTTCGCTGGGCATTTCGCCGTGGGTGCTCGTCGCCGTTCTGGTCGTAGCGGTCGGACTGGCTGTGCGGCACCACCTGAGCAAGCCAAAGGTCAAGATCGCCACACTGCCGGCGTCCAAGTCGGGCTTGGCGCATGTGCTCTTCGAGAAGCCGTGGGGAGCCTTCGGAACCGCCGCCATCATCGGCGTCATCGCGACCGTGGCCTGGCCGCTCAGCGCGGCGACAGGTCGCAACGATGGCCTGGGAATTACGACGCCGTCATCGAAGCTCGTATCGTTCCTGGTCACCGGCGATCCGGAACTTGTCGATTGGGGCGTACTGCTCGTCGTCGGGATCCTGCTTGGATCGTTCATCGCGGCAAAGGGCAGCGGCGAATTCCGGATCCGGGTTCCAGACGCCACCACAATCATCAAGAGCATCGGCGGGGGCGCGCTGATGGGAATCGGCGCCGCGCTGGCCGGAGGCTGCACGATCGGTAACGCGATGGTTCAGACGGCACAGTTCAGCTTCCAGGGCTGGACGGCGCTCGGCTTCATGATTCTCGGCACGGGAGTCGCTGCGAAGCTGACCCTGATGCGCAAGCGTCCGGCGTCCACTCCGACCTCCTCCACCTCGGGCGTCTCGGTCTGAGCCACCCAACTGTCATAGCTACTGATAAGGAAACAACCATGCAGGTAAAGCTCGAGACCGACGGCCAGGTCTGCCCATTTCCGCTGATCGAGGCCAAGTCTGCGATTGACGACCTCGCGATCGGCGATGAACTCGTGATCAACTTCGATTGCACACAGGCCACCGAGGCCATTCCGCGCTGGGCGGCCGAAAGCGGCTACCCGGTGACCAACTTCGCCAAGGCCGGCGATGCCTCCTGGACGATCACGGTCCAGAAGCAGTAGGGGTTCGGCTTGCTGATTGACCGCACCTGACTGCGGTCTAGTCGACATCGGCTCTTTCGAATCCGCGACCGGACTGCGGGCGCTCAGTCGACGCTGAGTTCACCCATCCGGGACCAGCTATCGCCATCGACCGTGGTGTTGATGATCCGAGGAGTCTCGGCGAGCGCCGGGAGCATCTCGCGCATCGCCGTCTGGAAGTGCGCACTGTTCACGTGTGCCTCGGCAGCATCATCCCGGAACGCCTCGACCAGAACGAACTCACTCGGGTCGTCGATACTCCTCGACCAGTCGAACCACAGGTTGCCGGGTTCGTCTCTGGTGGCTTCGGTGAAGTCGTGGACCAGGTCCAGCCAACGCTCAGACCAGTCTGGCTTCGTCTTGAACCTGACGACTATGAAAATCACTTGAGGCACCTGCCGATCTTGAATGGACTATCCCGGTATCTGCCGGTTCACTGCCTTGAAGATTCTCACATCCTCATCGACGGCGCCGCGCACCTGGCACACCGATTGTGCCGTATCCGGAAATCTAGCGCCGGGGCTATAGGCGATGAGAGAGCACGATCGGCGTGCCGAACTCACGGCATCGGATGGCGGAACGGCTCGCCAGCCAATTCACCGCGGCCATCGCATGCGCTATCGCGACACCGGCATTGATTCAGTTACATCGGCGGCGGCTGCACCGGCTGTGGTTCCGGCTCACCTGGGGATGGCCCCGGCCCCGGGCTGGGCTCAGGCGGGACACCTCCCGGCGCCGGTGGACCAGGGCTGGGCTCGGGCGGGGTCGGGGCTGGGCCCGGCTCCGGTGAGCCAGGGCTGGGTTCGGGCGGGGTCGGACCGGGTCCCGGCGGTGTTGGAGCAGGACCCGGATTTGGGACCGGATCGGGACCAGGGAATGGCCCGGGCTGCGGTTCTGCGGGTGGAAAAGACATCTGCGGTTCCTCCTCCGACACAAATCGTGCTGCTGGCTCCGGTTGGCGCCACAGCCTCGACTGCTGGTTCCCATGCTCGTCGCTCGGGGTGCGCCGGTCAAGGAAAGCGTCAGGTTTCGGCACAGCCGGCGACGTTGGTGATCGCACCCTGCGGCACGAGTCGGATGGCCCAGACCACCGCCGAACCTGTATCGTCGTAACTGGTGAGCCGGGAAGTCTGGTCGGCATTCGATAACGTCTGTCTACGCAACAAGGACTCTTTATGCCCGATCTACCCGCTGGACCGCCGGCCGCGGCCCTCACCCAAGTCTTCCGTCGGGGCAGCTACCCGGAATACCTCCGACTGACGGCGATTCTGCGTAAGGAAACCGTCGGCGGCGCCCTGTTACTTGCCGCCACGGTGCTTGCTCTCGTGTGTGCGAATTCTCCAGCGTCGGAAGTCTATTTCTCGCTCAGAGACTTTGCCGTCGGTTTTGAGCCATGGCACCTGAAACTCAGCCTCGGCACCTGGGCGGCCGATGGACTGCTGGCGATCTTCTTCTTCCTCGCCGGCCTGGAGCTGAAACGCGAGTTCGTTGCCGGCGATTTACGCATGTTCAACCGCGCAATAGTTCCGGTAGCGGCAGCCGTGGGTGGCGTCATCGTTCCCGCGGCGATCTACACCGTAATCAACCTCGGTAGCGGATCGGAAGCTCTGCGCGGCTGGGCCGTCCCCACCGCCACCGATATCGCATTCGCGGTAGCGGTGCTTGCGGTAATCGGATCACACCTGCCAAGCGCTTTGCGGATCTTCCTGCTCACCCTTGCGGTTGTTGACGACCTGCTCGCGATAGCCATCATCGCTGTCTTCTACTCGAGCGACATCCAGGTCACTCCATTGCTTTTGGCCTTGATTCCGCTGGCGCTGTACGCTTTCCTCGCGCAAAGATGCGCGCACTTCTTCGGCACGCATCCGGCCGCCGCGTGGATAGTCCTGCTGCCGATCGGCGTCGTGGTCTGGGCTCTCGTACACACCTCAGGCATTCATGCCACGGTTGCCGGAGTTCTGCTCGGCTTCGCCATCCCGGTCCTGCGCAGCAAAAAGGGCGGCGGCCCGAATGCCGGTCCCGGCCTCGCTGAAATATTCGAGCACCGGTTCCGGCCGATATCCGCAGGCATCGCAGTACCGATCTTCGCCTTCTTCTCGGCCGGCGTTGCGATCGGCGGTTCGGCCGGATTCATCAGCGCCCTCAGGGACCCGATCTCGATCGGAATCATCGTCGCTCTAGTCGTCGGAAAACCGGTGGGCATACTCCTCGCCACCTGGATAGTCACCACCTCAACCAAGGCCCGGCTCGATCCGGACCTGTCATGGATAGACGTGCTGGGCGTCGCTATGCTGGCCGGCGTCGGGTTCACCGTCTCATTGCTGATCAGCGAGCTCGGTTTCGGCCATGGCACCCCGCTTGATGACCACGCCAAGGTGGCCATTCTGTCCGGTTCGCTGCTGGCCGCGCTGCTTGCAACCGTCGTGTTACGGATCAGGAATCGCCACTACCGTCGGGTCGAAGAGAAGGAACGCATCGACGCCGACGATAACGGCATTCCCGACGTCTACGACGTCTGAGTCAGCGCTTTACTCACTCACCGTGATGGCAATCTTTCCGCGGGTATGACCTTCCATGCTCTTGCGATAGGCGGCCGCAGCCTCGCTCAGCGGGAAGGATTCGGCCACCTCGATCCGCAGATCTCCTGCCTCCACCAGCTCTGTGAGCGCGGTCAGGTCCGAAGCATCTGGCCGGACGAAGACATAGTTGCCGCCGTACTGCTTCACCTGCGGGTCGGCAATCGACGCGACCCGTCCGCCATCGGCGAGCAGTCTGGGCGTGAGTGAGAGCGTATCGCCGCCGATCAGATCGAAAATGGCGTCGACACCCACCGGCGCTTTGCCGCGGACGTTGTCGACGAGGTCCGCACCGTACTCGACAGGTTCGGCACCGAGGGAGCGCAGGAACTCGTGGTTCGCTGCTGAGGCAGTGCCGATGACCCGGGCTCCCCGTGTCGCGGCGATCTGCACGGCGAGTGAGCCCACGCCCCCGGCGGCGGCGTGGATCAGAACGGTGTCTCCCTCGGCGACCTTGAGGGCGTGGACCAGAACCTGATAGGCGGTCAAACCGGCCAGGGGCAAAGCGGCGGCCTGCTCCCAGGAGAGATTGCGCGGCTTCCGGGCCAGGGTGCGCACCGGCGCCGCTACCTTCTCGGCCAGGGTGCCACCCTGAACATAGTCCTTGCGTACATAGCCAATCACTTCATCGCCGATCGCGAACTCAGTGACGGCAGGTCCCGGCTGCTCAACGACTCCGGCCACGTCCCAGGCAGGAATCACCGGAAAGAACACATCGATGACACCATCCAAGTTGCCCGCCATGACTTTCCAGTCCACCGGATTGATCGACGCCGCCCGTACCGCGACTTTGACAGAATCGGGACCGAGCTTTGGTTCGTCGACATCGGTGACGCCAAGCACGTCGGGGTTTCCGTAGCGGTGGTAGGTAACGGCCTTCATCATCTGACTCCTTTGGACGATTGCTTCTAGTTCAACGCCTGCATAACCCCGGCGACAGCCGGATTGATTCCAAGGGACCGGATTGATTCCGAGGGACGTCGAAGGCCGGAGCATCCGCGCGATCAGCGCATGCTGGCTTCCCTCGGCACTCGCCGGCAACAGCGTCCGTTCTGCGGTCGAGGCTAGCGAACGGGCCGGTACGTCAAGTGCGTAACAATGTCGGTCTGGCGCGCCGTAATTTGCTCGTAGTCGGTACTGCCTATCCCCTCGAACAGCCGTTCGCCGGCGCCGAGCGTGACCGGGGCGAGGTGCAATCTCAATTCGTCGATCAGCCCCGCAGCGAGGAACTGATTAATCGTCGCGGCCCCTCCGGCGATCGCCACGTCCTTGCCGTCGGCGGCGTCCCGGGCCTTCTGCAGCGCCGAATCAATACCGTCAGTGATGAAGTTGAATGTAGTCCCTCCCTGCATCGGCAGGGGGTCCCGAGCATGATGCGTGAGGACGAAAACCGGCGCATGGTACGGCGGGTCATCTCCCCACCAGCCTCGCCAGCCCTGATCCCATTCACCACGACCTGGGCTGAACATATTGCGTCCCATGATGTAGGCGCCCGCCGAGGTTATCGCTTTCAGTTCCGCCTCGTTGCCTTCGGGTTGTTCAAACATCCACCGATGCAGGCGATCTTCTGCGCCTTCCCCGAGGGGTGCCTCCAGGCTCTGGTTGGGACCCGCCACGAATCCGTCGAGCGAGATGGCGATATCGCAGGTAACCGCGGTCATGGCTGGCCTTTCCTGGTGGAAGGGCGCCCCGTGGCCTGCCTGTCGAACGCGATCTGGGCGCCGCTGGCGGATGTCACAAAGTCAGTCATGTTCGGATCCTTTCGGGAATCTAGAGGTATCAATCCGGAACCGGGGTTTGCTGGTAGAGCGCGAGGTTCCAGCCCGCACCGTTGCGGACATAGACACTGGACATCAGTTCAAGGTCGAGCAGCTCATTCAGGACGTCCCGGTCAGCCATGCTCACCACCGTACGCATCAGCTGGTTGCTGGGAAAGGGCCTCTGCATTTTTGGCACTCGAACACTACTGTCAGTGCGAGCGGGCAGAATCGCCTACATGACCAACATCGCTACGCACACCCATCTTTTGATGCATAGCACTTTGCATACTAAAAGATCTAAACTGTATGGCATGGGTTCACTTTTGCAGATCAGGAATGTCCCGGACGAAACCCGCCGGGCACTGAAAGCGCATGCTGCCAGCCGCGGCGAGTCTCTCAACACCTATCTCTTGGATCTCATCTCCCGGGAGGCCGCACGGCCAACAGTCGGCGAAGTGCTGGAGCGAGCCGCTCGCCGGACAGAGCGTGCAACGGTATCGGCGGTTCAGGTGCTTGATGCGGCCCGGTCGGAACGGGATGACCAGTTGCCACGGGCCAGCACATGATGGTCGTCGACTGTGCGGCAGTCGTCGACGCCCTGACGGCGGCACCGGGTACCGACGAATTACGCGCCTGCCTCGCGACCGGGGACCTGCACGCGCCGAGCCTGGTCGACTTCGAAGTCGTTTCCGCGCTAAGAGGACTCACCCTTGGCGGACACCTCAGCGCGAGCAGGGCGGAGGATTTTCTCACCGACTTCGACGACCTGTTAATTCAGCGCTGGCCGGCCGCTGACGTGCTTCGACGTCGCGCATTCCAGCTCCGGGACAACGTCTCTGCCTACGATGCCGCGTACGTCGCTCTGGCCGAAGCGCTCGATTGCCCACTACTGACCCGCGACTCACGACTCAGTCGCTCAAGCGGGCACGGTGCGCGCATCGAAGTTCGCTAGCCCTCCTCGGGCCACGAGCCGAATGACTTGATCAGTTCGGCGAATGCGCTCTCCGCGGGGGACAGCACGCGATCCGCCTTGCGTACGAGTGAGACAGGCCGAGAGGGCGGCCCCGGCGTTATCTCAAGCTTTGCCAGCAGTCCGTTGCTCAATTCAAGTTGCGCGGCGTGCTCTGACATCAGGGCCAGACCAAGGCCTGCTCGGACGGACTCCTTGAGCGTGTCCGGCCCCCACATCGTCCAGCATTCGACGTGGTCCAGGTTCCACCGGGCGAGAGCGTCCTCCTGGAGATGCCTGGTCGCTGAGCCGATTTCCCGCATCAGGAACCTTTCCCGCAGCAGATCCGGCGGCGTCAGCCGTCTATCGGCCAGCGGCGATGCCGGGGCCGCCACCAGAATCAGGGAGTCATCGAAAACCGGTGTGGAGACCAGATGTTCGGCGTCTGGCTCACCGGCGAAAATCCCGAGGCCGACTTCGCCTTTCAGTAACCAGGACACCACGGTTTCCTCATTGCCCACCCGGAGCTCGGGCCGGATGCCCGGCGCCGTTGCGCTGAAGATGGCGAACGCCCTGGGCAGCAGGTAGGTGCCGATCGTTGTCGTGCCGGCAACCGCGAGGCGACCGGTCTTCAGCCCCTGCTCGGTGCCCACCTCCTCCTCGATCCTGTCCAGAAGCTCGAAGATTTCGCGGGCGTGCCCGGCGACTATTTCTCCTGCCGCCGTTGGCGTGGCGCCCGACGACGACCGGTTGAGCAAGTTGGCATTCAGCGAACTTTCCAGCCCCCGCACCTGGTTGGAAACCGACGGCTGACTCATGTACAGCTTCTTGGCCGCCGCCGAAATACTGCCAGACCGGATCACCTCCAGGAAGATCCCCAGTCGGTGAATGCTCAATTCCATGAGGAAACTATGTCACGGACGGCTCACTGCTCGGGGAAGGCAATGCAGGCGGAACGCCACTCCAGATAGAACTCCCACACTTCCGGTGAGCATTCCGGAGCTCCGTACTGGGATAGCTTCGCTCCCATATGCGGCATATGCGGCCACGCCCCGACCCCTGGCCGGTTAACGTGCAGCATCCCGGCCTCGAACCGATCCAGCGCATCGAAGACGTGTGCCCGGTTCTCGGTGAAGATGGTTCCCGACATTCCGTACTTCACCGAGTTCGAGATCCGCATCGCATCGTCAAATCCGTCGGCATCGATAACCGCAAGCACCGGGCCGAAGACCTCCTCCTGCGCCAATTCGCTGTCCGCCGCGACATCGGAAATGACGGTCGCCGCCACGTAGTAGCCATCAGGCAGCCCATCCTGGACCCGGTGTCCGCCCACCCGGATCCTTCCGCCGTCGGCAGCCGCCTGATCGATGGCTTGAAGGCAGGCATCCAGTCGCTCCTGATTGACCACCGGGCCCAGCCCGGTTCTGGCATCGTCGGGCCGGCCCACCCTGAGCTGACCCGCACGCTGGATCAGCCGCTCGATCAGGTCCTCGCGGACGGATCGGTCGACGACGACGCGACTTGTCGCGCTGCATCGCTGCCCGGCCTGACCGAAGGCGCCGTGCACGATGGCGTCCGCGGCAAGATCCAGATCGGCGTCGGCGAGCACAATCGCCGCATTCTTGCCGCCCAGTTCCAGCTGGGTTCGCGCCAGCCGGGGCGCCACGGCCTGCTGGATGGCGAGGCCCACCGGAAGCGAACCGGTAAACGAGATGCCGCGCACCTCCGGATGGGCCACAATCGCCTCGCCCGCCTCGCGGTCGCCCTGCACCAGGTTGAGCACGCCACCGGGGACCCCGCCATCGATAAACGCCTGAGCAAGAAGCGCAGAGGTCCACGGCGTCAGCGGCGACGGTTTCAGCACCGCAGCGCAACCGGAAAGCAGCGCGGGCGCGACCTTCCACATCGGAATGGCCAGCGGAAAGTTCCACGGCGTGATCAGGCCGACGACGCCGATCGGCTTCCGCCAAGTCATTGCGATAACCCGAGACTGTTCGGCCGGCAACGTCGAACCGTTCAGCCGACGACCCTCTCCCGCGGTGAAACGCAGGATATCGAGCGCCCGCTTCGCCTCGCCGCGGGCCTCGTTCAGGGATTTGCCCTGCTCACGGCTAACCGCGACTGCGAACTCCTCGATCCGGGACGCGAACACCTCCGCCACGTCGAACAGCACGTCACCACGCGCCACCGGCCCGATCCGATCCCAACCGGGCTGACCGGCCACCGCCGCTTCCACTGCCGCAACTGCATCGTCCCGGGTCGAGTCGGCGAACTCACCGATCACGTCGTGCACGTCGGCAGGATTGACATCGCGGAACACTCGGGCAGATTGGGACGCCTTCCAGGCGCCGTCGATGTAATTGAGCAGATGATCGGAAAGTATCTCGGTCATTGTTTTCTCCTGGAGCTTGGGCGGCCTCGGGCTTGATCCGGCCTGGCGTGACTGTGGCTCGGTGCGAAGAGGCTTGGTTCGAAGGGGCTTAATGCGAAGGGGCGGCGGCCAGCTCCCCATGCGGGGTCGTCACGGCGAGGTTGCCGGCCAGGTGGTCCTGTGCCAGGCCGAACGACATCGTCATTCCGGCTCCGCCCAGGCCATTGACGATGCTGACGCCGGGTTCGGGTTCGCTCAACAGGTAGCGTTTGCCGTCCGGCAGCGAGGGGTAGATGCCATGCCAGGTTTCGGCAATCTCCCGGCGTGGCACGGAGACGAACGTATCAAAGTAGTCCAGGATCGCGTCGAAAACGTCCTGCGTCTCGAACGGATCCTGGGTCAGGTCGTAGTGATGCGAATCGCCGATCGTGATCTGTCCGCCGGCCGTCTGGGATACCAGCACATGGATGCCGTTCGCCCGATGAAAGGGTAGCTCCGCGTCGAGCCGCTCCCGCAGCGCAGGCAGGCTGCTCAGGGCCTTGAAGCTGTCGTAATGCAGCAGTGTCAGGCCGGCGCACAGTGCCGGACCAAGGTTCCAGCCCTCCGGTTGCGCTTGGGTGCGCATCATCTGCAGCTTGCAGCGACGGATAGCGGTGGCCTCGAACGCTTCAGGGTAGAGCTGCTGGAACTCATTGCCGCTGCAGATTATTACCCGCTCGGCGTTGATGACGCCGCGGGAGGTTTGGATCCGGGGCAGCTCGATTCCGAGAACTGCGGTGCCCCAGAGGAACGACACTCCATGTTTCTGCTCGAGCCACCTGGCCACGGTCGGGATGGCGACGCGGGGGTCGACATTGACTTCGGTACTGGAGTGCATGCCGCCCAGTAGCCCGGCGGTTTTCACCCAGGGGCTCAGTTGCTCGATCTCGGCCGGGGTCAGCATCCGCGCGCCGTCGGCTGCGGCCTCCGGGGTGCTGGCGACGAACTCGTCGAGCACCGCCAGTTCGTCCGGAGCGTACGCCAGGTGCAGCGCCCCGTGATCGGAGAACCACATTCCGGTGTCCGCGGCGACCTGTGTCCAGACCTGCTTACTGCGGCATCCTCGGTCGTAATCCTCGGCATTGCCGTCGACGAACTGGCCGATCGGCCAGACCAGCCCGAAGTTCCGAACCGAGGCGCCGACTGCACGCTGATCCCGTTCGACGACTGTGACACTGTGGCCTGCCTTGCTGGCCGCGAGAGCATGGGCCAGACCGGCGATTCCGGCGCCAACGACGACGACATCAGAGTTTTGTGTGGGCATGGTTCGTTCCTCCAGGAGTATTTCGGACAGTTAGCAGCCGCCAGGCGTCATCATTGGCTGACCGGCCTGCGATTCCAACTCGGGATCAGGATTACCGCCGCCACCGCCGCTGTCGCAGCGAATGTGTAGAAGATGGTGGTGCCTGAGAAGAACCCGGGAAGCAGACCACCGAGGATGGCGCCAACAGATCCGCAGCCATTGATGAAGCCGGCCGCGCCGGCGGCATACTTCGACGTGCCGAAGTCGACCGCCGCGACGCCGGAGACCATCGAGTCGGCGCCGTAGGCTGCCAGTCCGATCGCTGCAAGTAATACGACGATCAGCAGCAGCGACCCGGTAGCGGTCACCGGCTGCCACAAGCAGAGCACTACTACCAGGCCGGCCAGGGAGATCACGCTGGGCGGCACCCGCCGACCCTTGAAGATGGTGTCGGAGAGCCAGCCAAACGCTACCGGCGCCACAACCCCGGCAACTCCGAACGAGATGGGTACGAACACCGCAGTCAGGACGTCAATTCCGGGCATCGCCTCGATCACGAGCACCGGTCCCCACAACAACACCGCGTATCGGGCGGGCTTGAGCAGGAAGTATACGATGCCGAGCCGCAGCACCATCGAGTCATGCCGGGCCGCGGCGAGTAGATCGCCCAGCTGCATTCTCGGCCGGGCAGCAGTGCTGCGGATCGGCTTCTGAGCCACCCGCACATGGTCTGCCTCCAGCAGCGCTGGATCCTCGTCGATACCGGGAAGCCCAACCTCCTGCGGGCTGTTGCGCTGGAAGATCAGAAACAGCACCAGGGCGAAAACCATTACCGTTGCGCCAGAGATGAAGGCATAACGCCAGCTGTCGAAGATGG
The DNA here is from genome assembly GCF_025787225.1 of Saxibacter everestensis. Taxonomy (NCBI): domain Bacteria; kingdom Bacillati; phylum Actinomycetota; class Actinomycetes; order Micrococcales; family Brevibacteriaceae; genus Saxibacter; species Saxibacter everestensis. Next base: position 3,458,439 of record NZ_CP090958.1, read on the forward strand.
AATAGGCAACCCAACCGGTGAACGGCGCACCGACTAAACCGCCGAAAGCGTAACTCGTGGCGAAGAATCCCATCGCCCGGCCTCGCGCCTTGATGGTAAAGAACGTCGCGATGTTCTTGCTAAGTGCCGCCCACCCGGTCGATTGGCTCAAACCCTGCACGATCATCAGCGGCAGGAAAAGCCAGAGCGCGGTGCCGATGCCCATGAAGAAGGCGGCCACCGTCGCCATGATCATGCCTCCGGCGACAACAACCCTGGTTCCCCACCGCTCCGCGCATGCTCCCCAGACGAACTGGCCCAGGGCGTATGCCGCCAGGTAGGCGGAGTCCAGCAGGCCGAGGGACTGCCGCGAGATGATGCCCTCGTCCAGGATGCCCACCTTGGCAGCTGAGAAGGCCGACCGAGGGAAGTAGAAGGCAGCATAGGCAAGCCAGCTGAGGGCGAAGATGCGGAACTGCCACTTCCGCAACTCCTGCCGTTTGGTACGGCAGCTGCTCGTTGCCTCAGCTGTGACCATGGAATCCGGGGCTTTCTGCTGTTCGAACACGTGAACACCTCTGGAAGTTGGACGTCGACCGGTTGAGGAATCCTTCCGCCGGTGGCGGCTGGACTGGTGCATGAGGATCCTGGTGCTGACTTCTGATGGTGCGGTTTCTGGTGCTGCTGTTTCTGGTGCTGCGATGGAACGGACGGTTCAGTTAAGGCCGGTTCGGCTAGACGGCAGCCTCGCTCGGTATTGCTGAACGCACCAGGTGAGTCGTGGCCACCCAGTACGCGTCGTAGTTGTGCACGGCGGCGTTCTCGCCGCCGATTGAGGTCGCTTCGGTCTCTGCCGGAACCGGCAGCCGCCGATTGATGATGAACGGAATCCGCAGTTCGCCCAGGCCTCCGTGCGAACGCAGCGGCACTTCAAGGTTGCTCAGATCGTGCCAGGCCGCGTAGCGTCCCAGCGCAGTGTTCTTGTCGGCGAGGACGAGAATGTCGCCGACCCGGTCATCCGGCAGCTCGAGCAGCGGGGCGCCCTCTTCCGCGGTGAAGACCCGGTGCACGCCGGGCAAGCTCCTGAGTCGCTCAAGCACGGAGTCCCGGTCGCTGTCTTCGGGTAGGTACACGCTGGCAAAAGACCCCAGCGCGCCGTGGTGAACCGTGTAGGGATCGGTGATTGGCAGGATGACTCGTGCACCGTCGCCGTTTTCGCCTTTGCCGCTTTCGCCGTCCAGGCCCAGCACCGCGTTGACCTCGTCCTCCACGTAGATCACCCGGGGCGTTCCATCGTCATGATGTTTGGCACTCATGCCGTGATCCGCAGTGATCACCACGACGGCGCCGAGCTCATCCAGTGCCTGCGCGTAGGAGTCGATCATGGCGTAGAAGTCGTTGGCAGTTTCGGTGCCCGGCGCGTTCTTGTGCTGGATGTAGTCGGTAAGCGACAAGTACATCAGGTCGGGCTTCCGTTCCTGCATAATCCTGACCCCGGCCGCCAGCGCGAATTCGCTGAGTTCCGCCGAGTAGACGCTCGGCAGCGGTAGGCCGACCAGATCCAGTACGTTGTCGATACCGTTTGCGGACAGCTTTGCCTCGTCCGCCTTCTCCGCCGAGAAGCAGATCCCGGTGTTCGCCGGCTCGACCAGCTCGCCGGAACCTTTGACATTCAGACCGACTTCGACAAGGCCGGCCCCGAGCAGCCGGCGCAGCTTGTCCTTTGCCGTCACGACGGCAACGCTCAGGCCGGCATCCGCTGCCGCGGCGAAAATGGTGGGGGCGCGCAGGAACTTCGCATCGTTCATCAGCACCTCTTCGCCGCTGTCCCGGTCGAAAAAGTAGTTTCCGCTGATGCCGTGCACCCTGGGCGGCCGGCCGGTGGCGATCGACATATTGTTCGGATTTGTCAGGGTCGGAACTGCGCAGTGCGCATCCCACGACGCCCCGGTTCCGTCCAGCACCTTGGCCAGCCACGGCATCCGACCCGCCGCAACAGCGGCTTCGTGGTATTCAGGCTCACTGCCATCGATGCAGATAACCACCACGGGACCGTCTGGAGCGGTGTAGGTACGGCCGTTCACCTGGAAGCTTGCTGCGGTCATTTTGCACTCCTTGCTAGCACTGTGATCTGCGTTACCTAAGATTTAGTGCAGATCCGCGTCGGACTGAACGCCCCATCTGGCTATGCGGGGTATCAGGAAATCGAATAGCCCTTCCGGCCCAGGGCTCACCGGCGGCTGGAGCTCCCCGGCGGACGTTGCTCTCGGAATGACTTGCGGACAGATAGGGTGAGGCGCATGGAAGCAGCTGGCCGAAGCGTGTCCTTCAGCCGGACGATGCAGTCATGACGCCCCGAACCGGACCGGCGCCCGGAGCCCGCGCAGCCGTTTTCGCCCAGCTTGCCGATGTCGGGCGGGCCGAACAGGTCGCCCAGCGGCTGAGCGACGCAATCGTGCTCGGCCTCTTCGCCCCCGGTGAACGTCTGCCGAATGAGACCGAGCTGGCCAGACGCTTTGGCGTCGCACTGATCACCGCCAGGGAAGGCCTGAGCGTACTCCGGGACGCCGGGCTGGTCGAGACGCGCCGTGGCCGTGATGGCGGCAGCTTCGTGACAACCACGCAAACTCCGGACGATACCGTGCTGCACGATCGCCTGCTTCACGTTTCGCAGGTTGAGCTGTCGGACCTGACCGCCTACTTTGCAACCATCGTTGCCGGCAGCGTTGAGCTCGCTGCCGAGCGATCCACGGTTCAGGACACGGAACGGCTGAAGGACTGGCTGCGCTCCGCCGATTTCGGCACAGGCGCCAACGGACACAGAAATGCCGGGGGCTTCTACCTCGAGCTCGCGGTGCTCAGTCAATCTGCCCGGCTGGTCCGGGAGAACATCCGCCTGCAGGCCGAGTTCGGGACGCTGCTCTGGCTCTGTATGGGCGACGCCGGCATGCGGAAGCAGACCGCCAGCAGCAATGTCAGAATCGTCGACGCCATTGCCGATCACGATCCGGAAGAAGCGCGCTCCCAGGTCAGACGGCAGATTCAGTCCATGACGGAATGGCTGCTGGATGCCAAGGCGCAAACCGAACGAGAGGCGCTGGACGATGCCTAGCGAACGTCATCCGGGCCCGCAGGATTGCGTTTCGGCAGTTTCCTCAGTCTTCGAACGCGTCTTCGCGCAGCTGACGGTTTGGCGTTCCGCCATCGAAACCACCACAGGCCTGCACCCCGGCGCAGTGCTGCACCCCGGACAGCTCGACCGCGTCGTCTATCCACTCGTTGGGCCGACGCTCGGTTCGACGGGATCGCTGCTGATTGGCGCCGGGTTCATCGGCGCGCCCACCAGCCACAGCGGTCCCGGCCTGCGCTTCTCCTGGTGGCTCGGACCTCTCGAGTCGAATCCATTGTTCGGAAGCACAACCGAGCCGACCCGGCTCGACCTGTCAACACGTGGCTACGCCGAGTATCTGGGCGATTTCCGTTCCCTCGAGTGGTACACGGCGCCCGAAGCCACCCGGCGCAGGCATGTCACCGGGCCGTATGTCGACCATCTCTGCACCTGCGACTACATCCTCACCCTCAGCATGCCTACCGAAGTCGACGGGGAGATGACCGGCATTGTCGGCGCCGACATCTACGTGAAGCGACTGGAACTGGAACTCTTGCCGATCTTCCTCCGGCTCGGCGCACCGGCATCCCTGCTGAATCGGACCGGTCGGGTGATCATTTCCACCGATCCAAGACGCCCGGCAGGCAGCATCGTTTCCGACCCGGCCGAAAGCAGCCTGCTTCCCTGCCTGGGCACCCCGTTCAATGTGCTGGTGCAGGGCCCTCGCAACAGCCCTCAGAATAAACATCTGGTTCTATAGGTATTAGCTGAATATCGTGTTAAGTTTTGGGCACGCACAATGAGGTGTCCGCGGCCGACGATGACCGCAACGGCCCTCTGGTCCGACCCGGAAGGTCACGATGTCCACAGATCCCTCCACCGATCCCTCGACGGCCAAAGGTCTCTCCGACCGCGAGCATCTCGCGGTCCTTGGGTATGAAGGCTCGTTCGAAAGATCCATGTCGTTGTGGGCCAACTTCGCCCTTGGCTTCACCTACCTTTCTCCGCTCGTCGGGGTGTACTCGCTCTTCGCGCTGTCAATGAGCACCGGGGGACCGCCCTCGATTTTCTGGATCGTCATTGTCGGGGCCGGCCAGTTGCTGGTTGCCCTTGTCTTCGGCGAGGTCGTGTCGCAGTACCCGATCCACGGGGGTATCTACCCGTGGACCCGCCGGCTGTGGGGCAGGCGCTATGCCTGGATGGCAGCCTGGGTCTATATCTGGGCAATGATCGTCACGATCACCTCGGTCGCCGAGTTCGGCAGCGGCTTCCTTGCCAGCCTGTTCAATATCGCCGTCACGAAGGAAGTGACCCTAGGACTTTCCCTGGTCTTCCTCGTGGTCGCGCTTGGTCTGAACTTTTCCGGCACGAAGATGCTGGCCAGAGTCGCCCGAATTGGCCTTGCGGCTGAGCTGATCGGTGTTATCGCGGTAGGGCTGTACCTGCTGATCTTCCAGCGCAAGCAGGAGTTCGGGGTGTTCTTCGACTCAATGGGCGTGCAGGGCGACGGTTCCTACCTGACGGCGTTCGGCGGTGCCGCTCTCGCAGGTCTTTTCCTGTTCTACGGCTTCGAGGCCTGCGGAGACGTGGCCGAGGAGGTTTCCACTCCGGCTCGGCGTATCCCCCGCGCGATGATGATGACGATCCTGGTGGGCGGGGTCTCGGCACTGTTCTCGTTCGGTGGCTATGTGATGGCCGCGCCGAACCTGCAGGCGATTGTCGATGGCGAAGACATCGATCCGATCCCCGCCATCCTCACCGCCGCGCTCGGCGATGTCGGGGCGAAGATATTCCTGATCGTCGCGTTGACGGCGTTCCTGTCCTGCGTGCTGAGCCTGCAGGCGGCTGCCAGTCGCCTGCTCTTCTCATTTGCCCGCGACGGCATGATTCCGGGACACGCCTGGCTTGCGCGGGTCTCACCGCGCAGCAAGGTACCGACGAACGCGCTGATCGTGGCCTGCACCATTCCGGTCATTCTGTGCGTGACCATCTATCTTGGCCCGGAGCAGCTACTCGCCCAGATCACGGCGTTTGCAGTGCTTGGCATCTACGTTGCCTTCCAGTCTGTCGTCCTCGCCTCTTTGCGGCAGCGGATCAAGGGATGGCGTCCCGCCGGTCCCTTCAGCCTGGGTGGCGCTGGTTTCGCCATCAATATTCTGGCGCTCGGCTACGGCGTCTTCGCCATGTTCCTGCTGGCCCGGCCGGGAAGCTCCGGCGTATTCGTGAACGACTGGATAGTCCTGATCGGACTCGGAATCGTGCTCGGCACCGGGCTGCTGTACCTGTTCATCGCAAGTCCGGACAGAAAGTCGGACGCGCCGAGCGGCGACGCCATCGAGATTGCCGCGGCTCTGCGCCGGCGATAAGGCCCGACGCCGTACAAACGCCGCCGACACCAAAGGCCGCCGACCTACGTACAACCGCCCTGCTTTCCAGGGACTGTACTTCGGCCGGCGGCCTTTTGGTCTCCACTGAGCCGCTATCGCCCTTACTTCGCCGTGCGGATCAGCTTCTTGTTCACGAACTCGTCCATGCCGTACTTGCCGAGTTCCCGACCGATACCGGACCGCTTCACGCCCCCGAACGGCAGGTCGGCCTGGCTTGCCGCGACCCCATTGATCCAGACCATGCCGGTATCAAGCCTGTCGGCGATTTCCCGCGCCTTCTCGACATCCGTGCTGAACACGGCGCCGCCAAGCCCGTAGGCGGAGCTGTTGGCCAGCTCGACTGCCTCGTCCTCGCTGGCAACTTTGTACACAACTGCAGCCGGCCCGAACAGCTCCTCGGAATAGGCCCTCATCTTCGGGGTGATGTCGGTCAGCACGGTCGGCTCAACGAAAGCTCCGGGGCCGTCGAGCCGCTTGCCGCCCAGATGCAAGGTGGCACCCTTATCCACTGCATCCTGGATCTGCTCCAGCAGGCCGTCCGCTGCTGCCGACGACGATAGCGGGCCGAATCGGGTTGCCGGGTCTGCTGGATCGCCCGGCGTGACCTTCGCGATCCGTTCGGTCAGCTTACTGACGAAGTCGTCGTAGAGGTTTTCGTTCACGATGAAGCGTTTTGGCGAGTTGCATGCCTGGCCGGCATTGCCCATCCGGCCAGCCGCGGCCATTTTCACCGTAGTGTCCAGATCGTCGGTGTCGAGCACGATGAACGCGTCACTACCGCCGAGTTCCAGCACGCACTTCTTCAGGTTGCGGCCGGCGATCTCAGCCACGGCTGAACCGGCCCGCTCACTTCCGGTCAGGGAGACGCCCTGGTTCCGCGGGTCGGCAATGATGTCGGCGACCTGATCGTTGCTGGCGAAGATGTTGATATACGCGCCATCCGGCAGACCAGCATCCTTGAAGATCTGCTCCACTGCGAGCGCGGACTGCGGGCAGCTCGGCGCATGCTTCAGCAGGATGGTGTTGCCGAGCATCAGATTCGGGCCTGCAAAGCGAGCGACCTGATAGTAGGGGTAGTTCCAGGGCATGATGCCGAGCAGCGAACCGACCGGAGCGGAGCGAACAAGCGCCTCGCCTCCGCCGCTCACGCTGAGCACTTCATCCGCCATGAAGCCAGGACCCTCGGCGGCATAGTAGCTGTAGATGCTCGACACGATGTCGACCTCGCCCTTGGCCTCGCCGAAGGGCTTGCCCATTTCGGTGCCGATCAGCTTGGCCAGTTCGTCCTTTCGCTCCTGGTAGAGCTCGGCGACCCGATTCAGCACCTTCGATCGGTCTTCGAGCGGCGTGGTGCGCCACGATGCATAAGCCTGGTGAGAGGCGCTCAGCGCGGCTTCGATCTCTGCGGAACTGGCCTCCGGAAACTCCTTCAGGGTCTCGCCGGTAGCCGGGTTCACGGTCTTGTATGAAGTCATGGCCCCAACATATCGGTCCCGCGGGTCGAGCTGAAGCGGGGTGCGGGCGCGGGGTGGTGCGGGGTTGCTGCAACCGGGATGGGCGCGGCGATTCAGTCCCGGACGTTTGCGTCCCAGGTCCAAGGCCGCGGTCCACTGGGTCCGCGCCCCGAGGCTTCCAGCAGATCTGCCCACGGATCGTCGGTGCGCGAAGCTGCCGGCAACAGCCGGTCGAGGATGCCACACGTCAGGGTAGGCGCGGGGCTATAGGGGATGTCGAAGGTCTGCAGGATGTCGTGCGCGTGCAGGACGAGCTCGATGGCACCCATCGCCGCAAATCCGCCAGCATCCGCCAAACCTCGGGGGTGATATCCCCGCTTGTCGGCCGGCGTGACCGCTACCACGGCGGCAAGCAGCCCCGCCGTTGCATCCAGCGTCTGCACGATGCCGGCCGTTCCGGCGGTCGGCTCGGTGCGCATCACATTGGCCGGCCCGCCCTCGCGTTCCGCAGCCGGCTCAATGACCCTTAGGTAGTCGTTGGTCGGCGGCGTCTGACCGGCCAATTGCATGGCGTAGAAGGCGAAGTCGTCGCTGAGGTGGTCAACCGTTTCCCGGCAGGTCCAGGTCAGCCGAAAGGCCATCTCGTCCCACTGGGCCGGCTCTATCTGCTGCAGCAGCGGGATGACGGCGTCGACACCGGCGCGGAATTCGGTTGCTCCAAGGCTCATTCAGTGATCGTGCCATGAGCGGCATCGGCCGACAAAAGGCGGGGCCAACCCGCGGGTAACCGCCGGAATCTCAGACTGTGAGCCGAACCTGACTGCCTCCGGGCAGCTAGCGTCAGCATCTGTGCGCCGCCGAGCGTTAGGCCCGCCCGGCCAGTTTGGTCGGTGACGGAACGATCATCTCCGTTATGGGCCTGCCGCTAACCCTGCAGCCGAGCCGTCCGGAGCCGCTGCCCTGATCGGCGCGACCTAGCGGTTTGCTTGGCACGTGAAGCACGGCCGGGTCAGGGGTGGGTTTCGTCGGCGAGCGCGTCTAGTTCACGCGGCAGGTCGCGCATGGTGAGCAGCGGGGACAGCAGGACTGGCAGGGCGGCGAGCACCGCGAGCGCGGCAAAGATCCAGAGCGTCGTAACTATCCCGAGCTGGCGTCCGAGCAGGCCGCCAAGGAAGGCGCCGACGGGCATCGGCCCCCAGACGAGGAAACGGATCGAGGCGTTCATCCGTCCGAGTAAGGGCTTGGGACATAAGCGCTGGCGGAAGCTCACCTGGGTGATGTTGTAGACGACGGTCGCCCACGAAGTAATGAAGCCACCGACCGCCAGCGTGGGAACCGTCAGCAACGTGCTTGCCAGCGGCATGGATAGCAACGCGACGCCGCTGAGGGCAGCGGCCAGCGGGATGGACCGGCCTTCGCCCACGAGACGCTGGAAGCGGGAGGCGGTGACGGCGCCGACAATGCCGCCCACAGCACTCACGGACATCACCAGGCCGAGCGTGGTCTCGGACAGGCCGAGCGTATTCAGGGCGTAGAGGACGAAGATCGCGTAGACCGCGGAGGAGGCGAGGTTTGCGGTGCCGGTGCAAGCGACAATGCGTCGCAAAAACGAATGTCCGAGGACGAACGTCAGTCCCTCGCGGATCTCGGTTGCCAGCGGCCGGCGCGCTTGCGGGTCGGCCACCTCCTCCCGGTGGTGGATCCGGCTGACGAACAAGCTGGAGAGTGCCATGCATACGCTGGTCACGGCGATCGTTACCGGCGACCCGATCCAGCCCACGAGAGCCGAGGCCGCGGAAGGACCGACGACCGTGGCGGTCTGCTGGCTAGCCTGGAGCTTGCCATTGCCGTCGCCGATCTGGTTGCCGTCGACGATCTCGGGTAGGTAGGACTGGTTGGCGACGTCGAAGAAGACGGTGATGACGCCGACGAGGGCAGCGACGAGGTAGAGGTGGAGCAGGCTGAGGGAGTCGATCAGCCAGGCTAGTGGGAGAGTTAGCAGGAGCGCGGCGCGGAGCAGGTCGCCGAGGACAATGACGAACTTCTTGCGGGACCGGTCCACCCAGGCCCCGGCCGGCAGGCTGACGAGGAGGAAAGCTGCCGACTCCAGAGCGGCCAGCACGCCCATTTCGAAGGCGTCCGCGTGCAGCAGCTGCACCGCCATGAGGGGCATCGCGAACAGGACAAACTGGTTTCCGAACACTGAGACTGTGTCGCCCATCCAGAGCTGGCGGAAGTCGTGGTGTCGCCACAGGCTGGCGATCGGATAGCGACCGAAACCGGCGTTGGGTTTTGGGGGCATGGCTGAGCCTCTTCTTTAGTGATTGGCAATCGCCAATCACACGTCTATCAGCACTGATTGATTTTTGTCAATCACTTGGTTAGGGTTTTCCCATGAATCAGGAAGGCGCTATGGAGCCAACCGTTCCCAGCGAACGTCGCGCCGCCACCGATGCTGAAGCCAAAGCCCTCGGCTCCGGGGTTCGTCTGCGTATCCTGCGCCTCTGCCTGGACGAGACGCTGACCAACCGGGAGATCGCCGCGGAACTCGACCTCAACCCCGCCACGTCGCTGCACCACGTGCGCACGCTGGCCGCCACCGGGTTCCTGGAGGCTTTGGAAGCTCGTCGTGGCCGTCGGGGCGCCCAGGAAATCCCCTACCGGGCGACTGGCAAGTCCTGGTTCATGGATGCCGGAGACATCACCAACCCACTGCTGGAGGCCTTTGTCGCCGAGCTCAACGCCGCCCCGTTTGAGCGTCGCACCATGGGCCGGCTCGCCATCCGCTTGCCGGAGGCAGAAGTGGACGAACTGCGGGAACGAATCGACGAACTACTCGAGGAGTTCCGGGCACGTCCCCGCGATCCGCGAGCAGAACAGTGGGCCATCTTCGTCGCCATGCACCCCAGCAGCCGGCAAACACCGCCATCGACGTCGGAAGAGGTCGGAGCGCATGGAGAGGGACCGAACGCGTGAGCTGGCGACGACGCAAACCACCGACTCTGGTCCTGGACGAACTTCCCGACGATGTTCGGCGGGCAATCGAGGCGATGGTCGAGGGAGACGAGGTCGCCGTCCTCCGCGGAGGCGAAGAAGTCGGGTATCTCTCCTTCCGCTCGGCCGTCCTGGAAGGGCATGTTCTGCCGGTCTCTCGACTGCCTCAGCCGGAAACCCCGATCCCGGAAGGAGTCACGGTGGTTGCGACGGCTATGTCGCTGTCGGGCTCCGCCCGCCGACGTCTGTCCGACGAGTTCGGATCTGACTACATCGTCCTGGACCTCAATGAGGCCCCGGAGAGCACCGACGTGCTGCTCACGAATCCGATCAGCCTCCAGCTGATCGGACACCTCCGAGCCCGATTCCCTCAAGCGCGCGTCATCATCAGCGAGATCGATGATGAAGAACTGGGCGTCAACTACACCGGCCCGGTCAGCCGGCTGCTGAGCGCTGGAGCCTCCGCATACCTTCCGCCCCGACCGCTCAGCGGCGTCGCGTCCGCCGTCCACAGCTACCTCACCACCGACGCCGCACCCGGACTCACGGCCCCCGCTCACGTCGAGGCAGCACTCCCAGCCCCTGATGAACGCTGACCTGCGGCCTTAGGACGAAGCAGTCGGCGGCCAGCTAGGACGCAACAGTCGCCGGCCAGGCCGGACGCACGGGCAGTTGACCTAGCGCCGGCTACGCCTTGGCGAGCACTGTGACGATGAAGTCGGAATCCGCGCGCAGCGGACGAAGGTCCCAGGTTGAGAACTTGCCGTCAATCGTCAGCCCGGCGGCGTCGATGTCGGCGAAAAAGTCGTCGAGTTCGTAGTTCCGGCCGAGGCCGAAGCCAATCACGGCCCGGCCGTCATCGGCAAGGTGCGCCTCGAAGCGCCTGAGCACTTCTCCGGCTGTTCCGGGTGCCAGGAAGACCATCACGTTGCCGGCGCAGACAATAAGGTCGAACGGTTCGGCGATGCTTCGTTGCGCGACGTCGAGTTCGGCGAGGTTGCCAACGAACCACTGCACCTGCGGATGGTCGGCGCGGGCGGCATCGATGAGTTCCGGGTCGACGTCGACGCCGACCACCTGGTGCCCGCGCTGAGCGAGCTCTCCGCCGATCCGCCCGGGGCCACATCCCGCATCGAGGATCCGGCTGCCGCGTGCCGCCATCGCATCAATCAGCCGAGCCTCGCCGGCAAGGTCGGCGCCCTCGGCCCGCATCTTCTCGAATCGTTGGATGTACCAGGCAGAGTGGCCGGGGTTGTCCCGCTTGCGTGCTTCCCAGAGTGTCTCGTCGCTCACGCCGTCCAGCCTATGCTTTCACCGACATTCCCGCTCGCACTCCCGCGACAGGCGACAAGCGTCACGCCTCCCCTGCAAAACGCCGGCAACTCTACAGTTGCGGATGCCGGCCCGCCCACGGGCACACCTGCTCTACGGCCGCGCCGATCCGGAAGACGATGTCGTCATCGAAGGGGTGCCCGACAATCTGCACGCCGGTCGGCACGCCTGACGACGATATACCGCTCGGCACTGCCAAAACGGGGCACCGATTGTTGATGTTGAACGGCGAGGTCAGGTGCGATTCCCAGTAGTGCGTCAGCCGGGTACCATCGACCGTGATGCCGTCCAGGTACTCCTCTTCTGCCCGCAGTGCCGGAGTCGTGGACGTCGGGCAGAGCAGGGCATCGAAGCCCGCCATCGCAGCGGCCAGCTCGGCCTGCATCCGGGTCTCGGCCCTGATGGCGTCCACATACCGGTTCCGCCCGGCTGCGGCTCGCGCGTCCGCCATAAATTGCCTGGTGTAGCCGGCCAGCAGCGACAGGTCGGTGCCCGCGGTCTCATCGTCCATCAACGGGCCCAGTATGTTGCCGAAATGGGTAAACGTCGTCTCGCGGATTTCTTCCGTCGTCCACGGCAGTTCGATTTCCTCAACCACCGCCCCGGCGTCGGTCAGCGCCCTGGCCACCGCGCGGGTGTTCTCCTCGACCTCGGTGGTGACCGGATAGTTGCCGAGCCGCACGCACAACGCGATCCTTAAGCCCGCCACATTCGCGGAGCTGCTCGAGATCGAGACCGACGGCGCAAGCGAGGTGTGGTCGGCACCATCGGCTCCGATCATCACGTTGGCCAGCAGGGCGGTATCGGCAACAGTTCGTGCCATCGGTCCGTCGCCGCGGTAATGATCGGCTGACAGCGGCGGCGCTCCGGGAATCCGGCCATATGGCGCCTTGTAACCGACGGTGCCGGTGAATGAGGCCGGCAGCCGGGTCGAGCCTGCGATATCGGATGCGGTCGCGAGCGGCGCGCAGCCAGCCGCCAGCGCGGCTCCCGCGCCACCTGAGGATCCGCCCGGCGAGTAGTCGAGATTCCATGGGTTCCTGGTCACGCCCCACATCGGGCTATGTGTCACCGTGGCGCAACTGAACTCCGGGGTCGTCGTCCGGGCGTGCACGATGCCGCCTGCGGCCAGCACCCGGTCGACCAGAACATGGTTGGCGTCGGCGATGACATCGCGTTTTGCCAGCAGTCCCTGTGAGACTGGTCGGCCCTTCAAGGCGTGCTTTTCCTTCGTCGCCACCGGGAGCCCGAGCAGCGGCGGCAGCTCAACGCCAGCCAGGTAGCGGCGTTCCGCCGATCGTGCGGCCACCAGCGCCTGGTCGAAGAGCGTCTCGGTGAAGGCGTTGACGTCGCCATTCACCGCGTCTGTCCTGGCGATCATTGCTTCGAGCAGGTCAACCGGCGAAAGTTCCCGGCTGCGGAAGAGACGCAGTGCGGTCGTCGCGTCCAGATAGTGCAGGTCACTCATCCCAGTCCCGTTCTACGCCTGTGCGCCGTCAGCATCGAGAGCACCGTGCACGAGTTCAAGGGCGACGTCGGTGAGCATGTCGAGTCCCTTCACCATGTCCTCATCCGTGCTGAATTCGCGTTCGCAGTGCGAAACCCCGTCGACGCTCGGAATGAACATCATGATCGACGGCACCACCGTGTTCATCGCAACGGAGTCATGTCCGGCCATGGTCTGGATCGGTCTGGAGGAGAAGCCCAGGTTGGCGGCGACCTTCTCGGAGAGGGTGACTCCCTCTTCCGGGAAATAGCGGATCGGCCGGATGTCGAAGTCCTTCACGTTGATCAGAATGTCGTGCTCGCGGGCCAGTGCCTCAATATCCCGAAGCAGCTTGGCGCGCGCGGTCCGCACGATCTCCGGATCACCGGATCGAAGGTCCGCCACCATGTGCACGCGTCGGGCAACGACAATCGGCGAATTGGGCTCGACGACGTGCTGGCCAATCGACGATACAAGTGCCTCGTCGTCGAAGTCGCCGGTGATGTCGTGCACCATCAACACGATCTTGGCCGCGGCCACCAGGGCGTCATGTCGGTCGGCCATCGCGGTGGCACCGGTATGCGACTGCTCGCCCAGCACCTCGATATCGAGCTTCTGGGTGTACCAGCTGCTATCGACCAGGCCGATGTCGATGCCTTCGCGTTCCAGGATCCGGCCCTGCTCGATGTGGATCTCGGCGTAACCGGCTGGTTCGGGCGCCTCGTCGCTGCCGAGGAATCCGATCTCGCTCAGCGCGTCGCGCACTGTTGCGCCACGCAGATCTGTGACTGCAAGCATTTCCTCGCGGTCGAACAGGCCTGCGTAGACCGAGCTGCCCATCACGCTCGGCGCGAACCGTCCGCCTTCCTCGTTGAACCAATTGACCACGGCCAGGTTGAACTTAGGCGGCTGTCCGGATTGCTTCACCTGCTGGTCGACCCGTCGAGCGGCGTGCAGCGCTGCGAGCACTCCGTACGCGCCGTCGAACCTGCCGCCGAGCGGCTGGCTGTCCAGGTGTGAGCCGATCAAAACGTAGGGCGCGCCGGGCGTCCACTCGATCAGGCCGAACATGTTGCCGATGCCGTCGACGCGCAGCGCGTACCCGGCATCCTCGATCCATTGAGCGAACCAGGCTCGGCTCTGGCCGTCCTCCGGGGTCGCGGCCTGCCGATCGACACCCTTGTTATCGGTGGCGCCGATGCTGGCAACGTGGTGGAAATCCTTGAGAAAGGCTGTCGAGGCCATAGTTGTTCCTTCGTCGGTGGAGTGCTGGTGTATCGGGCAACAAGCGCCGGCAGAATGCCGGTGCGGAAGTGTCTAGCCCATCCGGCCTCTGGTCTCCGGGAGCTTGGTCAGCGTGACGAGCAGGAAGACAATCACGGCGGCGCCGGCCATGTAGTAACCGGGTGACGCCGAGACGCCGGTCTGACCGACGATGGCCGTGCCGATCAGCGGAGCCGTACCGCCGAAGGCAGCGTAGGAAACGTTGTAGCTGATCGCCGCGCTGGTGAACCGGGTCTTCGTCGTGAAGATCTCGACGAAGAAGGTGTAGCAACCACCGCCGTACAGGCAGAGCGGAATCACGAACAGTGCCTGGCCGAGTAAGGCGAGCGGCAGGCTGCCGCTGGTGACCAGCATGAAGCACGGGATGGCGAGGATAGCGATCGCGGCCGATCCCATGATCAGCATCGGCTTGCGGCCGAGCCGGTCGCCGATGATTCCACCGATCGGCAGCAGTACTGCGTAGAGCGCCATCGCCGCGGCGTTGGTCAGCAGCGCCTGCTCGCGGCTGAGGTTTCCGGTGGTCTGGATGTACGTGACGAAGTATGCCGAGAGAAAGTAGAAGCCCATTGCGGTCAGTCCCATCACGAAGATGACCTGGACCATGCGGAGCTTGTTCTCTGCGAATGCTTCCCTGATCGGACTGAATTCCTTGGTCTGCTCCTTCAAGGCTTCCTTGAACAGGTCGCTTTCCACCGTGCGGTTCCGAATCCAGACCCCGAAGATTGCCAGCGGCAGCGCGAGGATGAACGGAATTCGCCAGCCCCAGCTGGCGAAGCTCTCGTCGGGCATCGACTGGCTGAGGATCAGGATCAGCGTGCCAGCGACGACGGACGGCAATGCGGTTGCGGCGAGCGTGATGTTGATCCAGAATCCCCGCTTGTTGACCGGTGCGTGTTCGAAAACAAATGACGGCCCGCCAACCGATTCGCCACCCGCCGAGAACCCCTGCGCCAGCCGGCAGAGCACCAGAAGCACCGGCGCGAAGGCGCCGATCTGGCCGTAGGTCGGCAACACACCCATCAGGGCGGTGGCGCCGCCGACTGTGAACAAGGTGATTGCCAGCACCCGGCGTCGTCCGATCTTGTCGCCGAGCGCCCCGAAGAACAAGCCGCCCAGCGGACGGATCACGAACGCAACACCAAAGGTGGCGAAGGTGCCCAGCAGTGCGGCGAGCTCGTTGCCGGGCGGAAAGAAGAGCTGCGAGAAAATGACGGCAGAGAGCCCGTAGAGGGTGAAGTCATAGAACTCGATGAACTGGCCGACACTTCCACCGAGCAGAACGCGTTTTTGCATTCCGGTGGGTTTACCCGGTGCCGGCACGTTGACCGACGGGCTCGGGGACTCGTTTACGCTCATGGCAGCAACCTCGATGACGGATCGTTTGCGGACGGTTCGACGGCGGAGCCCTGGCTTCGCTGCCGACTAGGGTCAATCCTGAGTGACCGGCGTCACTTAAGTCCAATTCAATATTTTGAAGTTATTTATAGATTTTGTTTATGCGCCGCTGGGGATTCCCCGGTCGAAGTGCTGTCCCTGGCTGCCTGCTCCAGGTTAATCCGGCCGTAAAGTCGCTTGCACGCCTGCTCAAAGGCGAGCGCGCGACGGGTCGGCTGCACTCCTTGGGGGCGAACCAACATGACGTCGATGGCAGGCAGATCGTCGGAAAGCGCGATCGCCACAGTCCGGCCGCCCGCGTAGGTCAGATCGTGCAGCCGCTGATTGAGCACCGCATATCCGTGCCCCATCGCCACGAACGAACGCACCGTCTCGTAGCCGGCAAAGCTATGCCGAACGTTTGGCGTGATGCCTGAAAGCCGGAACAGGTGTTCGTAATACTCGCGGCTGTGCGGCAGGTTGAGCTGGATCATCGGCTCGTGCTCGAAGTCCTTCAACGTGACCTTTCGCTCCGGATGCCTGGCCGCGGGGTGCTCGGCCGAGACAAGGATGTGCGGCGGGATTTGTTCCACAACTTGCGAGCTGAAGCCGGCCGGCAATCCGAGACCGTAGGTCAGGGCCACCTCGCATTCGCCGTCGAGAAGCGCGGCATGCAGCGTCGCGAGGTCGGCTTCCAGGAGCGTGACTTCGATGTCGGGGTACTGCTCCTCGAAGGCCTGCAGGATGACTGGAAGCCGGAACGGCGCCAACGGCGCGAAGACCCCTACCTTGAGCTTTCCAGCCAGTGCGCCGGCCAGGCCCTGGGCCGACTCGTAGAGGGAGTCGGCCTGCTCGAGGAAGGCATTCACCTCATTGACGAAACGGTGGCCGGCCGGAGTGAGTTTTAGCGCGCGGGTTCGCTGTCGGATGAAGAGCTGCACGCCCAGAGCCTGCTCCAGTTGGCTCATCGCCGTCGACACAGCGGACTGGGTGACCAGCAGCCGTTCCGAGGCCGCCGTCATGCTCTCGAGCTCGGCAACGGCCTGGAAGTATCGAAGCTGCGTCAGGGTAAAGGGCCTCGGCATGACCTAATCTTGTCAGCACCGACGCAGTTCGGGTCAGAACACGGAGAATCCCCGGGCTACGGCACTGCGTCTGCACCACGCAGGCCGCGGCGAGGATCGCGAACTCCGCGCAGGACCTGACGCGAATTCAGGCCGCGATCCTGCACAGGGCCTGCGATCCTCCCACCAGCCATGCCAGGCGTGGCACTATGAAAGGCTGGAAACACCATTGACGAAGGAGTACCGTGCAAGTCCAGAAACCCGAGCCGGAACGCGGGCCGAGTTCGCTTCCATTGATCAGCCTCGTACTGGGCATCGGCGCCGTGCTGTTTTCCCTGCTCTTCGTGCAGATCGGCCTGCTGATCGGCATCGGCGGAGCAGTGCTCAGCGTGCTGGCGTTTCGCAATGACAAGGCGGCGGGCCTGCGTGGCACACAATCACTGCTTGCCCTGGCACTGAACATCGCCGGAGCCGTGCTCTGCGCGGTGTTCCTGATCACGGTTTGACCGGCACGGCCATCGACACGAAGCTTTGGCGCACTGATGTCTAGGCAGTCGCCGCGGGCTGCGCTGCCGCAGGAAATCTGGGTACTGGTCAGCGCCGCCTTCGTCATCGCGATAGGTTTCGGCCTCGTCGCGCCGGCCCTGCCGCAATATGCCCGGAGCTTCGGAGTCGGCATCACTGCGGCCAGCGCGCTGATCAGCGCCTTCGCACTCATGCGGCTCTGCTTCGCCCCGCTCAGTGGATCACTTGTCCAGCGGCTAGGAGAGCGCCCGGTCTATCTGCTGGGGCTCGGCATCGTCGCCCTCTCCACCGGCGCCTGCGCACTGGCAGGCGAGTACTGGCAACTGCTGTTGTTCCGCGCCCTGGGTGGAATCGGATCCACCATGTTCAGCGTGTCCGCTCTAGGCCTGCTCATCCGGATGAGCCCGCCCGAGGGCCGCGGCAGAGTCTCCGGTCTCTACGCAACCAGCTTCCTGCTCGGCAGTATCAGCGGCCCGCTGATCGGCGCCGCGCTGATCGGGTTCGGCTTGCGGGTGCCGTTCGTGATCTACGCGATTGCCCTGGTGATAGCCGCCGGCGTGGTCTTCTTCAGCCTTCGGGGGTCGAGCTTCGCTGCCCGTGATTCCGCGGTGGATACCGTCAGGATGCCGCTACGTGCCGCGCTTGGGACTTCCGCTTACCGGGCTGCATTGAGCTCGAACTTCGCGAATGGCTGGACGGTGATGGGCGTCCGGGTTGCCATGGTTCCGCTTTTCGTCGTTGAGGCGCTCCAACAGCCTGCCGGGGTCGCGGGTATCGCGCTGACCGTGTTCGCGCTCGGCAACGCAGCGGTGATGTTTCAATCCGGCCGGCTCTCCGACCGCTTCGGGCGCAAACCATTCATTCTCAGCGGCCTGCTGGTTTCCGGCCTCGCCACCATCGCGGTCGGGTTCACCGGCAATATAGTGGCATTTCTGGCACTGACCCTGATCGCCGGATTCGGTTCGGGATTGCTGACTCCGGCGCAGCAGGCTTCTGTCGCCGACGTGATCGGGCAGAAGGCCCGCGGCGGACAGGTGCTGGCGACTTTCCAGATGGTGGCGGATGTCGGCGCTATCGTCGGTCCGATCGTTGCCGGGCTGCTTGCCGAGGCGTTTTCGTATGGAGTTGCCTTCGCCGCCTCGGGCGTCATCATGCTGCTGGCCGCGGTCGGCTGGCTCTTCGCCCCCGACACTGTCGACCGGAACAACGGAGGCTAGCCGGGCCGGGTTGCCGGTGCAGGGATCGGCGCAGCGCGATGACGTCAGCCGTGTGTGCGCACTCCGGTGGCATAGGTGTTCTGCAGGAACAAGACCAGCCGGGATGCGAACCCGTGTGGGTCTTCCATGGCGCTGTAGTGTCCGGCCCGCGGGATCTCGAGCACGGGACCGCCCCGCAATGCGTCACTGATCAGCCGTCGATCGTCGGCGGTGCATAACGCATCCTCGGCGCCGACGATCAGGCAACCGGGCAGTCCCGAATCGCGCACCGCGCCACTGGTGTCCACGCGCGCCGACATCGCCCGGAATGTCCACGCGGCACCGGCGGGGCTCGCCTGCAGGATCAGCCGCTTGGCGCGGTCGACGACGGCGGGCCGCTGGGCGAACGTCGTCTGCCCCATGCAGGCCGGCAGGTAGTCGGTCAGCAGCGAGCCCACATGTCCGTCGGCGAGGACCTGCCCGGCCATCGCCTCCCTCCGTGGTTGCTCTGCCGGGGCATCGGCGCTCAGCCTGGTATCGGCGAAGACCAGGCCTGCAACCAGGTCCGGCCGCCGGCCCACGAGTTCGCCCATCACGTAACCACCGAGCGACAGGCCGACCAGCACGGCCGGACGGTCGGTGAGGGCCTCGATCTGCCCGATGGCCAGATCCGCGAGCGAAGCGATGCCCGGCGGCGTGTCACTGTCGAAGGCGGGCCTATCGCCGAATCCCGGAAAGTCGAGCGCCAGGGTCCGGAGGCCGACCGGAAGCTCGGCGCGCACTGGATCCCACATCTGCCCGTTCAGCGGAAAGGCGTGCAAAAACACCACCGGCGGTAGTTGTGCGCCGTCCGTCGTCCCCGGGGCCGTCATTCCGTGGCCAGCGCGATCACGCCGTCGAGTTGCAGGAGCTCATCGACAACGTCGGCGGACAGCGTCACATTCGACAGTCCGGTGATCTTCCGGTCGATGGTCACGGTCGGCACAGCGCGGGTGGCGTCCTTCAAGCTCCGCTCGGATGACACCAGCTCATCGCGCACCGTCGCCCTCACCGATTATGCCAGCGCTCAGCGCGACCGCTTGCTCGGCCGCCCGGCAAGCGGCCCACGCCATACGACAGCACCAGCGCGACGACGATGCCGGTCAGCGCAGGGATGCCGAGGCTCAACAGGCCCGAGACGTAGGCGATCGCGCTGGCGAGCACATAGATGCCGATATTGTGCCAGCAGACCTTCGGCGGCTGGTACTTTTCAGCAGCCGGAATCCCGCCGCGCCACCGCGCCAGGAAGTCGCCGATGATGACGCCGCCCAGCGGCGGAATGAAGGTTCCGAGCAGGCCGAGATAACCCACGAGGTGATTCTGCACGCCGGTCAGGGCCAGCACCGTGGCGATAATCGAGCCGGCGATCACGAACGGTCCCTTATGCGGACGGTTGAACAGCTCGGCGCCGGCCACCCCGAAGGCGTAGGCCGTGTCTGCGTTGGACTTCCAGAGATTGCCGAACAACAGCACCAGACCCCAGGCGACCAGACCGAGCTGGTACAGCACGAGAACGAAATCGCCTTCACCGAAGGTGATCGCGCCGATGGCGCCAAAGTAGATCATCAGGCCGTTGCCGATCAGGAAGCCGATAATGCAAGCCCAGATCGCCTGTCGGCCGGTGCGGGCGAACCGGGTCCAGTTCGGCGCCTGGCTACCGGCCGAGGCGAACGTCCCGACCACCGTCGTGATGGCGACGGTTACCGACATCGATGTCGTCGGCGCAACGGCGAGCAGACCGTCGATACCGCCGACTTCCTGGAGTGAGCGAAAGACCACCCAGACGGCGAGGATCAGGATTAGCGGCGTGGACACCAGCGAAACCCAGTACATCCCGCGGTAGCCGTAATACGCCGTGGCGCACATCAGCGCGCTGGTCACGATCATCACGGCGGCTCGCGCACCCCAGGATTCCCAGCCGAAGGCCTGGGCTGTCATATCGCCGATCGTGCCGATGACGACTCCGTACCAGCCGACCTGAGTCCCGCCGAGCAGGATTGACGCCAGCTTCGCGCCACCCAGTCCGAAGCTGTACCGCGCCATGACCACGGTTGTCAGTCCAGTGCGGGCGCCGACCCACCCCATCAGCGCGACGTAGCCGCCAAGGATCATGGATCCGACCAGCACAATCAGCGACAGCTGGGCGAAGCTGAACGCAGGTGCGATGGCCGCACCGGCCAGCATGGTCGGCGTGAAGATCGTGAATCCGAGCAGCACGACCGCTATCGAGAAGAACGACTTGCGTGCCGTCGATGGCACCGGGGTGACCGGGTAATCCGGGTCGATCGCCCGGCCGGAACCGCTGCCACCCGGGCCGGTGGCAACCGCGGCGTTCGGCTCCCCGACCGCGCCCGGCCCGGAGCCGGAATCCGTACCCGGTCGCGGGGAGGCGCCCGGCTCGCTCACGCTTCCTCGCCGATGTCTTCGTTCCAGATCTCCGCCCGCTCCGTCATCATCCGGTTCATCAGCTCGATGCAGGTCGGGTCGTCGACGACATCGAGTTGCACGCCGTTGGATGCCAGCCAGGCCTCGGAGGCCTGGAAGCTACGGTTCTCGCCGATCACGATGCGCGGGATCTCATAGAGGGTGGCCGTGCCGGCACACATATAACAGGGCGACAGCGTCGTGTAGAGCACACTATTGCGGTAGACCGAGGCCTTCAACCGACCCGCGCGCTCGATGGCGTCCGTTTCGCCGTGCCGGATGGCGCTGCCCATCTGCACCCGTCGGTTACGCCCGACGGCAAGCACTTCGCCGTCATGGACCAGGGCGGCACCAATCGGGACTCCCCCTTCTTCCCAACCGATCTGTGCCTGCTCAATGGCGAGGTCCAGAAAATTCCGGTCGGCGTCGGTGATTATCGACTCGGGTGTCGGTCCGCTGGGTGGGGGCACAGTAACTCCTGGCAAAAGTCTTTGGATGCTTCTGCTCGAGACTATCCGTTCGGACTGACGCTGGGGAAGCTTTCGGCTCGCGGTGAGGCCGGGAGTCGATCTGACCGGTCCGGGTCACAAAAGCGGAGGCTAGGGCTCCATCAGTATCCGAACCCAATCACATGCTGAGATATCAGAGGTTACCGGCGAGTTAGTGGCCGCAAATGTCGGGCGGAGTGACAGCAGCCGAGACCGCCACGGCTTAGACACTCGAGCGTAAAGCCGCGGCCGGGAGCCGAATGCAGTCGGAAAGCACTCAGTTCGCGGTGGGTTCCGCCGCAGAAAGCGTCTTCACCGAGTTCTTCAAATGCCAGTCGATTTCGCTCAGGTACGCCGCTTCGTCACCTGCTCTCAACAGATCGATCAACCGCTGATGCTGCGCGACGATGCCTTCGGGAGGATCGTAGATGTTCTCAAACATGTGGATGCACAGCAGTGTCTCCACCACGAGCGTGGAGAACATCTTGCTCAGCCTGCGGCTCTGCGCGGCATCCACGATGGTCTGATGAAACTTCAGGTCTGCCCGGGCGACCTCGCCCCAGCTCCGGCCTTTGAGTGCCGCCCGCATCTGAAGGATGACGCCGTCGAGGGCTGTCAGCAGCTCCGAATGCTCGCGATTGATCACGACCCGGGCGGCCTCGCGTTCAACCGCAGCGCGCCCCTGGTAGATATCGGCAATATCCGCCTGTCCGAGCTGCACAACCGAGGTACCCCGGTTACGGACAGATGTCAGCAGGCCTTCCTGGACCAGTCGCTGAACCGCCTCACGCACCGGCCCACGGCTCATTTCGAGTCGCGCGGCGAGATGCACCTCATTGATTGGCTCGCCGGCGGCGAAACTTCCGTCAAGGATTCGTTCACGCAGCTGGTCGGCAATAAGGTCAGCGGT
The DNA here is from genome assembly GCF_025787225.1 of Saxibacter everestensis. NCBI lineage: Bacteria > Bacillati > Actinomycetota > Actinomycetes > Micrococcales > Brevibacteriaceae > Saxibacter > Saxibacter everestensis. Next base: position 3,480,484 of record NZ_CP090958.1, read on the forward strand.
GCCCTGCGCCCTCATCGGCGCCACGCTATCCAGTCCCTTCATCTGCCCTCCTCCCCACAAGCCAGTCGTTACCTACAGCCCAGCTATTCAATCAAGCCATTCAGCCGGGCCATTCAATACTGCCCTAGTTTCTACGCTGCTTAGTTTCTACACAGCGCTAGTTCTAAGAAATGTAGCCGGACTTCTTATCGACGACGTTCAGCAACGGCTGGCCCATCCTGAACCGTTCGAGGTTGGTCAAAAAGACATCGAGCAGCGCAGCACGCCAGCCATGGAAGTCTCCGGCCATATGCGGTGAAATTATCGTGTTCGGGCAGTTCCACAGCGGGTGGCCTGCCGGCAATGGCTCCTCGTTGCATACGTCGAGCGCAGCACCCGATATCGCGCCACTGCGCAGCGCTTCGATCAGGGCTGTCTCATCGACTATCGGCCCGCGCGCGACGTTGATCAGTCGCGCATTCGGCGGCAGCGCCGCGATCACCCTGGCATTCACCAGCCCACGGGTTTCGGGGGTCAGCGGCGCGGCCACTATCAGGTAATCGTAGTCGCCTGCGACCTCGGCAAGCCGGGCCTGCGCGTGAATGGTGCGAAACACCGGGTCACCGTCACGGGTGGTCCGGCCAACCGCATCAACCTCGAGACCGAGGGCGAAAAGGTACTTCGCTATCTTCCGGCCGATCGCACCCGGGCCGATCACGAGTGCCTTCGATCCGCGAAGCCGTTCCGTTGGACGATGCTGCCAGACCTGCTCAGTCTGGCGGGACAGGGTGCCCGGCAGGTCCTTGGCGAAGGCCAGGACCAAGCCGAGCACGTACTCCGCGATCGTCTCGTCGAGCACCCCGCGTGCGTTCGTCATCACCACATTGCTTTCGGCGATCTGCCGGGTCAGCACCCGGTCGACCCCGGCGCTGTTCACATGCATCCAGCGCAATTCCGCGGCACGCGGCCATGCCTGCGGGATTCCCCGGGCGGAGAAGTCCCACACCAAAAAGGCGTCGGCGCCGTCCAGCGCCGCCGGCAGTTGCTCAGCCTCGGCGAAACGAACCTCGACATCCGCCAGGCCGGATAGGTCCGGCCGCTGGTCCGCGACCAGAACGGCCAGCGTCAGTTCAGACAAGGCATCCCCTCACACGCCCAGCAGCGGCGGAAGCCCGGACAAGTCACTGATCTCGTCATACGGCTGGTAAACGGAGCTTCCCTTCCGGCCGTAACGGTTCACCCATACGCGCCGAATACCGTATTTCTTCGCCGGCATGATGTCGTACTCCCAGCCCTGCGCGGCATGCGTAATCTGGTCAAGGCTCTGCGGCAGTACGTCAAAGAGGTGTTCGAACGCCTGTTCGCGCGGCTTGTATGCTCCTGCTTGCTCCGCAGTCACGACGTAGTCGAAGTCGACCCCGATGTTCGCGACGTGGTACGGAATCAGGTCGTCATCGCTGTTCGTGATGATCGCCAGCTCATATCCACCGGCCCGCAAGCGCCTGAGCGCTTCCGGCACCTCAGGGAACGCGGGGAACTTCTTTGCTTCCGCCATCAACTGTTCGAAGTCATCGTCCCGGAACTGCACGCCATGAAGCAGCATGCAGATTTCGAGGGTCTGCTTCACGATGTCAGCGTACCGCTGGTACGGCTGAGCCACAGCCTGAAACCTCATGACCCTAAGGTTGTCCAGGAATTCCTCGTGGTCAACCCCTACTTCGTCGAGCCGGTCACGCACAATCGGCAGGGTTGCCCGGTTCAGGTCGAAGTCGACCAGGGTCCGGTAGCAGTCGAATGTGACGACAGGTTTTGTGCTCATTACTTGGCCTTTCAGCGGTTGGGAACTACGTCTGGCTGGGAATTTGTCGTACGTTGCGCATCGCCCGGGACCACAACCGACTTCGCCGGGTCCCAGGCGACAATCGCCGGGTCTCCGGGACGCAGCGAGCCGGTGTCGACCTCAGACCGGACCCGTGCCGTCATCGTTGTACCGTCACGGCCTTTCAGCAGGCATTTCTTCGCCACACCGAGATAGATCCACTCGGTGACGGTTGCTTCGATGGCATTGAATCCGGCCGGCACCTGCTCGCGACTGGAAGCCGGCAGGACGGCGAGGTTTTCTGGCCGCAGAACCACTGCCGCGCTGGAGCCCTCGGCTATCGGAGCCGTTGTGGCGTCGGTGACAAGCACTTGGTCGTGGTAGGTCAGCGAGCCTTCGGCGTACTTTCCGTGCAGCACGGTGGATTCGCCGACGAAGTCCGCAACGAAGAGCGAGTTCGGCCGCATATACAGGTCTTCGGCCGTGCCAAGCTGTTCAATCCTGCCCTCGTTGTAGATCGCGATCCGGTCACTCATCGCCAGCGCTTCCTCCTGGTCGTGCGTGACATAGATGACCGTGGCGCCGAGCTCCCGGCAGATTCGGGTGATCTCAATCTGCAGGGCTTCGCGGAGCTTTTTGTCAAGGGCGCCGAGCGGCTCATCCATCAGCAGCAAGCGCGGCTTGAATACGAATGCCCGTGCCAGCGCCACCCGCTGTTGCTGCCCACCCGATAGTTCGGCGGGTTTGCGGTTGGCGTAGTCGCCCAGTTGAACGAGGTCGAGCGCGTCGCCCACGAGCTTGCTCCGTTCGGCGCCTTTGATGCCCCGGACGCGCAGGGCATAGCCGACGTTCTCCGCTGCGGTCATATGCGGGAACAAGGCGTACTGCTGGAACACGACGCCGAGTTCGCGTCGGTGTGGCGGGATGCCGGCGAGTTCCCGGTCGTCAAGGGTTATCGACCCCGAGTCCGCGTCAATGAAGCCGGCGATCAGGTTCAGCGTCGTCGTCTTACCCGATCCGGACGGGCCGAGCATGGTCAGGAACTCGCCGGGTCGGACGTCGAGGCTGACCGACTCAACTCCACGCTGGCCGCCGTACGATTTGCGAATGTCGGTGAGGCACAGCGCTCCACCATACCCATCGGAGTTTGTCTCAGTCACAGTTTCACTACCTTCCTGCGGGTGCTGATCCACGCTGCAAGCAGGATCAGCACGATTGTCGTGAACATCACCAGGGTCGCCGCCACGGCGAGGGATGGCGACAGCTCTGTCTGGACCTGTTGCCACATCACCACCGGCAGCGTCTTGACGGTCGGGCTGGAGAGGAAGATTGACAGAATAAGTTCGTCCCAGCTTGTGGTGAAGGCGAACAGCGCGCCGGTGAGAACGCCTGGAGCGATCAGCGGGAGCGTTATCGTCCGGAACGCAAACCACTTCTTTGCGCCAAGGCTCGATGCTGCCTGTTCCAGGGTCTGATCAAGGCCCTGCAGGCTGGTCGACACTGCTATGTAGACCAGCGGATAGGCCACCACTGTGTGGGCCAGCACCAGGCCGCCGAGGGAACCGAGAATCTTCCAGTCGCTGTATACGAAGAACAGCCCGACCGCGAGGACCACGAGCGGCATGATCATCGGACTCAATATCAGCGCCTGCACGCCGCTCTTGCCGTGGAACCGGCCGCGGATCAGGGCAAGCGAGGTCATTATGCCGAGCACTATGGCCAGGATCGTGGTGCAGACGGCGATCTGCAGACTCTGCCCGACCGCCGTCATCCAGACCGGATCGGTGAAGAATACCCGGTACCACTCGAGCGACAGTCCCTTCGGCGGGAAACTGAGAAATGCACTCGAGGAGAATGACATCGGCACCACGACGAGCGTCGGCAAGATCAGCAGGACGCCGACGATGGCACCGAAAACCTTCAGTCCAAGAGATGTATTGCGTCGCATTAGCGGCCTCCTGTCACTATGTCTTTGAACCGGACCACCCGGGTCCCGATGAACAGCACGATCAGGGTCACCAGCAGCAACACCATGCCAATCGCCGAACCGGTGCCGAACTCGATTTGTTGTTCGACCTGGTTCACCACCAGCTCGGAGAGCATGGCGTTGTCCGGCGCCCCGAGCAGAGCCGGCGTGACGTAGTAGCCCAGCGACATCACGAATACGATCAGGCAACCGGAAACGATGCCCGGCGTCGTCAGCGGCATGAACACAGTCCGGAAGGCCAGGGGGTTATTGGCGCCGAGGCTGCGAGCGGCCGGCATAAGATTCGGCGGCACCCGGCGCATCGAGGCGTAGATCGGGAACACCATGAATGGCAGCAGCGAATGCGTCATCCCGATCGCGACTCCGAGCGTGTTCCGCATCAGCGCCAATGGTGACTCGATGATTCCCAGATTCAGCAGGGCCGAGTTGATGATGCCGGTTTGCTGCAACCACACCGTCCAGGCGTAGGTGCGCACCAGGAGACTGGTGAAGAACGGCAACATGACGAGGAGCGTGAGTACCCCGGCCATTCTCGGCGTCGCCCGATACATCAGGTACGCGTACGGATAGGCGATCAGCAGTGCGACGACAGTCACGATTATCGCGGTTGTGAAGGTGGTCAGCAGCGATCTGAGGTAAATCGGATCGCTGAGGAAGATGCCGTAGTTTTCCGGACCAGGATCGGTCAGCGAGCGGACCGCGGTCTGAATGAATGGCAGCAGGAACAGCGCGGCCATAAAGATCAGCGCTGGCCAGATCAGCACATTCCAGCTGGCGTGCCCTTCAAGCACCTGTTTTCTCGTGGTGTTTGCGCCACTGCTCATGCCGTCCTCACCCAATTCTGCCATCTGGAATCCACTTCGGCTCGGTGCGCATTGAGCCACTCGTTATCGAAATTGATGCCGATGTCCAGGTAGCTGGTCGGCAGGTGATCGATCATCGCCTTATTGATGAACTTCAATGACTCCTGGTTGGTCGGCCCATAAGGAATCGCCTCTGTCAGCTTGGCGTTGTTCTCTGCCGAGAGACAGAACTTAGCCAGTTCCATCGCGTACTCGACGTTTGCGCCTCGCGGAACGACGAGAGAATCGGCCTGAATGAAGTGCTGATTCCACTGGATCTCGATCGGCGCACCCTCCTTTTGCAGGTTGTACACCCGGCCATTCCACACCTGGGTCATGCTCACTTCGCCGTCGGCGATCAGCTGCGCCGACTGCGCTCCGGAGGTCCAGAACACCGTGTTGTCCTTGATCGTGTCCAGCTTGGCGAAGGCCCGGTCGAAATCGAGCGGATACAGATCCTCCGGTGCGACGCCGTCCGCGGTGAGTGCAATCTCGAGCACGGCACCGGAAGGAAAGTTCCGTAGTCCGCGTCGTCCGGGGAACTTGTCCAGGTCGAAGAAGTCGGCCCATCCCTCGGGCTTCCTCCCTTCGAACTTGTCGGTGCGGAAGGCCAGCACATTCGAGAACATCGTGTGGCCGACGATCGATTCGTGGGTGTAATCCGGCATCAACTGCTCAAGTGGCAACCCCCGGCCGGTGAAGTCGACGAGAAAGTCCCGGTCGCTGCCGTAGCCGAAGTCACCCGTGGCGGTCATCAGGTCCCACAGCACGTTCTCACTGCCGACCATCGCCTTGAGCCGGGCGTAACTCTTGGGCACGTCCTCGGTGACCCGCAGTTCCGGGTGGAGCCTTTGGAAAGGCGTCAGCCAAAAATCCCGTTGAGCCTTCTGGTATTCGCCTCCGTCGGAGACAAATACCACGGCATTCTCCCGCTGGGTGCCAAAAGTCGATGCGCAGCCGCCTAATGCCAGTGTGCCGGCTCCGGCCGCGCCCGCCGCCCCCGCGAATTTAAGGAACTGGCGCCGGTCGAAAGCTCGATTATGCTGTGCACGCCGGTTGTCGAATTGACGATTCACAGCTCCCCCTCGTGATTTAAGAAGTCGATGTCCAGCCCGGTTTTTCCGTCGATGGCCAGTTCAGCGCCGATCTCTCCGATCGCCGGACTCATTTTGAAGCCATGACCGGAAAACCCGGCAAGCACCACGACATTTCCCATGTCCGGATGTTCGCCGATCCACTCGTGGCGGTCGGGCGTGTACGTCTCGATATACGTCTCCGTTCGCATCGGATAAGGGTTGAGCCCTGGCATGTAACGGGCGATGACGCGTTCGAATGGGGCCAGCTCGTCTGGACGCGCGATCCGCTCGACCTCATCGGGCCGGTCGGCCGGGAGGTGGTCTTCATAACCTACTCCGAGCTTCATCGCGGTGCGATCGGGCACCGGAAGCCCGTAACAGTAGGTCGGGGCAGTGCGGATGAACGGCACCACCGTCTTGAGGTATTCCGCGTCCCGGCCGAAGTACCAGGCGGAGATCAACCGCCTGACCGTGATCAGCGATTCGAACCGGGGCAGCAGCTGGTTGATCCAGCCACCGGCCGCAACGACGACTCGATCGAAGTCGAACCGTCCGGCATCGGTCACCACGGTGACCCCGCCGTGCGTCTCGTTGATCTCCCGCACCTTGCTGCCCCGGTTGATCGTCGCACCGTTTTGTTCGGCGAGATCGGCAGCGGTCGCGACGGTGAGTTCCGGTCGAATCGAGCCCCCAGTGCGATCCCAGATCGCAATGTCGCCCGGATCCACCTCGAACTGCGGATGCCTGGCACGCAGCTCAGCACGGTCGAGCACTTCATAGGGCTTTCCGGACTGATGAGCGGCGACAAGCGCGGTCTGCATCTGAGTATGAGCCGGAGAGCCCATCACCAGGGCACCGGATATCACCCGGAGTTCGCGGCCGGAAACACCTTGCAGGTCGTCCCAGATTTCACTGGCCCGCGCGACTATCGGGGCGTATCGAAGGTCTTCGAGTTCAATGTTGCGGAAGAGCCGGGTCTCTCCGCCGGCGGCACCCCGCGAATGGCCGGGGAAGTATGTCTCGAACCCGGTGGCATCGACACCGCGCTTGCTCAGCTGCCAGAGCACCTGCGAGCCCATGGTGCCAAGCCCTACGACGCCGACCTTCAGTCGCCCCATCCGCCAATCCTCCTCGAACTGTAGTTATTGCTTGTGCTACCTCTATGGCATCAGCCGCTTTGTGAACTGTCAACAGTTTTCATAAAGAAAGTGTGATTCAGACCACCTAACACCCGGAAGCTATTCGCCGAAGCCGGCGAGCGCGCCTTCGCTGATCGCAGTGCGCATCAGACGCGGCGCCTTCGCGTCGCCGATCACCTCGACGAACGGGCCGGATTCCAAGCCGTCGGACGCCGGGCATTTCAGGCCTCGAAAGATCTCGTCTTGAGCCTCGCGATATCCGACGAACACCACGAGGTCCATGTCATCCAATGACCGAGCCATACCCGACCATCGATGCCGCAGTTCGGGCGCGGCTGTGCATCGCTCGTCGAGCTCCATATCGGTCAGGACGTCGACGTCGTTGCGGGCGAAGCCACGCAGTATCGGTGGCTTGTTCGGCAGTTCCAGATTTTCGAGCGGCGCCGTCTGCGGGCATGCCAGGATCACTTCTGCGGCCGTCGACGCCGCCAGGTAGTTCGCCACCCGGCCGCCTCGCCCGTAGCCCTCGGAGTCAAATACAATGATCCTGCCTTCGGCGGGGATGACGGCCTGCCCGGTCCAGACATCCACATCGGTACACAATCGCGAGTCCGGGGACGAGAGGTGCCATGGCAAGACCGCACGAGCGCCGGTGGCGACTATCACCCGGTCGTAATCCTTGGCGAGGGCCTGAGCATCTGTGATATTCGCGTTGTACCGCAAGTTGACTCCGAGCCTGGCGAGCTCACGAACGGACCAGTCGACATGCCTGGCGAGATTGGGGCGCTGTGGGTCCAATGCAGCAATTTTCACCTGTCCACCGGCCCGATCCGATCTCTCCAGGACATCCACCGAGTGCCCGCGGGCCGCCGCTACCCGGGCCGCTTCAAGTCCGGCCGGTCCGGCGCCTATCACCAGCACACGCTTTGGCTCGAGGACATCAGGCGGGTCCTGCAGGTAGCCGAGTTCGATCGCGGGATTGACTGTGCACGCCAGGTTCTGATGCAGAGTGACCCGCCGACATCCCTCGTTGATCGAGATGCATGGGCGGCTGAGCTCACCGCGATTGGTTAGTGCGTTCTTTGGTAGATCGGGATCGGCGATGATGGCTCTCGTCATCGCCACCAGATCGGCATCTCCGTCGGTTAGCACCTGCTCGGCCCGCTCGGCGGTCAGTATCCGGCCGGCGACTACCACCGGCACGTCGACGACCTGCTTGATCGTGCGCGAGTGCCGGACATAGCAGGCCTCGTCGTACGCCTCCGTCGGCACCGTTCCCGCTGCGGCGTCCGGCGACACGCCACTACCCCCGCTCACACTGAACAGGTCGATGCACTCAAGCCCGTTCAGGTATTTCGCAATCGCAACCATGTCCTCCGGACTGAGGCCCAACTGATCGGTCTGGGTGTCGCCACTCAACCGGAAGCTGATGATGAAGTCCTCGGCGACGGCGGATCGCACCGCGTGGACCACTGTGGTCGCGAAGCGCATCCGGTTTTCGAACGATCCACCGTATTCGTCCTCTCGTCGATTGAAGACAGGGCTCCAGAAAAGTTCCATCAGGTGGCTGCCCAGGCCGGTGAGTTCGATCCCGTCGAACCCGGAGCGCTGCAGGCGGATGGCGGCCGCCACGTAGTCTTCGACAATCCCGCGGATGTCCTCGGCATCGAGCACGTGCGGTGTTCCGAGACGGTTCAATGCCGGACGCGGTGACGGCGACTGGAGATAAGGGTTGGCGCCGGAAGGAAACTCGCGGACGCTGCGGTGCGACGCCTGGGCAATCAACAATGTCGGGTATTCGTGCACCCGCCGGGCCAGCTCGGCGAGCCGGCCATCGTTCTCCGGGTCCCACAAGCTGATGTTGTGCGAATTGTCCGCCTGCCGGCTCACGGTCCCCGAGCCGAAGACGAACATCAGGCCGACACCGCCGGCGGCACGGCGGGCGTGATAGTCGATCAGATGCGGTGTGAGCAACCCGCCGTCGGCCAGATGCTCGGCGTGCGCCGTGGTCACAAAGCGGTTGATGGTGCTGGATGTCCTGATTGCGAGCGGCTCGGCCAGCAGGCCGAGCGCACCCCGAGTGAACTGCCCCATTGCCGTCCTTTCGGTCGTCTGGGTTCATCCCACCATCGTCCAGAGTAACTGTCAACAGTTGGCAGCATCTCCAATGGTCAAGGCGGGGCTGCGCCAGTGGCTTCGACCGAGCAGAATCACTGTCGGTGCCGGGTGCCATGATTCGACGCAAAGACCAAATTTGGAGGAGAAATGTGCGACATTTGCAATGGCATGATCCTGGCGGAATCTGACCGAAACATGCGCGACATGGTCGCCCGCTTCGGCGTCGCGATCCAAAGTATCTATGACGATGATCCGCCCTTCGCTTACACCGTTGGACTGACGCTGCGCAAGCATCCGGAGATCGCGATCATCGGTCTCAGCATGCAGCGATCGTTTCCCATCCTTAACGAAATGGCCGAGTGGGTGCTGGGCCACGGACACGTCGTCGAAGCGGGCATGACGTGTCGTGTTCAGGGCCTTGACTTCGAGTTCGTCGACGTCATCGCCCGCTCCGAGTGTTTTCTGACGGCACACCGCTTCTACGGCAAACGCGTCAATGGACTGCAGGCGATCTGGACCGACCCGCATGAAGACGCACACCATCGCGCCGGCCGCGCCAATCCGTTGCGCCAACCGTTCCTAGGGATTCCGGCCGCCTGGAGGCAGACCGCCGACAGGTGAAGCTGGCAGAGTTGCGATCGTTGGTGATCAGGGGGTGCCGATTTCCTTCGCCAGCCGAACCAGGTCCCCGGCAGGACCAGCCAGCCGATGCGGAGCCGGCCACGCCGCGCGCAGCCGGCGCTCGAGGTTGAGTCCGTCAACGGACACCGCCCGCAGTTCGCCGGAGCGCAGCGCGGAATCCACCGCGAGAGTACTCAGAACAGCCGGTGCCATGCCGGAGCTCACGCTCACCCGTACAGCCGCGTTACTGCCGAGTTCCAACGTGGGCGGCACAGGATCGAAACCGCGCAGCGCCCTGTCCAGCACCGTCCGCGTGCCCGAACCAGCCTCCCGCACGACGAGCGGCGTCGAGGCCAGTTCTTCTATCCGGACCGGGCGTCGTCGACCCGCCCAGGGGTGGCTCGCGCCAACCACCACTACGAGCCTGTCCCGAGCCACCGTGACGCTGCGCAATCCGGACGGCACCCCCGGCGACTCGACGAACCCGAGTTCGCAATCACCGTCGGCCAACCGTTCGAACACCTCGGAAGAGTTGCACACGGTTAACTTGATCTTCAGCTCCGGCTGCTCGCGACGCAGTTCTGCCAGCCAGGCGGGCATCAGGTACTCCGCGACGGTCATGCTTGCGGCAATCCGGAGCTGGGAATTGTGTTGCGCGCCAAGCGACTCTGCCCCGAGCAAGAGATGGCCGGCGGCCTCGAGCACCGCTCGAGCCCAATCGACGACTGTCGCACCCTCCGGCGTGACAGTTGAACCACGCGGCGTCCGTCGCAAGAGCACAATGCCCAGCGACCGCTCCAACCCTTTGATCGCCCGACTCGCGTTTGGCTGAGCCATTCCAAGAGCCCGAGCCCCGGAACCCAGACTGCCATGCTCCGCTACGGCAACCAACAGCTCAAGTGTGGACAGATCCGGCCAGGGCATCGATGCGGTCATATCAATACGATATGAGCCGATGCGATATTGCCCGCTACTGCCCCGGCAACAGTGCTGCGAGCGTGGAGGTATGAGCCGTGAAGCCCGCACCAGCCCCGTGGACAGTCCATCGCGGAACGAGAGTTGGGCGGTGTTGCCCGGACTAGCGGCCTGCGCTGCCGCGGTCGGCATCGCGCTGTTTGTCGGGCACTTCCTGCCTACAGTTTCGACGCTGCTCATCGCGATAGTGCTCGGCGTGGTGATGCGCAACGCCTTTCCCGTGCCCAGCTCACTGGAGAGCGGCTTAACCGTCGCCGCAAAGAAGCTGCTCCGGCTTGGCGTCGTGCTACTTGGCCTTCAGGTGTCACTTCATGAAATTGCCGGCCTCGGCGCCGGAATGATCGGCGTCGTGATCGCGGTTGTCGGCCTTGGCATCGTCTTCACCCTGCTGATCGGACGACTGCTAGGCATTGGCTTCACATCCCGTCTGTTGATCGGCTGCGGGTTCTCTATCTGCGGTGCGGCGGCAGTGGCCGCCGTGGACGGCGTGGTCGAGGCAGAGGAAGAAGAGGTGGTAACCAGCGTTGCGCTCGTGGTCATCTTCGGCACCCTGATGATTCCGCTTGTCCCCCTGGCCGGCGAACTTCTTGGACTGAGCAACACCCAGACCGGCCTCTGGGCCGGTGCTTCGATTCACGAAGTGGCACAGGTCGTTGCCGCCGGAGGGGCGGTCGGCAGCGCAGCCCTCGGGCTGGCCGTCGTGGTCAAACTGGCCCGCGTGATGATGCTTGCCCCGGTAATGGCGATAGTCGGTTGGCGGCAACGCCGGCTCAACACGGCGTCGGCCGGAGGCAAGCGACCACCGTTGATCCCGCTATTCGTGCTCGGGTTCATCGCGATGTCACTACTGCGAACAACCGGGCTGCTGTCCGACCCCGTGCTCGATGGCGGCAGAATCGCCCAGACCGCATTGCTCTCCGCCGCAATGTTCGCCCTCGGCGCCGGCGTGCACATTTCCGTGATCAGGCGGGTCGGGCTGAGGCCATTCCTGCTAGCAGCGTTCAGCACCATATTCGTTGCCGCGGTCGGGCTATGCGGGGTCCTGCTCGTGGCGTAGTTCGCCAGCCGCTGCCGTCAGCACCTAGTTCGCGGTTACCCGGTAATCGCGAGCCATCAGCGCGGTCAGTTGCGAACGCGACTTCACATCCAGCTTCCGGTAGATGCTGGTCAGCCGAACCTCGACTGTTCGCACCGAAACGTAGAGTTCGGCGCCAATGTCCTTGTTCCGGTATCCGGCCCGCACCCGCTCGGCAACAAGCCTTTCGGCCTCGGTGAGCTGCGCCAGAGGTGATCCCGCATGCTTCCCGGGCCCATCGCCATCGAGCAATCGCTCGATTTGCCCGACCCAGGCGGTGGCCCCGATCTCGTCGAAGTGGGTTTTCGCGTCGGCCAGCACCTCACGACCCGCACGCGAATGATCAAGCGCGCACAACTGCTTTCCATAACTAAGCAACGTCCGTGCTCGTTCGAGTTCGGAGTCGGCGGGAGATAGTTGCTCCAGTGCAGTCCGATACAGCGCCAGCGACAGCTCACCCGTAGCCAGCAGAGCCCGGCACCTGGCAATCGCAAGTGTGGCCCACCGGGACGGGCTGGTTTCGTTTCGCTCCTCGAAGCTCTCGAGCAGCTGGGCCGCGGCCGGTCGCCGGCCGAGCGCAACGAGCGTTTCCACCAGGTCGGCTTCGTACTGCAATTCGGTCGGATTATTGATGGTCAGGCTGATCTCGCGGGCCCGCATCAAGTACCTGTGCGCCTCGTCGTAGTCCGCCCTCATCAGGGCGAACCGCCCCTGGGATGCCCACAGTTGGGCGGCGCCCGAGGTGTGTTGGCCGCCGTGGGTCAGCTGATGCGCCTCGTCGATAATCGGGCGAGCAAGCTCCGGCCGTCCCTTTGACTGCCAATACCAGGCCGACAGCACTCGGCTCAGGGTTCCATAGATCTCAGGGCCGTCCGGTGTGTTCATCGCCGCTTCGATCGCTTCCCGGGCGCGGCGGTCGTTACCCGCCCGGACTTCGGTCTCGGCGAGGAAGTACTGGCTGATCCGGGCCCAGACAGGCGCGACCTGGGCGCTGTGCGACATCAGAACGGCAAAGACATCCCGCGCAGTGTTGTACCGCTCGGCGTAGGTGAGGCTGCGGGCAACGATTATCAGAACGGTTGGCGACACGTCAGCGAGGCTGTGCAGTCTTAGCTCGTCGTACAACACCAGCGCGCGTTTCGGATCACCTTCGAGCACGCAGATGAACCCCTCCACCGCTCCGTGCAGTTGCAAGGTCTCCGGCGATGCTTCCGCCAGGTATTGGCGTGCCCGGCCAAGCAGGAATCGGCTCGTCCCGGTCTCCCATTTGTCGGCATGGTACAGAGCGGCCAGGGACAGAAGGTGCGCGGCGCCGTCATGGTCGGAGTCGCCAAAGCTATCGAGCGGCCCATGGATGAGGCTGGGCGTGATGGTCTGCGTCTGGGTGTAGTCGAGCCGGATGCGCTGGGTAGCGAGTCGCAGCTGTACGGCGTCGTCGCGGGCCATCCGCTGTGCTCGCTCGATGCACGTGGTCGCGTAGGCGAATTCCGCCTGGCCGAACAACGCTTGCGCGATGTCGGCCAGCACCGCAGCGACGTCGTCATCCTCGGCTCGGAGTGTGAGAGCTCGCTCCACGTGCTCGATCCCGGAGTCGATCGCCCCGTCGTTGATCAGGGTCAATCCTGCGCGCAGCAGCTCGTCTGCGGTGCGCTCGGCGATCTCGACGAAACTGCGGTGCCAGGCGACGGCCAGCCCGTCGTTGATGAGCGACTGCTCGACCATGTTCTGATGAAGCCGCAACCTCTCGCGGGCAGAGATGCTCCAGTACACACACGATCGAACTATCGGTTGTCGAATCCGCACGTACCTTCCGGTTCTGACCACAAGGTCATTGGCGATCAGCTCGCCGAGTCCTTCCCATTCCCCCTCGAATGAGCGCTCTATCGAGCGGCAATGGACGGCATATGCCGTCGAGAGGGTCGCGAGAACTTCTTTGCCTTGTGGGCTCAGGGTCGAAAAGTCCGGACACACCTGCCCGATCGTGACCGGCCCGATCTTCAGGGGGTGGACCAAAGGGTCGCGTCCCGATATCTGACGCAGGCACAGCAGGCGGAGAATCTCCTCCATCGCGAGTGGATGTCCGGCCGCTGTTCCCGCCACGGCACGCACCGTGGACATCGCCGCACCGGCTCCCGCCCATAATCGGGCCAGCTCGATGGAGGCCTGAAGGCCCAAGGGGTCGAGAGTCAGCGTCGGCAGGCCGGCGAACGGACTCTCGGCGGAGGCACTGCGGACCGATGCGATTATCCGCAGACCCGTCCCCTGGACCCGGCGGGAAATATAGCCGATGATCGCCTGGCTGTCCGGATCCATCTGATCGATGTCGTCGATGAAAAGGCTCAGCCATGGGGAGTCAGCGGTTTTCAGGTCGTGGACGATCCGCGCCGCGATCATGAAGTTGTCGGGTTTCCCGGCCTCGGGGCTTTCGATATAGCGTCCCGGATCGGCGTCGCGCGTTTCGCCTACCGCGCCGATAAGCATTGAGAGCCCGGACAGCGGCCAGGTCGCCTCGGTCGGATTGACCCGGACGTGCACCACATTCTCGGATATCCGGCGGCCGGCAGCCTCAGCCAGGAGCGCCGTCTTACCGCAGCCACGGGGCCCGGTTACCAGGAGCGATGACTCGCGCGGTGAGGATACGACGGCGGAGAGCTGTTCCAGCTCCCTGGTTCGGCTGACGAACGACATCGACTCACCTCACTCCCAATCCTAGCTAGCAGCAGGTAAACCTAGCTACCAGCAGATTTTCACCCTATGTTGTTGAAGGGTGAACCACAGCCCTCCGGAAGTCACAATGTGGATTTCCACATAGGCTCTGCGGGTATTGGCTGCGTGCTTGTCCGGTGGCAGACGAACCGATCCTGGGGCGCATCTGGCCTAAGCGGCATGCGTGGAAAGTTCGACGGAATCGATCCGGGCCTGGAAACAGCCCGGCCCCGCTCCCGCCGATGCCGGGGCGACCGGCGTAGCTTGGATAGTAACTAAACAGCGCACGGTTGCGCGCACCCAGCGGAAGGACTGATCGACATGGCAATGTTTAGCCGAACCGATACACAACCGTCCTGGGGCGACGCACTTCACCGACCGGGACGGAAGCTACTGCTAGCCAGCTGCCTGGCGGTAGCGCTCACCGGCTGCGGGAACTCGGGCGACGACGACGGCTCGGAGCCGGCCCCGTCGTCCGAAACCAGCACCACAGCCACCGGCGACTCCTCGGCCCCAACGAGTGGTGAGGCGACGACGCAGCCCAGTGCTGAGGCGTCCCTCGCGCTCGAGGATGCGGGAGCGGCCGCCTTGAAGGCGGTCCCCGACAGCACGCTGATCTCGATCGAGACCGAAGAGCGGCGCGCGGTCTGGGAGGTGCAGGTCGTCACCAGCGACGGCACCGAGCACGAGATGCTGATCTCCAGGTCCGACGGCAGCGTGACCGAGGGCCCGACGAAGGAGGATGACGACGCAGCGGACAAAGCGAAGCATCAGGACCGGGTCAAGGCAGCCAAGCTGGACTACCGTGCGGCCGCCAAGGCAATGCGGGATGCCGTCGCCGACGCCGAGATAACGGAACTCAACCTCGACACCTATCGTGGCAAGACGGTGTGGGAGGGCGACCTCGCCGGAAGCGGCGGCACCAAGCACTCGGTCAAGATCGACGCCGCCTCAGGCGAGGTCATCGCGAACACTACTGGCGGCGAAGACGACGACTGAGCGAGCAGCCCGGCAGCGGCACCGATGGCGGCGGGACGCTTTCTCGGCGGAACCGCCGACAAACAAGCCGCCCTCAGCGTGAAAGGGTCCCGTCGGCCCTTGATTAGCAGTGTCACCTGCTGACTCTCACCGGATACCAACGCCGGGAAGCCTCCCAGATCGATCCTGCCCTGGCAGAAGCGCGCCCGCATATCAGCCGCATCAATGACGGTAAGAACCAAATATTATCCAAATATACACATGTAAGTCAGGTAGTTAAGTGCTATAGTTTCGGTAATCAATGACGATTGCGGGCTCCGATGCTTCTGCCTTTTCCCACAAAAACCGCTTCGCCGGGCTGCGCTGGGCGCTACACTAGGGCGGCCTGGGCATGGTAGCTGCGATCGAGATTACCGGCGTCCAGAAGGTCTTCTCTGCCAAAGGTGCAGATCCGGTTATCGCCCTCGAGGATGTCTCCCTCGCGGTGAATCCGGGAGAGTTCGTCTCGATCATCGGCCCGAGTGGATGCGGCAAGAGCACCCTGCTTTACATCATCGCCGGCTTCACCAAGTTCGATCGCGGCTCGGTGAAGGTGAACAGCTCTGAGGTTTCCGGCCCCGGGACGGACCGCGGGATCGTCTTTCAGGAGTACGCTCTCTTTCCCTGGCTCACAGTGCTTGGCAACACCATGTACGGGCTGCGTCATCGCGGACTGTCCAAGAACGAACAGCGAGAGGTAGCGGAGCAGCGCATCCGTGACATCGGACTGGTGGGCTTCGAGCATCGGTACCCCAAGGAGCTTTCCGGTGGGATGAAGCAGCGCGTTGCCATTGCACGCACCCTCGCCTGCGATCCCGACATACTGCTCCTCGACGAGCCGTTCGGAGCGCTGGATTCCCAGACCAGAGAGGTCATGCAGGACCAATTGCTCCGGATCTGGCAGGAGACCGGAAAAACAGTGTTGATGGTCACCCATGATGTCGGGGAGGCCGTGTTCTGCTCACAGCGACTGATTGTGATGTATGCCAGGCCGGGAAGGGTGAAAAGCGAGGTCGACGTCGATATTGATCGGAGCAAACCGAGGGAGTTCGTGATGGTCTCCGACGAGTTCAACAGCATCCGCAACGACGTCTGGCTATCGGTGCGCGAAGAGGTGGAACTCACCACCAGGATGACGCCATGACAACGCCGGTCGGTACAGAGCACTTGCCGGGGACTGCCGCGAGATCGAGGCACGTTCCGTCTTCAAAAGCCGCGAGCACCGTGCTTGGCGTCCTCAAATACGGTGCTCCGCTGGCCATTCTGGCAGGCCTCTGGCAGCTGCTGTCCTGGGCCGGCATCCTGAATCCGAAAACCGTCCCCTCGTTCTTCTCGGTAGTCAGCGCAGGCGCCGATCTCGTCGCCGAAGCCGAGATCTTCCATCACTTGATCGTCACCGTTTACCGGGCCGAAGCAGGTCTTCTGCTCGGTGTGGTGCTCGGCGTGGCACTCGGGCTTGCAATGGCCCGGGTTCGGGCGCTGTACGCGGTGTCGTATCCACTCGTCGCACTGACCTACACCTTGCCGAAGACGGCGCTCATCCCCATCGTCTTCCTCTGGCTCGGAGTAGGCGATGCGTCGAGCATCTTCGTCGTATTCATCGGCGCATTCGTGCCGATCGTGATCACGACGTTCCATGGTGCCGAGTCGGTACCGGAGGTTTTCGTGTGGTCAGCACAGTCGATGGGGACGTCGAAAAGGCGGCTGCTCTGGACCGTCATCTTCCCGGCCGCGCTGCCCCAGATCCTCAACGGAGTTCGGATCGCACAGGCGTTCAGCATCGTAATCGTCATCTCGGCGGAGATGGTCGCATCCTACGTCGGAGTCGGCAGGTTCATATTCCTCTTCGGAGAAGCGGGCAATTACAACTACATGTTCGCGTCGATCTTCATCGTGATCATCGCGGCATTCGTTCTGGACCAGCTCTTCCTCGCGCTCAAAGGCTGGCTTCTTCGCTGGACTGAAAAGGACGGTGCGAGCGGTGCATAGGGGCGGCGTTTCCTTCGCGATGCACAGGCTCACCGGCCTGCTTCCGATCCTTGCGGTCGCGGTGCTCTGGGAAGCAGTCAGCCGGCTGGGCCTGACATCGCCCGTCCTCCTTCCGCCATTCTCCGTTGTCATCCAGCGCCTGGCGAGACTGACAGTGACGGGCGAACTACCGTGGGCGCTTTGGGTAACTACCTATCGCTCATTCATTGGACTGTTCATCGCCGCGGTCGTCGGGATGGCGGTTGGCCTGGCAATGGCTCGGGTGTTGTCCGTGCGTTGGTTCTTCAATCCGGTCGTGGCGGTTGGGTTTCCGCTGCCCACCATTACGCTGCTACCCGCGTTCACCATATGGTTCGGCTCCGGCGACGAGTCAAAGATCTGGCTGGTGGCGCTCACTTGCTTCTTTCCTATCGCTGTGTCGACATTCGAGGGCGCGCGCAATATGAACAGACAGCTACTGTGGTCGGCGCAATCGATGGGGAGCCACGGTATCGCTCTGTTCAGAAGGGTCATCCTTCCCGCCTCAGTTCCTTTCGTGTTCAGCGGCGTCCGGGTCGCACTGCCACTCGCCGTCATCGTCACCTTCGTGGCCGAGATGGTTGGCGGAGGGGGTGGCCTCGGATTCCTGCTCATCTACGGCTACCGCTTCCTCCAGACACCAACAGTGCTTGCCGCGCTTGTGGCGGTCCTCATCTTCGGTGTGCTGCTCGATCAACTCCTGCTCTGGAGCCGGCGCGTGTTCCTGCCATGGGATGCAAGCGATCGAGCCCGGGATGGTTGATATCAGATGGACGAGACGCTGTTCTTCGAATCAGCTGCCGGGATCGCCGCTCGCATACGCCGCGGAGAGCTTTCTTCGTCCGAGTTCACACTCGCGCTCATCGACCGAATCCGCGAGAGCCAGCTCAATGCCTACTGCACGGTGGCAGCCAGCGCAGTTGACGCAGCCCGGCGAGCGGATTCGGTCGTCGCCGCGGGCGAGGAGACCACGAAATTTCCCCTCCTCGGGGTGCCGGTTTCAGTCAAGGACAATATCGAGACGGCTGGCATTCGCACCAGTTATGGTTCCCGCGTCTTCGCCGAGTACGTTCCCGACTCTGATGCCGTCTGCGTCCGGCGGCTAAAGGCGGCTGGTGCCGTGATCATCGGGAAGACGGCCTTACCTGAGTTCGCAACCAAGGGCGTCGTGGACTCACCGCTCCTGGGAATCACCCGTAATCCATGGGATCTGACCAAGGTGGTCGGAGGCTCCAGCGGTGGGGCAGCCGCGGCGGTGGCAGCCGGACTCGGCCCGCTTGCCGTCGGAAACGACCAAGCTGGATCCATCCGGATGCCGGCAGCGCTGTGCGGAGTCGCAGGCCTGAAACCGACAGGCGGGAGGATCCCCTTCGCACCGAATCTCTTTCCCTGGGATCAGCTCTTCCACGTCGGCCTGATCAGCAGGACGGTTGACGATCTGGAGCTTGGGCTCGGCGTGCTCGAAGGGCTGGATCCTGACGATCCCCTGTCGGTTCCAGCGGTCGATCTTCCGCTCAGGCACGCAGGGCGGCTATCGGTGGCATGGAGTTCCTCGATCGGATTCGCCACGATTGAGCCCGAGGTGCTCAGCATCGTCCGAGAGGCCCTCACTGATATCGGCTCCACAGCCGATGTCGAGGAAGTCGGGATCGATCTGAGCCCGGCAGCTCTCGCCTATTCCATCTTGGTTCCGTTCAAGCGTGCTATCGAAACCGGCAACCGACTCGACGAGTGGGCGGATCGAATGGACCCGGAAGTGGTCGACTACATCCGGCTTGGCCAGAAGATGGGCGTTGACGACGTGCGGACGGGACTCAGGGCACGAAGCGCGGTCTACGTCGAAACCGAACGGGTGCTGGGTGAGTACGACTTCATCGTGACCCCCACCCTTTCGGTCCCTGCGTTCGAGATCGGGCTGACGGGCCCGAGCGTTATCGATGGCGTTCCGACGACCTCATTCCGGGACTGGTTCCCGTATACCTACCCCTTCAATCTCTCGGGTCATCCGGCAGTCTCAGTGCCGGCGGGATTCACGGCAGATGGCCTCCCAGTCGGCATTCAGATCGTTGGCAAGCGATTCTCGGACCGAGCCGTGCTCGCGCTTGCACGCGTTATCGAGGCTGCGCGCCCGTGGGCGAGTACCCGTCCGCCATTCAGATAGCAGCAGGCCGCCAGGTATGAACCGCTCATTTCAACTTCGACAACCGAGCAAACCCGCTCGGCAGCACCAAGAAAGGACACAGCCATGAAAATCCATTCGAAGTCACAGAATGGGGTCCGCCCGGGTGCGGCAACCAATCGCCGTACCTTCGGCCTCTCGGCAGCCTGTCTGGTGATGCTGCTGATCACCGCCGGCTGTTCGCCTGGCGGAAACAGCGGGGCCGGCGGAGGACCGGTCGATATCCACTTCTCCACCGGTGGCGCCCTCCCGCCAAACGAGCAAGAGGCGGCGATCTTCAACGGCGAGCTGGAGGACAAGGGCGTTGTGAAGGGCAACGGAGAGGACTACAGGTTGGAGATGACGTTCGCCAAAGGTACTCCCGAGGCGCAGAGCTTACTGGTTGCAGGCGAGGTCGAATTTGCCACGCTCGCCTTCAGCACAATCGCCTCGGCCCAGCAGCAGAACGCAGTGCCTGACGGCTTCTCCATTGTGGCCGGCCATTTCATCGATGGCTATCCTGGCAAATTCTCGAACACCTACCTTGTCAAGGAAGACAGTGGCATCGACTCGGTCAAAGATCTGAAGGGAAAGAACATCGGGGTGAACTCGGTCGGTACCGCCGTCGATGTCATTTTCAGGAATGCACTCATCAAGGCGGGGCTCGATCCCGAGAGCGATGTCAGGTTCGTCGAGATCGGCTTCGGTGCGATGGGCCAGGCATTACGGGACGGACGGATCGACGTCGGCTCGATGGTCCAGCCCTTCTCGGAACAGGAGATGCAGGAGGGCGGTGTCAAGGTGCTCACCACGGCGAAGGAATCGGTTGGGGAGAATTCGGCTATCGCCGTGGTCGCGCGAAACGACTTCCTGAAGGAAAACCCCGAGGCCGCAAAGTCCTTCCTGGCGGATTGGGTGAGCGGTATCAAATGGCTCGATGACCCGGCGAATCGCGACGAAGCCATGAAGATCATTTCCGACGTCTCCAAAACCCCGGTGGATGTTCTGGACCTCTTCTACGGAACTGAGAAGGACTACTACCGGAACCCAGATGCCTGCCCCAGCGCTACAGCTCTTCAGGCTGGGGTGGACGCAATGGTGAAGGTCGGCTACCTGGAGAACACGGTGGATATGAAGTCGCTCGTCGACACCTCGTATCTGCCTGATCCTGATGCCTGCACGTAGTCGCCAGCCCGTCCGTCCGGCGACGGGCGGACGGTTCACACAGATCACACCGAGGGAAGCGGGAGAACGTGAATGAAGACCTATCAGGCTGTTCTCGAGTATCTCGAATCTACCGGCGTCAGGCATTTCGCCGGAATGGTGGGTTCGACGAGCGCCCCGTACGTGGTCGGCGTGGCCGCGAGCAGCCAAGCCCGCTACATACCGGTCCGTCATGAACAGGTGGCTGCCGCCATCATCGACGCGACGGGCCGGCTCGACCGGAAGCCCGGCTGCCTGCTTGTCCACGGCGCGTCAGGGGCCCTCGCAGCAAGTTTGGGGATCGCCGCTGCGGCCCGGGACTCCGTTCCCATGCTGGTACTGAGCGCGACTCAGGAGCGGATCGCCATGGAACGCTCCTACTGGCAGACCCAGGACGTGCTGCGTCCAATGAGCGCCTTTGTGAAATGGCAGACGAGGGTCGAGCGTCCGGACCACGCCGTAGCTGCCGTGCGCACAGCCCTGCGGGCCGCGGTCTCCGGCAAGCCCGGAGTGGCGCAGGTTGACCTCCCCATCGACGTGTCGACCGCGGAGTTCGACGGGGAGCCAATCATGGAAAAACCCGAACGCGACGCCTATCGGGTTTGGCCGGATCCGACGGCTGTGGTCGAAGCAGCCAGTCTCGTGGGCAAGGCTCGACGCCTCGTCATCCTTGTCGGCGGGGGCGCGGTGGCGGCCGGCGCAGCAGACGCAATCACCACGCTTGCCGAAAAGCTGCACGCCCCGGTCGTCAACACGCCGACCTCACGCGGCGTGATAGCGGAGGATCATGAACTCTCCTTCGGCCCATCGGGCATCCTCGGCTACGCTCCTGCGGATCGGGTTGTTTCGGAGGCGGATACCGTCCTCGCCATTGGTTCGCGGATCTCCGATCTGCAGACGGCGCGCGGCACCCTCCTAGCGTCGGAGGCGGTGGTCATTCAGGTCGACATCGAGCCGACGTCCCTGGCCAAGGAGCGGCCAATCACCTTGGAGATCGTGTCGGACGCTGGAACTTTCACCCACCAGCTCCTTCAGCAACCCGGGATAGCCGAGCCGTCCGTTCCGGCATCGCGATACGAGTGGGTAGCGTCGCTCTCCCGAAACCGTCAGGAGTGGTTCGAAGCATGGCTAGCTTCCGACGGCGGCTCCAGCCTGGTTCAGCCCACCGAGATCATCAATGAACTGATCCGGCAGGCGCCGCGGGACGCCATATTCACTCACGGGGCGGGAGATCACGGCTTTTACGGCTACGCAGTGCCGGTTCGTGAACCAGGAACGCATCTGGTCTCGGCGGCGCTCGGCGCTCTGGGCTGCGCGCTTGGCTACGCGATGGGGGCAAAGCTCGCGCGTCCCGAGCAGACCGTCATCGCGTGCGTGGGCGACGGAGAGTTCATGCTGCAACTCGGGGACCTCGAGACGATGGTGAGGGAGAATCTTCCCGCCGTTGTCATCGTGTTCAACAATTTCAGTCTCGGCTCGCAGCGCAAGCGTCTCGAGCTTTACGGGGAGCCGTTCGGCGTCGAACACGGCAATCCCGACTTCGCTCGGCTTGCCGAGCTTTTCGGTGCCGACGGATACCGGATCGACAAGCCGGGGCAGGTTGCGGAAACGCTGGCCGCTGCACTGGATTCCGGCCGTCCGACCGTGATCGACGTAATTGTCGACCCGGCCGCCCGCCCACCGCGTATCGCAATCAGCCGAGAGGCACATTGAGCCCGTAGGCAGTTGTGGCATCGGGCCGGTTATGCAGCAGAGCAATGAACTGGATGAGAAGAGGAGTGACGATGAGCGAGCAGACAAGCCGTATGCGGCTGACCGATCCGGATGCGGTGCGGTCCCACGATTGGCGCCTGATAGTTGGCGGCGAGCCGAGGCCGGCGATAAGCGGCCGGATGTACGACAACATCAGCCCGGTTACTGAGGACGTCGTCTGCCGGCTGCCCGACGGCGGAGAGGAGGACGTGGAAGCGGCGGTGCGGCTGGGGCAGGCCGCCGCCAGGGACTGGGCAAGGCGTGCCCCCAGGGAGCGCGGCGAGATCGTCCGTGGTCTCGCAACGATCGTGCGGGAGCATAGCGGAGAGCTGGCAGCGCTGGATGCTATCGACGTAGGCAACGCGTACACGCCGATGCTGGGTGACGTCGAGATGGGGGCCGATTCCCTTGAGTTCATGGCGGATGCGGCACTGTTTCTCTCCGGTGAGACATACAACGACATGACCTCGCATCTGCATTACACGCGGCGGGAACCTTTCGGCGTCGTCGCGCGGATCGTCGCCTTCAACCATCCAGTGATGTTCGCCATTCAGAAGATCGCCGCGCCGCTGGTCGCCGGCAACGCAGTGATTCTGAAGCCCTCCGACAACAGCGCGCTGTCGGCCCTGAGGATGGGGGAGCTTTTCCAGGACGTCCTGCCGAAGGGTTTACTAAGCGTGCTGGTCGGCAAGGGCCCGGATCTCCCTCGAGCGATCGTCCGCCACCCAGATGTCAAGAGGATCGGATTCATCGGCAGTGAACTCACCGGACGGGCGATTCAGCGGGATGCCGCCGACGTAGCCGTCAAGGACATCTCTCTCGAGTTGGGTGGCAAGAACGCGATCATCGTTTGCTCCGACGTGGACATGGCGGCGGCAGCGGAGGGGGTTGTGAAGGGGATGAACTTCCGTGGCTGGCAGAGCCAGTCCTGCAGCTCGACCAGCCGCCTTTTCGTCCATCAGGACATCGCCGACGAATTGCTGGACGAGGTAGTTCGTCTGATTGCCGGAATTCGGATCGGCAATCCGCTGGACCCCTCGACGGAGATGGGAACCCTTGCGAGTCAGGCTCAGTTCGACAAGACGCTGCGCTACGTGGACATGGCAAGGGAGGACGGCGCAGTACTGGTGACGGGCGGAGGACGGCCTGAGAATGTGGGTGACCGCGGCTATTACGTGTCGCCAACCGTCTTCGACCAGGTGGATCCCGGAAGCGGGATTGCACGCGAGGAGGTTTTCGGCCCGGTCTTGTCAGCCTTCAGGTGGCAGGACGAGGCAGAAGTGGTGCGGCTCGCAAACTCGGTGCGTTACGGACTGACCGGAGCGATCTGGAGCAACTCCATTTCACGGGCCCACCTGCTCGCACACGAGCTGGACACCGGGTACATCTGGATCAACGACGCCGCCTCGCACTACACGGGCATCCCCTTCGGTGGTTACAAAGGGTCCGGAATTGGGAAAGAGGAGTCAGTCGACGAGCTGATCAGCTACACCCAGGTGAAGACCATCAATCTTCGCCTAGCGCCTTAATCCCAGCCAGGCATAAGACAGAGCTATGAACATTATAGAAACAATCACTTTGTCCGATTGATTCGGCCAACTTAGTATGGATGAATGAGGCAACCGCGCTGAGCTCGCGGGCCGCGGCAAAGGTCGCATTCTTCAAACTCAGCCGGATGGTCCTGTCAATGTCGACAGATCCAGGAGTGTTTCGCCCATGACCTTGAACAGCCCGAGCTATCAGGTCGTCAACCTCGGTGTCGACTTCATCGTTGGTCGTGAGAAAAAGAGCATTCTGAGTGAACTCAATTTCACCGTCGGAAAGGGAGAGTTCCTTTCGATCTGCGGACCATCGGGAACCGGCAAGACGACGCTGTTAAGAGCACTCTGTGGCCTGGTGGCGACCACGCCCGGCTCGCTCGTCCGCTATGCGGAGGATGAGGTCACCTCGCCACCCGAGGGCGTCGTGCTCGTCTTCCAGAACTACAGCGCTTCGCTACTCCCATGGCGTTCCGTAGCCAGAAACGTCGCCCTCGGGCTCGAGGGCAAGGTGCCCCGAGCTGAGATGAACGAGCGGATTTCCCGAGCGCTCGAACTGGTTGGCCTAGCGGGCAGCAAGAAGGACTACCCGTGGCGCCTTTCGGGAGGCATGCAGCAACGGGTTCAGATCGCCCGCGCTCTGGCAGTCCGCCCCGACGTACTCCTGATGGACGAGCCGTTCGGCGCGCTCGACGCCATGACGAAATCGGCGATGCAGGACGAGCTCCAGCGCCTTCGAGACGCCACAAACGCAACGGTGGTCTTCGTCACGCACGACATCGAAGAAGCTGTGTACCTGAGTGACCGGGTCCTCGTGATCAATGGGACGCCAGCGACGATAACTCACGAGATCGGCGTCGACCTGCCCCGGCCACGCGACCAGATCACCACGAAGGAGTCGGACGAGTATTTGAAGCTGAGGCACAAGGTCCACCAAGCCATTCACGCGGTGGCGCCATGAGCGTCTCGGTCCGGACATCCCAGTCATGGGTGCGACGCGCGCTCAAAGGCATCAACCTCCCGGGAATGCTCTTCCTGGTCGGGCTCGCTGTGACCTGGCAGCTGGTCGTGGCGCTCGGCGTCGTCACGCTGGTCTTCTTTCCGGCGCCGTCCGAGGTAATCAATTCGTGGTTCCAGCTGCTTCTATCCGGTCAGATGCTCCAGGACATCGGGCACACTCTCACCGCCGCCGGAATCGGCTGGGTCTCTGGCTCCCTGATCGGGCTCGTCGTCGGAGTCTGGCTGGGAATCTCTGCTGCCAGCTGGAAGTACGGCATGGCCACGATCGATTTCCTTCGTTCGATCCCCGCTATTTGTTTCGTTTCGGTGGCCGCGCTACTGCTGGGATTCTCGTTGCAGATGGAGTTGGTGGTCGCAATCTATGCTTCGTTGTGGCCAGTGCTGATCAACACAGTAGAGGGCATTCGCCGGGTTGAGGGCCTCTACCTCGACACTGCCCGGACTCTTCAGGTCTCCCGGGTCAACACGATCTTCAAGGTCATGCTTCCCGCTGCCGCGGGTTCGATCATCGTGGGTCTGCGATTGGCCCTCGGCCTCGCGCTCACGCTTGCCGTTGCCGCGGAGATGGTCGGCAATCCGGCGGGCGTCGGTTTCCAGTTGATCATGCAACAGCAGGCGCTTCAGCCGGCGAATATGTTCGCCTATATCATCACGATCGGAATCCTCGGTATGATCCTCAACCGATTGTTCATCGTTCTCATCCGATTGGTCCGGCCGGGGATCGTAGCTTCGTTGCGAGAGGACGCCTGATGGCCCTCGGGACGGAACGGATCAATCGCGCGGGGACGGATGCCCGTTCCGGGCGCGCCGGACGGGGTGCCGCCAAGCGCGGCTCCGCCCTCGCTAACGGTTTCGGAGGAAAACGGCCGTCAATCCCGCCGTTGCGCGGTCTCTTGCCCCTCGTCGTCATCCTCGTGCTCTGGCAGTTGTTCGGGCCGGCGAAGAGCGTCTATGCCCCGCCTCCACTTTCCTGGGTGGAGCAGCTGGTTCGGCTGTGGTCGGACGGGACCTTGCCCGCGGCCCTTCTCGACACGATCGCGACTTTCGCCATCTCGGTCACCATCGCCACGGTCCTCGGCACGATACTTGGCGCGCTCGTCGGCCGTTACCGCGTCCTCGACCGGATGTTTGGCCCGATCTTCGAGTTCTTCCGAGTGCTGCCCCCTGCCGCGATTGTTCCCCTCGCCGTCCTGATCGCGGGTTACAGCCAGGACATGAAGGTCGGGGTGGTGGTGTTAAGCGCGATCTGGCCGATCCTGCTTCAGGTGCGCGCCACAGCGCGTGGGCTCGACCCGATCCTGTTCGACGTCGCACGAGTACTCCGACTCGATAGGAAAAGCACGTTCAGAAAAGTCCTCCTGCCATCGATCACTCCGGCGATTCTCCAAGGCTTGCGGCTTGCGACCCCCATCCTCCTCATCATCGTTCTTCTCGTTGAGATCGTCACGCGGATAAACGGATTGGGGGGACAGATTCAGCAGGCAACTGAGAATTATCAATCGGCGGCGGTATACGGACTGCTCGTCGTTACCGGAATCCTCGTCCTCGCCATGAACGTCATCGTGGGAGCCCTTGAGAGCTGGTTCCTTCGTTATCGCCCACACTGAGAAATCAAAAGAAACAGAGGCACATCATGAAGGCAACGACGGAGCCACGCAGATGGATGCGGGGCATCAGGATTGGCGCCGTGGTGACCGTCGCGGCGCTCGCGCTCGCCGCCTGCGGGGGCGGCTCCGAACCGTCGAGCGGAGGCAGCGGCGAGACGATTCCACTCAGGCTGGTCGAGAACAACACCAACTCCTCGCTAGCAGCTGTTGTCGCCGACAAGAAGGGGTTCTTTGCAGACAGCGGACTGGACGTGAAAGCCACTGCCGTTGCCGATATTTCCAAGGTTCCCCAGACGCTCGGCAACCAGTTCGATGTCGGCTTCGGCGTCGAACCGCTGGTAATCCGTGGTTCCGTGCAGGGACTCGACACGGTGGCGATCGCCGGGAACGGCGCATCGAGTGCCGAAGCCCCTTTTATGACACTTATGGCGAAAGCCGATTCAGGTATCAAGTCTGCCCAAGACATGGCCGGAAAGGTGCTCGCCGGGCCCACGCTCACCGGAACGCACCATATCGCCACCCTCTACTGGCTCAAGAAGGAAGGCGTTGACCCGTCGAGCGTACGTTCCGTCCAGGTAGCCACGCCGGCGATGATCGACCAACTCGAACAGGGTCAGATCGATGTTGCTGAGCTGCAGGAGCCCTACATCACTGAAGCCAAGAGACGTGGACTCGTTGAAGTGGCCTTCTCATCAGGAGCCGTTGCTCCCACGACGATCGAGTCACTCTGGATCACAACGCCAGACTGGGCGGACAAGAACGGCGAGGCAATCAAGCGGTTCCGGGCGGCCTTGGAACGGTCGGTGGAGTGGATGAAAGACCCTGCCAATGAGGATGAGACCAAGCAGATCCTCGCCGAGTTCACGAAGCAGGACCCGAAGCTGGTTGACCAGGCTCCACTCCTCGAATACCGAGTGAAAGTGACACCCGAGGACCTTGAGGTATGGGGCACAGCAATGAAAGAAGTGACCGACTTCAACGCTGAAGTCGACTATGACAAGCTGGTGTATCCTTGGCAGTAGATCCGATCTCAGTGTCTCCGCTGCCCGAGGCGACGAGGATGACGGTGGGTGGAACGCTCAGAACCCGGCTCCGCCCGCTGCGTCCTCGGTGGCTGGCGGTTCGGTCTCCAAGCTTTGCGCAACGTCGACGATGAGCTCCCGCAGCCAGCGATGAGCCGGATCTTCGGTGCGGCGGGGGTGCCAGAAGAGCGTCTGCGTGATCGGCTGCACGGGGACAGGGGGCTCATACAGCCGGATTCCGGCCACATCCTGAACCTCCTTCGCCAGCCGCTCATGAAGCATCGCGATGAAGCTGGTGCCGTTGAGCATGAAGGGCGCGATCAGGAAGCTCTCCGTGGTCATCTCGATGCTGCGTGCCACGCCCAGATCATCGAGCTGCTTGTCGATGTTCGACGGGCCGCCATTGACCCGGTAGGCAATATAGGGCAGCTGTGAGAAGAGTTCCGTGGTGATCCCATTGAGATCTTTTGGATGATTCGCGTCCGCGGCGCAGACGAAACGGTCGATGAACAACGTACTGCGTGACATGTCGTCGACGTCCTCCGCGACCTCGAGTGGCAAAACAATGAGGTCGATAGTGTCTTGGCGGAGATGCTCTACGTAGTCGATCAGCACAGGCTGAACATGGAGCCGGACACCGCTCGCCACCGCCGAAAGGCGCGAGACCACTTGCCGCAGAAGCACAAGAGTGATGTAGTCACTGGCAGCGATCGTGAATGTGCGTTCGTCGACCAATGGGTCGAAATGCGGCCTCGCGGTAAGAGTCAGGTCGATGTTCTCAAGAATGTTCCTGAGCGGTTCACGCAGTCCCTCGGCGAACGAGGTGAGGACCAGTTGACGACCGGCCCGGACCAGCAGCGGGTCGTCCAGCAGCTTGCGTAGCCGGGCGAGAGACGAGCTCATCGCTGGCTGGCTTACCGACATCCTTTTGGCCGCGAGAGTGACGTGACGCTCCCGGAGGAGCGCGTCGAGGGAGACGAGAAGGTTGAGATCAACGCGTCTCAGATCCATCGAACTCCGCCTTACCGTCTCGAATTCCGCCGGCTACGACATCCAGCGCGGGCAACTCGCGCCGCGTGGACGTGCATTCCTACCCGGAATCCTAGCTGCGAAGCAGGCTCCTGTCGGCCATCTCGACCGCGTACATGGCGATCCCAAGTGCTGGCGCGTCCCGGGGTGGAAGGTTCTCGGTTCGCGCGAGGAACTCCTTGACCAGCCGAAGTGTCCGAGGATCGTAGCCGGCGATCTGCTCTGCGATGGCGGCGGCAGTCGCCTCGACGTCGTCATCGGCAACCGCACGGGCGGCCAGACCGGCCGGTACGGCCTCCCACCCCGATAGCTCGCGGCCGGTGAAGATGAGGTCCCCGAGAAGGTTCCTCGGAAGCACGTAACGGTAGTGGCTCAGCACGATCGTGGGCGGAATGCCCCGCGGAATCTCTGGGAATGAAAGGCGTGCGTCATCAGCGACGATGACGATGTCGCAACGTCCGGCAAGTGACAGGCCGGCGCCGACGGCCTGGCCCCGTACGGCGGCAATGGTCACCAACGGCGAGTGCTGCAGTTGTTCGTTCACCTGCTGAACACGGGTGAATTCCGCGGTAATCGCTTTCGGGGTCTGAGCCGCACCGGGCGCTTGCTCGCGGCCTAGTGAGAAGTCAGGGCCCGCCGCACCCAGTACCAACACCGTCGGGCCATTCGTGTCGTTCGCCAGCTCGGCAAGTGCCTGTGAGATCTCGTCCAGCGTGGTCGCGTCGAGGCGGTTCCCGCTCTCCGGCCGATTCAGCG
Organism: Saxibacter everestensis; assembly: GCF_025787225.1. NCBI lineage: Bacteria > Bacillati > Actinomycetota > Actinomycetes > Micrococcales > Brevibacteriaceae > Saxibacter > Saxibacter everestensis. The sequence continues at coordinate 3,509,930 of NZ_CP090958.1, forward strand.
TAAGGAAGGCAATGCGTTTGTCGAGGTCGATGTCTATCGCCACAACAAGGCTCCTTTCGCTGGTAGAACCGGAAGGTTCAAGATGCGGTCCGAGGCGGCAATCCGGGCTGAGCCGTTCGCCTTTAGCTCTCTGCGTGCTTCGTCCAGCTGCTGGTGGGTCCTCACCATCTGTTCGCTGTGCAACATCTGCATCGAAAAGGTGTAGACGAACGCACATCGTGCGTACCGCCGCTGCACGTAACCGTCCAACATGTCCTCGACCGGTTTGTCCTGCGAGAGCTCGTCGGCAAGAACCAGGCCGTCTTCCAGTGCCATCCCTGCTCCCTCCGTCAGGTGCGGGGGAAAGGTATGCGCCGCATCCCCGCCGAGCACAATCCGGCCGCTGTACCACGGTGGCGGAAGGATTGCCGGTTCGAGCGGACTGTAGACGATGTCGGAGTCGGGACCGAGTGCATCACGAACCTCAGCGATGTGATCCCCGTAGCCATTGAGCCGCTCCCGTAGGTAGCGCGGATAATCTTCCCGTGCCAACTTCTCGCTGGGGTCCTCCGGACGAATGTGGAAGAGGTACATCAATTCATCGTTCAGTGGCATGGCCCCGGTCTTGCTGCCGAGGCCCTGGTAGAACTCCATCGCGTCAACCTCAGGAGGACGGGGTGCCTGCAGACGCCAGGCGCCGTATCCCGAATGGATCGGTTCAAAAGCTTCGCCGAACGCGAAGATTCTCGTTGTCGAGCGGATGCCGTCAAAACCGACAACGAGGTCGAACTCATCACTTGACCCGTTATTGAAGACGACGTGAACGCGGTTGCCCTCCTGTTCCATTTGCTGCGCCGTCGTCCCAAGGCCGATCCCCACGCCGACCTTCAGCGCCGCATCGAGGAGGATGTCGTGCAGATCGGAACGGGATAGCGCGCAGACCGCCGGCAGGCCGGGACCACCGAGCAAGAACTTGTGTTCGACGATCAACTCGCGGTTGTAATCGAAGTAGCGCATAGAGTCATACTGAAATCCCGCCGCAATAACCTGCGGGAGAACCCCGAGCTCGCCCAGAACACGCAAAGCGTTCGCGGGTTGGCCCAGCCCGACGCCGGGAACGGTGAACTCAGGGCGTTTCTCGATCAGCAGAACGTCCATGCCACGTTGCCCAAAAGCCGCCGCCGATGCCATTCCGCCGATGCCGCCGCCAACCACAAGCACTCGACGAGACGCACCCATTTCGTCCTCTTTTCGTGCACGGCTGTCAGTCCATTTTCAGCGTAGAAGAACGAGGAGAATATGAGAAAGCAATGATCTGTATGCCGTTCATCCATCCCGTTGATATCCGCAGCGGCGTTGCTTTACATTGCTTACTGAAGTGCGTATCTTCAATGAGGTATATGGCTGGGAAGGGTTAGCAATGCCGGGAAATCGCTCCACGGAGAACTTGGACACGGTCGAACAGGCTGCGGCGGCGGACGCGATGTCGGCTGATGCCCCCGCCACTTCCGTTGATCTTGGCCAAGATGTCAGGCAGCAGGATTTCGGCTCGTATCTGACCCGAGTCGCGGAGGCGCGTTACGTCATGCGTAAGGTACTCCGCATCCTCAATGAAAGTTCCAAAGCTCATGGCCTTGACGCATTGGAGCATCAGGCGCTTGTCCAAATTGCCGGTACACCCTCGGGAGCTGTCGCTATCCATGCGCTCGCTGACCGCCTGGACATCGTTCCGGCGTTCGGGTCACGGATCGTCAAACAACTTGAATCCAAGTCACTCATCGAGCGTTCAAGCTTGGAGGCCGATAAGCGCGTTACCTTGACGAGCGTGACCGAGAAGGGACTCGAGCTGCTTCGGCAGATCGATGAGAGCGTGCACTACCAGATGGCTTATTTCCAGCGCGGACTCAATCCTCGTGATCGAGCCTCCGCTCTGGCAATCTTCGCGTTCTACGTCGGCGAACCCACCGATTCTGTGGTCGCAGAAGCGATCCGCGGGCTTCTGGTCTAACTGGCGCGAGCTTCAGGTCCCTCGAAGAGGAGCTGATTGCTGGGGCCGGCGACCTGGCGATCGTCGTCATTCCTCGTTGAGCGCAGCGTGGAGCGTCTGCGCTAACCGCAACACGAGCTGGTCATCGCCAAAGCGGCCCACGAGCTGTACACCCACGGGCAACCCGGTGGCGGCGTCGATGTGGGCGGGTACGGTCGCGGCTGGATTGCCGAACATGGACCAGGGCTGACAAAAGACCGGGTCACCCGTCCAGTCGATACCGGACGGGGCCGCGCCGGTGGCTGCAGGCATAACTATTGCCTCACCGCTTCCCAGCACGCGCGGAAGCATGGCCCTGAGAACATCCACTCGTCTCAATGCTTCACCGTAACTCCGGGGTCCGATAGCCAGGCCTTCTTCCATCCTGGTCCCGAGATTGTCGCTGAACTGAGAAGCATGCAGAACATAGTCTTGGCGCAGGTTATTGGCGATGTCGTAGTGCGCGATGAGGTTCTGCAGTTCGGGGATCTCTTCGAAGCCGGCTGGAAGTTCGGCTGCCTCGACCCGTAACCCCGCCGCAGTCAGCGCCAGCCACGAGCGGGCGAGCGCACTCCGGGCGTTCTGGTCAGCCTTGTCCCACCATGGCGTTTCGATCACCCGAACCAGCTCGAGGTCCGGCGTCGGCCCCGACTCGGGAGATGGACCGAGCTCGGCGTACAGGTACGCCAGGTCTTCGGGTTTCTTCGCGAACAAGCCGATCGTATCGAGCCTCTGACTTGTGACGTTCACCCCCGCCATCGGAACGAAGCCAAAGGACGGCTTCATTCCGATCACGCCGCAGAAGGCGGCGGGCCTGATCGTCGATCCAACGGTCTGCGTCCCGAGAGCGAGAGGAACCATGCCAGCCGCGACGGCTGCGGCCGAACCGCTGGAGGATCCGCCTGGAGTATGGCTGCTATTGTGCGGATTCGTCGTGTCCGATGGTGTCCAGGTTGCAAATTCGGTGGTCGTGGTCTTACCGAGAATGACCGCGCCCTTCTCGCGGAGCCGCGCTACGCAGGTTGCGTCGACACCTGGCCTGCGGTCCGCGTAGATCGACGTGCCGCGTCGGGTGGGCATATCGCGAGTGTCGATAACGTCCTTGACCCCCACCGGTACACCGTGGAGTGGCCCTTTCGGAGCCTCCGCGTCGCGCCGCCTGGCCTGTTCCAGGGCGAGGTCTGGGTCGAGATGGGCCCAGGCCTTGATGGTGGCTTCCCGCTCGGAGATCCGCTCGAAGCAGGCTTTGACAAGTTCTTCCGATGACAGCCGCCTTTCCGCGATCATCCCGGACAACGCACTGATGGGCAGTTGCAGCAACTCGTTCGTCATCACTTCAGCCCTTCGCCTGGTGGGCGGCCGCGCGACGGTACAACCAGCGGCCGGACTGCCCGAACCAGGGCCTCTCGGCGAGGGCATCCCGTTTGGGGCCGTTCCGTGCGCGGGCGCGTTCCGGAGAGCGCATCACTTCCGCGGTGGCGAGTTCGTGGAGGGCAAGATGCGTCCAGGGGCCACCCACCCCGTCAACGACTCGGTAGCGGTGCACGCGCAGCCAGTCGCCGGCCTGGAGGAGGAGGGGCACGTGTTCGTCGACGTACCAGTCTTCGAATTCCTCCTCGTCCTCGCCCGGCACCTGGAAGGCAACGACCGACAGGAACGCGCCGCGTGCGTTCTCCTCACCCTGGTCAGTGATGCGCGTCATCGTGAACCGGGTGAAGTCTGAGACATGACCGAGGAAGTACTCAGTCTCCTCACCCGGGTCCACCTTGAGACGGAGGTACTCTGGGGTGGCGACCGCATTCAGCGATTCGAGTTCATAGATCGCGAGGTGATGGTGCGTGCTGCCTTCCGGCGGCAACTGCCAGTAGCGGAAAGCGCCGCGAAAACCCTCGAGCACGAGGCGCTTGGCGATGTGGTCGATGTCGTACCACCGTTCGAAGCGCGCCTCTTCACCGCGCGGAGGCCGCATTTGTGAAAACAGCATCGCTTCGGCCATCACGCACCGTCTCGGACGGCGACGGGCTTGATCGGGCCTGGGGTGTTCCGGCTCTTGGTGAACCTGACCATCCCGCCGGTGATGACTACGGCGACCGCGGGAACATCGCCCTGATCGATGGCCGCCAAGGCGGTCGAGGCGGTGCAGCCCAATGGGGCGTCCAAAACTGCCAGGTCCGCCGGTGCGCCAACTATTAGACGGCCCGCATCAAGGCCGTACTGTTCGGCGACGTTGCCTGTCGATGCGGTGATCGCCTGCCGCGCGGTTATCGGCCCGAGCGATGACATCTCTGCCATTTGACGCAACATCCCAAGCGGGATCACTCCGGTGCCGGTCGGTGTGTCCGTCGCGATCATGACCCTATGGAAGACTCCGTGCTCCAGAGCCCTTCCGGCGATATCGATCGCCGATCGGAGGTTACCGGCATGGACAAGCTGCAGCGCGATGCTGCCTCCCTCCGTGACGATTCGCTCGTTCTCCTCGCTGCTGAGCGCGGTCGGGCCCCCGTTGACGTGGCCTGCGATGTTGGGCTGCATGGCGAGCAGTGCGTCGACGCCGATCTTGTTGAGGCTGCCCGGGATGGACCCTCCTCCCGTGTGGCACATCACCGTGATCCCGGCTTCGCGGGCCGCGTTCACCAGCGGAACATAGTCCATCGGCGAGGAGAACGCGCCGAACCCCGCCTTCGCCAGCCAGACCCCGTCCTTCCTCAGTTCCGCGAAGTCGGCCGGGGTAAGGCCTGGTTCGAGGATCACCGACCCGCCATGGACGGTCATCCCCGCGGGTCGATAGTCGGCGTAACAATGGGCTGCCGCCACCGCGAGCGCTTTAATTCCGGTGACCGATGTTGGTCTGCCTGGCACGTGGACCTCACTTGCCGAGATGACACGTGTAGTGCCGCCGTGCAGATAGCTCTCCAGGAAGCCGATCGTCTGCTGACGTGGGGTGTAATCACCGAAGGTCGTATGGACGTGGGAGTCAATGAATCCGGGCGTTACGGTAGCTCCGGCGACATCGATGACGGTCTGGTGGTCACGTTCGGTCACATCCTTGGAGTCCCCGATCCACGCGATAGCCCCTTCGTCGACGATGAGGGCGTCACCAGCAATGGGGACTCCCTCCATACCTCCATCGTGCGAGTCCCCGATGTTCACCAGGGCGAGACTCATCGGAGTCCGCCGCCCTGGATCTCATTGGCACGGACGCCGCCGACCCGCTCGTGCGGGCGACTACCGGTTGCGAGCGCTACGGCGATCAAGAGCTCGTCGGGCCGGGGGGCGTCTGCCGTGGTGAGAGTAATGCCGTCGTAATGCGAGCGCACGTAGAGCGCGTCCTTGTGGGCGAGCGGGATGTCGAGCGACGTGCCGGCAGCTCCTGTTTTCGTCATCGACGAGATCCAGGCTTCCCCGCCCCCGACGGCATCCCGAAATGCGTTGCCGAAGACGGTCGTCACACACGCCACCACGTGCTCCTGCTCTCCGTTCACCCCCGCAATGCCGCCCTTGCCGTAACTTTCAACGCCTCGGCCGTCGAGCAGTGCCAGGCCACGCCGGGCGAGTTCGGTCGCCAGCCATGGGCTCGGCTCGGTGAGCGCGGACAGGTCCTGCGTGAATCCTCCTGCGAACGGGTTGGCGAAGACGACGCCAACGGCTGCCCTGATCAATGGTGTTTCAAGCGTCTCGCCTCCATCATGAACGGTCTCCTCCCGGTAGCTGACCCACTTGCGGACGTTGTAATCGTTTGTCATATCGAACCCCGAGTCCTCGGCCTGGTTGCTGTATCGAATCCTTGAGTAGGAGGGCACTACTGAAGATCATGCAGCGCAAGCTTCCGAGCTGGCACGAGGCCGTTCTCGTCGTATCCAGCGAGCGCTCGATCCACGAGGTCCTCACCCCGCTTGAAGTCGTAAACCTGGAACATGCGCATCTTGACGAGGAACGGCGCACCGGCATAGAACATCTCGTACTGTTCGTGACGGCTGGCAAACTCGGAGCCGGTGAGATCCCACATGAGCTTGAGTAGTTTCACCCGCTCGACACTCGAAACACCGGGGGACTGAACGTATCGGTCGAGATCGGCGCGGCTCTGCGGATTCTGGAAGTCCTCGACGCTGGACGGCAACTGGATGATGCCTCCCCCGGCCAGATCGCGCACCATATGCAGCATCTTCGGGTACAGCTCGGATTGGATGACCATGACAGCGAAACTTTCAGCACGGGCCGGCCATGCCACTCCACGCTCGTCAATCTCGACGTTGTTTTCCTGTGCATATACCTGTCCGTGGATAAGTGATGCGTAGGCCGCCAACTCCCCCAGAGCGCCCTTCACCGGAGGTGCCTTGTCGGAACGATTCATCTTTGTGACCTTCGAAGCGAGACCCACGAGGAAGTCGAGCTTCGCCGTGAACCGGATCTGCGCCTGATTGTTCCCCAGCAGATGCGCCGGCGTCTCATTCCATTGATCGGCAACCAACTTGCGATCCCGGTAGACAAAGACGTGTTTCCACGGGACAAACACGTCGTCGAAGACCACGAGCGAGTCTGTCTCATCAAACTGCGAGGCGAGCGGATAGTCGAACACACTCGTGGCCGCACTTGCGTAACTTCGGCGTGAGAGCACTCGGAGGCCGGGTGCCGAGAGTGGTACGGCAACCGAAATCGCATAGTCTTCGTCACCTTCGACGAGCGGGACAATACAACTGAGGATGATGTAATCGGCGACAACCGCGCCTGTGGCGAGCATCTGGGCACCGGAGATGACGATCCCGTCCTCTCGTTCCTCTTTGACACCCGCGTACAGATACCTGTCCTCCTGCTGATGCGCCGGTTTCGACCGGTCGATCTGCGGCGGGACGATTGCGTAGGTGCAGAACAGGTCGTTGTCCCGGGCGTACTCGTAGAACGCGGTGATGTTGTCGGCATAGCGTTGACCGGAGCGTGCGAAAATATCGCTACGCGCAGCCCAACCGGCCAGGAAGCTGGCCACGTGCTCAGGTCCACGCCCGACCAGGCCGAAGCTTCTCTCGGTGCTCTTCCGAAGGGCTATCCGCCTCCGTTTCAGATCCTCACTGCTACGGGGAATGAGGTACGACAGACTGACCGGCTCGCCGGTGATCGGCGAGGGATAGGTCATGTCAGCCCTGTTCGCTTCGTCGTTCGTGAAGTCGTACAACTCGGCGATCGTGCCGATCACTCCCGTGAATCCGGGATGTGTAGTGACATCGCTGACCAACTCGCCATCGATATATACCTGCCGGCCGTCACGAAGGCCGTTTATGTAGTCCGTGCCTGAACGAGTCATTGCTGGTGAGCCTCCATGATTAGTGAATCCTCAAAGACGATGGGAAGCGGATCTGGGCTTGTTCCGGGCTCGATCGGGCTCAAGCGCCGGTAATTGCCTCGGAAATGCAGAAGTGGACCCGTGGAGTCACGGTGAGCGGAGAGCCCGATCGCCTTGATGGAACCGATGATGATCACGTGGGTTCCGGTTTCGATAGCCTCGGTCACCTGACAATCGAAGAACACCATTGCGCTGTTCAGACACGGCGCATTCCAGGCCGACTTGGTGTCGAGCCACATGACGGGGAGCACCTTGTCCCCACCTGGGGCGGAACAATAGTCACAAAGCTCCTGCCCGTCTGTGGCGAGCAAATTGACCCCGAAGCGTCCTCGGGTACGAATCACGTTATGAGTGCGTGCCGAGAGACTGAGGCAGATGAGCGCAGATGGCGGGGTGAACGACACAGAAGTGAAGGCGGTGGCCGTCATACCGACGGCGTTGCTGTCGTCATCGAAGGTAGTGACGATGGTGACGCCGGCCGCGAACGTGCCGAGGGCACGGCGGACGTGCTCACGATCGGGAGCGTAGTGGTGCAATCCCATCTTGTGCCTCACAAGTCGAAATCACTTACGCCAAGTCTAGCACTCAACTAGAGTACTTTTGTTAACTATTTTTCAGGTAACGACATCAAGCGCTCGGCCCGTCGCCGGGCGTCATTCGCGGGACTCAGGATCTGGATCAGATCGAGCCCCAGAACGACCAGCAGCCGGGTTCAGCCCAGGTCAGGCCGCCGCAATCCAGCCGGGTTCAGTTCTTCGAACGACTTTGCGATCTGCAGCAGCCGGAGATCCTGCCGCGGCGGAGCCACGAGTTGCACCCCGACCGGCCAGCCCTCCGGCGTGAACCCGGCGGGCACCGAGATCGCGGGGCAGCCCGTGACGGTGATGAAGTAGGCGGAACGCATCCAATCCAGATATGACGACATCTGCGTGCCAGCAATCTCCGCCGGGTACTCCATCGCCGCATCGAATGGCGGCACCTGCGACACCGGCATCACCAACAGGTCGTAGTCGGCGAAGAACTCCCGGGCGCGTTGGTAGACCAGCGTCTGCTGTGCCATCGCCGCAGCTAGGCCGCTGCCGGTCAGCGCTTCGCCATCCCGAATGTTCTGCGCGAGCGTTGCCTTGAACTTGTCCGGATCCCGGGCCAGAAGCGGTCCGAGCCCGATCTGGAACAGCCACGCCCGCAAAGTGCGAAACGCGTCTTCGGCGCCGGTCAGATCCGGGTACGCGTCGGCGGTGTGCGCGCCCGCGGATTCAAAGACCTGGCGCTGCTGTTCGACAATTTTCCGCACGCCGGAATCAACTGGGAACGACCCGCCGAGATCGGTGCTGAACCCGACCTTCAACCCGGCCAGCGGCGCAGCGGACAACCGGGCAAACTCGCCGGCTGGCGAGTCAAGCGACAACGGGGTGCGCGTTGTCGGCTCGCCGATGACCGACAACAACAGGGCGGCGTCGTCAACCGTCCGTGCCATCGGTCCCTGCACGGCCAGGGCGTCCCACGGCGTCGCGTTCGGCCAGGTCGGAACCCTGCCCGGGCTCGGCCGGAACCCCACCACATTGTTGAATGACGCCGGGTTTCGCAATGAACCACCCATGTCGCTGCCGTCGGCCAGTGGCAACATTCCGGCGGCGAGCGCCGCCCCGGCGCCTCCGGATGATCCGCCCGCCGAGCGCGACAGGTCGTACGGATTCCGAGTGGTGCCGAAGATCGGGTTGAACGTGTGCGAGCCGGCGGCCCACTCCGGAACGTTTGTCTTGGCGATGGTCACCGCTCCGGCGCTGCGCACCCGTTCGGCGATGAGGTCATCGGCGTCCGGAACGTGATCTGCCATCAACGGCGAGCCGTGCGTGCTACGCCATCCGGCCACGTCTGTTGTGTCCTTGAACCCAAAGGGCAGGCCGTGCAGCGGACCGAGCCAAGCGCCGTGCGCCACCGCTTCATCGGCTTCGGCTGCGCGCTGGCCGGCCTGGTCGAAATCGATGCTGACCAGCGCGTTGACCTCGCAGTTCACCGCCTCGATCCGCTCGCGGTGCAGGGCAAGTAGCTCACGTGCCGAGATGTCCTTCGACGCCAGGGCGTCAAGCATCTCGCGGGCCGTGCTGTAGCTGGAAATATTCATCCGTTACTTAAACACTTTCTTCTTGAGGGTGTTCCGTCGCCTCGGGAATGCTTCGCAGTGGCTGCGTCGAGATCGCCACCGGACGGCGGCCCGTGGCCCGCAAGCCGGCCTCGGTGAGCATCAGCACAACCACGTTCGCGGCGAGGCCGAGAATTCCGGGATCGATTTCTGCGTGCGGCAGGCCGGTAAAGGTGAACAGCATGACAACCGCGACGCCGGCAACGATTCCGGCCAGCACCGACGCCTTCTGCGCTATCGGCTGCTTGGGCAACGCTGCCGTGATGCCGGGCGCCAGTTGCGACAGGCCCGCGAATGTCAGCAGCAGCAGGTTGGCCAGCAGGTCAGGCCGCAGGATACCCAGCACGAGAGCCAGGCTGGCAGCGATCACCACGACGAAATGGTTGATCCGCAGCTTTGTCCGCATGCTCTTTGTGCGCACCAAATTGTGCGAGACCAGGGTCGAAATCCCGATGCACAACGCGGCCGCCGGGATCATCGCCGCCGACGCCGCAGCCACGGCCACCAGGCCGGTCACCCAGTCCGGAAGCGCTTCACGGGCCAGGGTCAGCAGCACCGAATTGCTGGCAGCGTCGCGGGGCAGCACCAGCAGCGCCGTGAACCCGATGAACAGCGGGAAGATGATGACGACCTGGTACAGCGAGAGGTAAACGTTGTTCGACCGGATCACCCGGGCGCTCTTGGCGGCCAGCATCGGCGGCCACAGGTGCGGCAGGGTCAGGAACGCCGACCCGATGGCGGAGATCAGCATACTGCTAAGCCACCACATCTGGCTGTACTCGCCGGCCTGAATCGTGAGCAGCTTTTCGTCCATCGCGGCAACGGATTCGAAGACATGCGAGATACCGCCGGCGTAGTGCAGCGGGATCACGATGATCAGCAGGGCCATCGCCCCAATCATCAGCGCGTCCTTGATGTACGCGGTGCGCGCCAGGCCGTGAATCCCGGCCCACAGCACGAATACGACGGTCAGAACCGTTGCGACCACCATTGAGATCACGCCGGAGGTGGCGTTTCCGGTGACCAGCTTCACGATGAGGCCGAGCCCGGTGATCTGCAGTTGCAGATAGGGCAGCAGGAAGACCACGCCGCAGATGGCGACGATCTTGCCCAGCCAGGGGCTCTGGTACCGATCGGCGAAGAAATCCGCCTGGGTGATGTAGCTGCGGTCCTTCGCGTAGCGCCAGACGATCGGACCGATGAAGAACAGACCGATATAGCCGAGCGGGATGTACGGAATGGCGTAGCTGGAGGCGGCACCCGCGGAGAAGGCGATGCCGGCAACACCGAGGAAGGTGAACGTGGTGAACGCTTCGCCCGCCTGCAGGAACCACATGGTCAGCGTCCCGTAGTTCCGCTTACCGACGGTCCACTCGGCCAGGTCGGTATGCGGCTTGCTACGACCGCGGATGGCGACAACGGCAATGCCGACCATGCCGATAATGGCGACCCAGAAGGTGAGGCTCACTTGTCCTCCTCCGTTTCGAACGGACGCACCAGGCCGTATTCGACCGCGGCAAGTGCCGGCGTGAGCAAGAGCACCCAGGCCGAGCACCAGACGATAAGCCGGGGCATCCCCAGCCAGAGGTCAGGTGTGTTGACGAACGGCAGCCATGCGGCGCTGAGCAGCGCCAGCGCCGGAATGACGGGGACAGCGAGGAGCCAGCGGCGAGCGCCACCTTGCCTGACGGCCCGGATACTTGCGTCAATCATCGATTCGATCCTTCGCGCAGTGGTCCAACGGATTCTGCGTAAGTGTGCGCAGGTGACGCAGGTCACCAGCAAGCAGGAGCTTCGTCAAACGGCCGTTTTGGCGGAATTCGCTAAGGATCCGGCGAATTCCGACGGATCAACCGAGCAGGCGGCCACTTCGTTTGGCGGCCTGCAGCACGATATCTGTTTCGATCGCCGTCACGTCATCGACCCAGGGCGCGGTAGTCACCATCCGGTACAGGGCGGCCTCGTCCGGGGCGGTCACATTGGCAACGAACTGAAATTCGCCGGCCAGGGCCGCGGCATACCGTACCCACGGCGATGCGATCAGTCCGCGCGCCAGGTGGTCTACCCGCGCCGGGTGCACCTTCACCCACAGCATTGCCTCCGTCGGCAAGCCCAGGCAGGCTGGGTCGACGACAACCCGCAGCCGGACTCCCCCGTCGCGCAGCAGCCAATCCACCCGCCGCCGAGCGGTTGCCTCTGACGCCCCCGTCAGCCGGGCGAGCTCGGCGAACCCCACCCTGCCGTCAACCTGCAGGGCAGCCACAATCTTCTCGTCGAGCGCGGAGAACGGCCGCATCTTCGACCGCTCCTGTTCGGGCGGCAATCCCGGCAGTCCGTCCGAAAGACCCACTGCCTCCCGTTCGGTGAGAATTCCGGGGCGCCATTCCCGCACAGTGCGGTAGTACCGCAGAATGGGGTCGGTCCAGAACCTGGCAACGCCGACAGTAGCGGGCAGTTCATCGAGCACCAGCCGGGACAGATCGCCCGAGGTAACCTCGAACTCTGCAACGCAATCGGCGCCGCCGGTCAGCGCATAGGAGAATATGCAATCCGGCCGGTTCGCCAGCGCGGTTGCCGCGATGCGCACCGTGCCTGGCGCACACTGTGCCCGAACCAGAGCGGTGGGATGGTTGCCCGGGAGCGCCGAGACGGCAATGACATTCGAGTCCAGCAGTGCAGACGCCCGGCGGTTGATGTTGCGCTCGGGTTCGCCGAGCACATCGGCCATTTTGCGCCACGAACACCGTCCGTCGACCTGCAGGGCCGCGACGATCCGCTGATCTAGCGCATCCAGTTCCTGGATCATCTTCTTTCCCCTAACTCCAGCCAGAGGCCTGCCACAACTCTAGCCATACCTGGCCCTTTAGCCTGACCTCTCGCAGCCCGATCAGGTAAACACCGCCGGCCGGGAGCTTCCGGTTCGACGCCGTTGACACGTTCTCCATCGCTCACGTAGCGTGCGCAGCATATATCCCATGGCGAGGAAGGTGGGCACTGTGGCCCTTCGGCAGCCGGTGGTCGACCGGGGCAATGTCGACATCGCCCCACTCGTGTCGGCGCTTCCGGCTTCGGCGGTGATCGTCGATCCGGACAAGATGGCTTCCTACCGATGGGATCGGGCAAACGACCCAGATGCCGGTTATCCACTCGCCGTCGTGCGCGTCGAAAGCGCGGAGGACGTGCAGACGGCGGTGCGGTTCGCCGTCAAACATCACCTTCCGGTGATTACCAGGGGCGCCGGATCCGGCCTCTCGGGCGGGTCGTCTGCGGTCGAAGGCTGCATCATGGTCTCGACCGAACGGATGAGGGCAATCCAGATCGACCGAACGACCCGCACCGCGGTGGTCGAACCGGGCGCGCTCAACGCGGAGGTGAAGGCTGCCGCCGCCGAGCACGGCCTCTGGTATCCGCCCGATCCTTCGTCGTTCGAGATCTGCTCAATCGGGGGCAACGTCGCGACCAACGCCGGCGGGCTGTGTTGTGTGAAGTACGGCGTGACGTCCGACTACGTGCTGGGGATGACGGTCGTTCTTGCCGACGGACGGATTGTGAAACTCGGCGGTCCGCGGCTCAAAGACGTCGCCGGCCTGTCGCTGACCAAGCTTTTCGTCGGGAGCGAGGGAACGCTGGGAATCATCACCCAGATCATCCTGCGGTTGATCCCGGCGCAGCGTCCGGCGTCAACGCTGGTAGCTTCATTCCGCGCGCTCGACGACGCCACCGCGACAATACTGCAGATCACCGAGGCGATGCGGCCCTCGATGCTTGAGTTCATGGACAAGGCCACGATCAACGCGGTCGAGGACGTCTCAAGGATGGACCTCGACCGGCAGGCCGAGGCGATGCTCGTCGTCCAGTCAGATGAGCCGGCAGGTTACGCCGCCGAGGAGATCGACCGAATCACCGAGATCTGCGCGCGGAACAACGCCTCGGATGTCTTCAGCACCGACGACCCGGAGGAAGGTAACGCATTCGTCACCGCCCGCCGGATGGCGATCCCTGCGGTCGAACGGAAGGGCTCGCTGCTGCTGGAGGACGTCGGCGTTCCGGTGCCGGAACTCGGCGCCCTGGTGCGTGGAATCGCCGAGATCGCCGCCGGACATGGACTGACGATCGCCGTAATCGCGCATGCCGGCGACGGCAACACCCACCCGCTCCTGGTTTTCGACCCGATGGACGCAGACGAGGCACGCCGGGCCCAACTCGCGTACGGCGAGGTGATGCGGCTGGCGATATCGCTTGGCGGCACAATCACCGGCGAGCACGGGGTCGGACGGCTCAAGAAGCCGTGGTTGCCCGAGTGCCTCGGCGATGACGCACTCGGCCTGAACCACGTGCTCAAGGCTGCCCTCGATCCCGATGGCGTTCTCAATCCGGGCGTGGGGTTTTAGCCGAAGAACCGCCGGCGGCCCGCTGACAACCGGCCGACCCGAGCATCGATTCTCAGCGATCGGCGAACCGGCGGACAATTGAGGGTCCCTGCTCACGTAGCTCCTGAAGTGTCGTCACGCCGAGCAGCGCCATCGTCTGCTCCAGATCCCGGCGCAGTAGCCCGATCACGTGGCTGACTCCGGCTCGCCCTCCGGCGATCAGGCCCCAGAGGTACGGCCGGCCGATCATGACCGCATCCGCGCCGAGTGCCAGCGCGATCGCGACATCCACGCCGGTGCGCACACCGGAATCCATCAGGATCGTGACGTCTTCGCCGACGGCCTTCCGCACGTCGGCGATCATGTCGACCGGCGGCACCAGTTGGTCGAGCTGCCGGCCGCCGTGGTTCGAAAGCTGCACGCCATCTGCGCCCAGGTCGACGCAGCGCTGCGCGTCATCCGGACTGACCGGACCCTTGATCACCAGCTTGCCCGGCCAGAGCTCCCGGATCTTCCTGATGTCCGACCAGCTGACGCTGGGGTCGAACTGGTCGTTGATGTAGGCGGTGGAGCCGCCGCCAAACTCGGGCGCTGACTTCGCGATGTTGTCGAATCGCAGCGAGGGCTGGGTGACGACACCGGTCCAGTAACCCGGTTTGCGTCCAATGTCGATCAGGCTGGAGAGCGTCAACTGCGGCGGTATGGTCAGGCCGTTTCGCCGGTCACGCACCCGGTTACCACCGACGGCGGAGTCGATGGCGATCTCGAGCACCCGGTATCCGCTGGCATCGGCTCGGGCGATCATGTCTTCCGTCGTCGACCGGTCCTTGAAGATGTAGAGCTGGAACCAGAGATTTCGCGGCGCACAGGCAGTGGTCAGGTCCTCAAGCGTGGTGGTCGCCATCGTCGACAGCGCGTAGGGCAGATTCGCCGCGCCGGCCGCGGCGGCAACCGCCGGCTCACCGGCGGGGGCGAGCATCCGGGTGTAGCCGGTCGGCGCCAGGCCGATCGGAGCGTCGTATTGCTCGCCGAGCAGATCGACCGATGTGTCGACCTTCGAGACGTCGGATAGTGACCGCGGGACCAGGGAGTAGCGGCCAAAGGCTTCCACATTGGCGGCCAGGCTTCGTTCGGCTCCGGCTCCGCCCTGCAGATAATCGAAAATCGAGCGCGGAAGTTTGCGGCGGGCATACTTCTCCAGGTCAGCAACGGTGTGGCTCGCCAGCAGGCGACGTTTCGCCGGGTTGATCACCAGGTTTCGCTTACCCACCAGCGAGAGGATTTCCGCGACCTTCACTTCACTACCAACTTTCCGGTTCGACGTCTACCAACCTTCAGGCTTCACCACGTTCGGCGGCGCCTCGGCGAAGAGCGGAGCCACCTGCGCCTCGGTGTAGCCGGCGATTCCGCAGCCGACCTTGGTGAGCAGAAAAGTCAGCTCCGGATGGGCGGAGGCGAAGCGATTGAATTCCGCTGCGTTACGACGGAAGAGTTCGAACCCCTCCATGGTCGAAATTCCGTAGCTTTGGCCCATCGGCCCGTGACCCTGGCCCCAGACGGCGCCGAAGCGCTGGTAGGCGAGTAACGCCGCGCCGGCGCCATGCTGGCCCGAGTCGTTGCTGCCGAACACGAAGATTTCGTCATCGGCCAGGTCTTCGATCCGCTCAGGTGTCACCCGTTGCTCGTCCATCTGCCAAGCCTAACCATCCCAGCCGATTGAGCGCAGTCCGCGTCCTTGCGCAGCGTCTGGGCGCACCTACTTGCGCAGCGTCTGGGCGCACCTCCGCCGCAGATCGCGAGCTTCAGGCAGGATCGCGCGTGAGTACGCGCGCGTCCTGTCATGAGCTCCGCGTCCTGGCCGGTCGTGCCAAGCCAAGTGCGGCGTTACACCGCCTTGGTGAGGTAGACGGCATCGACGGCCGTACCCATCGGCGCTGGGTAGATTGCGTAGCCGGAGCGTCGATACAGGCCGATGTTGCGGTGGCTGTGCTGTCCGGTGAACAAGGCGATCGTCGACGTTCCGTCGGGTGCGTGGCGTTCGGAATGGGCCAGCAGCCACGATCCGATGCCGTTGCCGGCCTGATCGGGCGCGACCATCAGCCGCCCGATCTCCCAGGTTGAATCCTGAGTCCTTGCGCGGACCGCTGCCACCAGTCGACCTTGTCGGCGTACGATCCACACCCGCCAAGTCGTCACCCACATCTTGATGTCTGTTAACGTCTCGCGGAGCGGCCACAGGTCCAGGGTGTTGTTGGCCAGCGCCTCCTGCACCCAGCAACACCGCTGCAGTACCAGTAGCTCCGCCAGGTCATGCTCGCCGGCGACCGAAAGGGCGAGGCCGTCGACGGGACCAGGAGTCACGCCGTCCTGGTTCGGAGTGACGCTGTTCGGGCTGTCGCTGTCCTCAGTGTCGCCGTCCTGAGTGTCGCTGTTCGGGCTGCCGCCTTTCTGAGTCGCACGCAACGGTCGCAGCGCCCTTGCAACGCTGCTGAGTTCCTCAAGAACGTTACGTGCGGCTTGATCCAGGCTGGTGCCCTTTTGGACCAGACCGTCCTGAATGCTGTCGGCAATACGCAGAGCCACGGTCGCGCCGATCGGCATCATCCTCAACGTGGTGACCACCTGCTTAGCCATTTGTACCGAGCGGGTACCGGCCGAGGTATTGCCGTAACTGACGAAGGCTACAGGCTTCCACGCCCACTCCCGATACAAGTAGTCGAGGGCATTCTTCAGCACCGCAGGCATTCCGTAGTTGTACTCCGGGGTGATCACGACGAAGGCATCGGCACGGTCTACGAGACCGCTCCACGCTCGGGTGTGCTCCTTGGTGTACACCCCAGTAGACGGATGCTCGGGTTCGTCGAGAAATGGCAACGCCACCTCCGCGAGGTCGGCGATCTCGACGGTGATGCCGGCCTGTTCGGCATCCACCTGTGTTGCCTGGATGAACCAATCCGCGACGGCAGGACCCAGCCGTCCGGGTCGAGTGCTGGCCACGATGACGAGGAGACGGATCGGGTGATTTACAAGTTTCGTTGACATGTCATCAACTTAGAACAGCTTTCGATGACATGTCAACGACCTAGTAGGATGATCTTCATGGACACCAACTGGTTGAGCGAGGACGAAGAACAGGCGTGGCGCGCCTTCCGTCGATTGCTCACCGCCCTGCCGGCGAGATTGGGGCGGGACCTGGCAAACGACTCCGGCCTTTCCTCGGCCGACTACGAGGTGCTGAGCACATTGTCTGAAAAGCCAGATCACAGGTGGGAACTCAAGGATCTGGCGGACAAAATGGAATGGTCCCGAAGCAGACTGTCTCACCACGCCAGTCGAATGGAACACCGGGAGTTGATCGAGAAGGAGCCCGATGCTCAGGACGCTCGCGGCTGCGTGCTTCACCTGACCAGGCACGGCTTTAAAGTGCTGGAAGCGGCGGCTCATCACCATCTGCTCTCGGTGCGCAGCCGATTCCTCGACCACCTGAGCCCCGACGAGCTGATGGTGCTTGGCCGGGTCTCGGAGCGGATCGCCGACCTTCCAGATTGACGTCGATTGCTATCTACCAACGTCTAGCGCTATGCCAAGAACTAGGAATATCTTCCTAACCGGCAGCACACTCGGAAACATACGTTCCGCATAGCGTTTCTCGTTTGATGAGACGGCAGGCCGTATTCGGCGCGAATTTCGCGGTAATCGTTGACATATCGACGGTGACCCAGAACACTCAGAGGAAGTTCCCGTATCGTATCCCTGTATACCCGCCGCTCCCCGAGGTAATGTCATGGCCGAATCACCGGCGCCCCAGTCAGCCAAACCCAGCCAAAGCTCGAACGCCTACGACGTCGCGCTCACCCCGGGACGGACGCGCCTCGTCAACGTGATCGCGGCCGTCGGGGTTCTGCTATCGATCTACGCGGCCTTCGTGACCTCAGGTCCCACCTTGTGGGGTCTGTTGCCGATTGTGCTCTATGCCGTGCTGTGCCTGCTCGGTATGGACATCGTGATCGGTACGATCATCGCCCTGGTTTCGGGGCTGATCATTGCAAAGCTTCCGCCGCTCGGGATAGGCACCCTGATGGGCGAATCACTTGCGGATCAAATCACCATGATCGGCCTGATCATCATTCTTGGCGCAGGGGTCGGCGAGGTGCTCAAACTCACCGGAGTTGCCGAGACAATCGTGCACGGGGTGATGCGGGTCTTTGGAAGCAAGAGCAAACTGGCAGTCATCCTCGGCGTCATGCTGGCTTGCCTGATTCTGGTCGCCAGCCTGGGTACGCTGGCCGGAGCGCTTGCAATCGCGGCGCCGATCCTGCTCCCAATCACGGCTCGCCTGGGGTTCACCCGGTCCGCGACAGCATCGATGATGTTCATCGGCGGATGTGCCGGGCTGGCAATGGCTCCGTTCGCGGGGTCAAATGTCGCCATCATGGATGCCGCCGACGTCAGCTACCTTCAGTTCGTGCTGTTCGGCGCCGGGCCTTTGATGATCCTGTCGCTGGTCCTCGGTCTCGTCATCGTGCCTTGGATGCAACGCCGTACCGCCCGGCAAGGCGATTTCTACACCGAGGACGAGATCGGCACCGAATCCGCGGCACCGCCCAAGGGTGCCGGACGTACCACAGCCGTATTCCTCGGTCTGCTTATTATCACCGTTGTATATGCGACGATCGCAGCCGCGGACACAACCTTCCCGCTTCTGGCACTGCCGATCCTGGGGATCGTCACCGGACTCGCAGGCGGCATGTCTACCCGCAACATCGCGAACGCCATGTACCGGGGAGCCGCCAGCCTGGTCAGCATCTTCCTGTTGTTCTGGCTACTGGCCGCACTGTTTCAGGTCATCGACAAGCTGGCGCCTTTCGAAGTCATCCTGGAACTCGTCGGAGACAACCTGGCATCCGGTTCGCCCTTCCTGTTCACGATTGTGATCAGTCTGCTCGGCTGGGTCGGCATTCCCGGCGCGACGGCTGCGCAGGTGATCCTGTTGGACAAGGTCTTCGGCGACCTCGCGGGGACCATCGGAATCAGCGCAGGATCCTGGATCGTTGTCCTGCTCTTCGCTTCGAAGGCAGACACCTACGGGCCGTTCCCGAACGGCAATATGATCGGCGTCATGGGCCTCGCCCGCTCGTCGAACCTGAAAAACATGCTGATCACGGGATGGCTGCTGCTCGTCCCAGCCTGCGTGATGTACCTGATCATCCTCTTCTTTGAAACGAGATAACCGTGCAGAACTTCGACCTCGTGATCTCGAACGGCACCGTTATTGACGGCACCGGAGCGGCCGGCCGTGTGGCCAATGTCGGCATCACCGGGGGCAGGATCACCGCCGTGACGCCGGAAGCAGTAACAGGAGAGATCGGCATCGATGCCGAGGGTAAAGTCGTGTGCCCTGGGTTCATCGACCTGCACTCCCATGCCGATTTTTCGCTTGAGGGCTGGCCGGAAGCCACCACGCAGCTGCATCAGGGCGTGACGACGCTACTGACCGGAAACTGCGGCTGGTCGCCGTTCCCGGTGGGCGAGATGGAACGGCTGCAACGTTGGACGTCGTTCCTGGGTCCCGAGATCAGCTGGGCCTGGCATGACACTGCTGGCTTCGCCGAAACCCAGAACGAGGCTCGTCCAGCGATCAATTCGATCCTCCAGGTCGGACATCACGCGCTTCGGCTCGCCGTCATGGGCGAGGCGGAGCGGGCCCCGACGACCGAGGAACTGGACGGAATGTGCGAGCTGCTCCGGACCGCGGCATCCCAGGGCGCCCGTGGTTTCTCCACCGGGTTGATCTACGCTCCCGGAACCTATTCATCAGCCGCCGAGATCAGGACGCTTGTCCAGGTCGCGGCGGAATGCGATCTGCTCTACTCGACGCATATCCGCAACGAGTCGTTCAATCTGCTCGACTCGATCACCGAAGCGATCGAGGCAGCCGAGGCTGCCGGTGCGCGGCTGGAGATTTCACACCTGAAAGCGGTGAGTAAGCCCAATTACGGCCGCACCGCCGATGCTCTCGCCCTGATCGACGCCGCTCGAGCGCGCGGCGTCGACGTGACGGCAGACGTCTATCCATACACGGCTTCGAGCACAACACTAACTACCCGGCTGCCGACATCCGCGCTCGATGGCGGGGTCGAAGCGTTTCTCGCCAGGTTGCGAATCCCGGATGAACGCTCGTCGATTCTGGCCGGCACCCGCGCCGCTTTCGCCCGGGACGGCATCGCTGACGGCGTCGTCATCTCAGCCTTGCCGCCCGGGCAGTACGACTGGGCGCTCGGACTCTCGGTCGCCGAGATTGGGTCGCGGGAAGGAGTCGACGCCGCCGAGGCGACGCTTCGCATCCTGGAAGCGCATGAGGCTTCCGTCGCCATCGTGAGTCACGGCATGAGCGAAAACGATGTTCGGAACGTGCTCCGGCATCCGCAGGTGTCAGTCGCCAGCGACGGCTGGGTAATGAGACCAGAAGGCGAGGGGCAGCCCCACCCACGGAACTTCGGCACGTTCAGCCGGGTGCTCGGACACTACAGCCGAGACGAGAAGGTCCTCAGCCTCGAAGAGGCAATTCGGAAAATGACATCGCTACCGGCAAGCAGGCTGAAGCTGGCGGACCGGGGCGTCCTGGCCGAAAGCATGGTCGCCGACATCGCCGTCTTCGATCCCGAGGCGGTCTCCGACCCGTCGACCTTCCAGGACCCGTGGCAGCTGTCCACCGGGTTCTCCGAGGTACTCGTCGCCGGCCAGGCGGTGCTCCGGGATGGAAACCCCACCAAGGCTCGGCCCGGGATCGTTCTCTAAGGCGGGCATTCCAGCGGCAGGTTGTCTCGGCATGTGCTCTGGCGCACCGGCCCTAGGTGCGGTGGCCGCGGCCGGCCCTAGGTGTACTGATCGGGGACGTTGGTTAAGCGGTGGATGGGTGGCTGGTTCCCGATGGCGGTGTGTGGCCTGTGGTGAGCGAGCGCATACCGAGACCAAGCCTCCGGTTCGGTTGATTTGGACTCAGTCGAGCTGGGCTCCAAAGGCGGCCGCCACATCTCGGGTGAGCTGGAGGCGTTGCTGCAGCTCGTCGAGGTCGGGCTCGCCCGGCCCGTGGATACTCACGCTGCCTGGCGCCAGCACCAGCCACATACGGGTCGCCGCCAGCGTCGGGCCCAGCGGGGCCAGGCGCTGTAGCGCCTCGGGGTCACCTCCGAAGTGCGACAGCTCGCCGCTCTTGACCAGCGGTCCGCCGCCGAGATCGCGGGGTACAGCCGTGGTGGCCATCCCGATCTCGTCCTTGGCGACCGCTGCCATGCGCGGCAGGTTTTCTCGCGCGGCAGTCACGAGCACGTGCCACCGACCGTTGAAGGCGAAGCCGCCGATGTTCGGGGCGTCGGCTTCCCAGGACTGCGCGGTGAAGCCCTGCTGGGCCAGGTCGCCGACCACGAGGTTGCACACCTTCGGATGCAACTGCGGCGCTAGCACCTGCGATGGGTACTGGATCGTGGCATCGGGCGGGTCGGCGACGTACCAACCCTGCTCCCGAGCCCAGGCTGCGACCGGGCCGCGAGCCTCGCGACTGTGCTCCTCGCGTCGTTCCTTGAACTTGCCGAACACCGACATCCACTCCTCGGATCGGGTCAGGCATCCGAGCCTACGCCCCCGACACCGGCGTGGGAAGCGCCTGACCCCGCGCCCGATCCTCCTGCCCGATCCTCGCGCCCGATCCCCGCGCCTGATCTCAGGGCTGGCCTGGCCTGCCGAGGAGCTGCGGATTCTCGGGGAATCCCGAGTTGCCATCGCCGGCCTCCCCGGGCTCGTCATCCTCGACGACATGTGCGGGCACGGAGTCTCGCGCCGCCTGCTGGATGTCCTCGCGCACCTCCTCCGCGATCTCGCTGATCTGGCGGCGCCACTCGAGCACGGCTCGGTCATGGGCATGCTTCACGCAGGTGGCGAGCCGACTGGGTGAGGTGGTCGGGACTCCCTCGGCGAAGTCGATCGAGGTCACCAGCGCCGTTGCGTCGAGGACCACGGTCACAACCGGCGGCGGCTCATCGAAGCAGGCCCTGGTCATCGCTGACCGTGGAGAGATGAAGGTGCGCTGGCTGACGCCGGTCGAGTGCGCCCGCCTCATGGGTGCCGACAAGTTCAAGACGCGCGCGCGAACGGACAATCAGGAGCTCTTCGGGTTCGGCGACGCTGTGGTCGTCGACGTCATCGCCTGGATCGCCGACCACTACCTGCTTCCGCTACTTCGTCCCGCAGTGAAGTAGCTCCGTTTACACTCGGACCTCAGCTCCACTCCACATTGGGAGGCCTTCTTCATCCCGTAAATTCAGACCGTGTCGTCGCACGAATTCAACCAACCTACCTAGGCAGTACACCTAGGGGCGGCGGCGCGGGGGCTCGTGGACGGGTGGCGCGTGCCATTCCGAGGGCGGACTCGGCATGTCGAGGCGTCTCTACGCATATATAGCGCAAATCCTAGGCAGCCGAATACGCTGCAATCGCCGTGCTCTCGCGTAGGTCGCGAGCCGTGTGCAGGAACCACGCCTGAATTCACCCGCGGTTTCGGCATAGGCTTCGCGTTCTAGGCGGCGGACCCGCATAGAGTTCGCGTTCTGCGCCCCGGGAGCCTTCGACAGGCCCAAGCCGACTTCCCTAAGGACACCGGTCGTCGAGGACTGACTAACCCTGTATAGCTTCATCGCTAGCGACGTGGATACACCCCGATCGCAGACACGCCCAGTCATGCCGTCTGCCCGGAATCCGGCCTCAGGTGTGAAAGCCTGCAAGCGCAGCCCCACAACCGATTGAGGAGTGACATGGCCGAGAACAAGGGTGCCCACGTACTCGATCCGAACGAAACCGACCAGGACCGGACCCAGCTCCTGACCTCGTCTCGCCCGTCAACGGATGGCGAGACCCAGCGGCTTGACCGGTCGCCGCGTTCGACGTCAGCAGATCCGGAGAACGAGACGCTGTTCCGCCGGGACCGCGCAGAGACATTCCCACGGACGCATACCCCTGCGGATGACGATGGCAAGCCCGCCCGGACAAGCGGCAGCGCAGCCTTCGCCCTGATTTTCGGTCTACTGGCTTTCGTCTCCGCCTTGACAGTCGTGCTGTCCCCGTTGGCCTTGATCCTGAGCATTTTCGGCCTCTTTCTCGGCATGGCAGGCTCGCGGGCGGCGCGATCCGTTCGGATCACCGGCAAGGCGCTCGCCGTGAGCGGCACGGTGCTTTCAGTCATCGCGCTGATTATTTCGGTCGCCGCGATCGCAGCCGGGATCATCTTCCTCAACAACGGTGATGCCGTCAGCGCGGCGGAGCAGTGGCTCGAACAGCTGCTGGCCGGTATCCCGAAGGACATCACAATTCCCAAACCCTGGTAGCAAGCTGAGCGACTAAGGGCCGTCGAGGCATGACTTCGACGGCCTTTTTGCTGTCCCCGCGCAGCAGCTGAAGCCCGGACGGAACACGGTTGAACACTGCCCGTCATGTCGCAGAACACCGACACTCATGTCTTAAGGACTTCGTAGACAGTAGACCGCACTTCGCGGCAGGCCCGCACGCCCTGCCCGCCCTCCAAAGCTGCCCGCAAGCCGCCCGTCAAAGCCCGCCAAGCCGCCCGGCACGCCCGCCCGGGACGCCCGCGTTCGCGGTTCCCCACAATTCCGCAGTCTTGGCTGCGGGCTACCACACCACAATCCGCATTCGAGTCTCTTCGCCTTGCGGCGGTCGTACGGTCTGGAAGTAACAGCTCAGCTAGCCAGCCCCGCACCGTTAGGAGGACACCTTGAATTCCGGATTCTCCCGCGCAAACCCAGCTGCCCGCCAGACCGAAGAAACGCAAGAGATCCCGACACATCCAACGTTGATGCCGTCGACCGCGCACATCATCGACCAGCGAAAAGTGTTTCAGCACGACGACTGGCAGGCGATCGACAAGAACCCGCCGCAGGAAAAGAAGACTCACCGGTTGTGGTCATCGCAGCGCTTTGTGCTCTCACTCCTCGCCCTCGACCTCATCGTCGCCCTGTTCACGATTCTCGGCATAATCATCGGCTCGCGTGACAGCTCGCTGCTTACGGTCACGGAACTTGCCCTGTGCGTCATCGCATGGTTCATTTGCTCGGCGATCCTGGGCGGGCTCTCATCGCGCCGCGAGGAATCAACCAGCCGATCAGTGAGTTTCCGCGCCGGATTCACCACATTGGCACTGTGCATCGTGGCCTCCGCGCTTCCCGGACTGGTCAGTCACCCGGCGCAGCTGTTCATTATGGTCGGCGCGCTGACCGCTGGAAGCGTGATCGGGCGTTCGATCTTCCGCCGCTACTCCTCACCGGTGGTCCTCGTCGTCGGGGGCGATGCCGAAGAGGCGCCGGTCGCCGCCGGCGTGCAGGCCCGTCGGCTCGAGGTGACACCCGAACTGCGGGCGGATTCCGCGGCCCTGATCGCCAAGATCCGCGAGACCGCACGGAGCTACGATGCCTGTTCGGTCGAACTCAACGGCCAGCTTGGGCTCTCCGCGGACCAACTGCAGGGGCTCAGCTGGGAACTGCGGGAACAGCAGGCCAGCCTCCGGTTCGCAATCGCGGGCGGGCCATTGCGGGCAAGCAGGGTCCACGCCGTGATGAGCGGCGATCATGCCGTGCTGGAAATCTCCGCCCCGCAGCAGCCCTGGGCGGTCAGGGCGGCCAAGCGAACTTTCGACATCGTAGGTTCGGCACTTCTCCTGCTGCTCTTCTCTCCGCTTCTGCTGATCCTGGCAGTTCTGGTCAAGGTCACCAGCAAAGGCCCGGTCTTCTACCGGCAGGAACGGATCGGCCGACATGGCAGACCGTTCAAAATGTGGAAGTTCCGTTCGATGGTCGACAATGCCGACGCCCAGCTGCACGCGCTGCTGGCTCAGCAGTCAAAGGGTGATCAGCCACTCTTCAAGGTCGATAACGACCCGCGAATCACCCGATTCGGCGCCGTGATGCGCCGCTACTCGCTGGATGAGCTGCCGCAGCTCTTCAACGTACTTGGCGGAACCATGAGCCTGGTCGGGCCTCGACCGCAACGCCCGTCGGAGGTGGCGCTCTACAGTGGCGGCGCGGTCCACCGGCTCGGCGTGCTTCCCGGGATGACCGGGCTGTGGCAGGTCAGCGGCCGGTCACGGCTGACCTGGGAGGCTGCACAACGTCTCGATATCGACTACGCGCACAACTGGTCGCTCGGCAAGGACCTGTGGATCCTGACCCGAACGGCCCGGGCTGTGCTCGGCGCGGACGGAGCCCAGTGATGTCCGGCCCGGCCGCGCCATCAGGAGAACTTCGGGTCTGCCACCTGCTGCACAACAGCAATGTGGGCGGCGTCGAGGTAGCAGCAGACGCTCTCCGAGCCGAACCACCGCACGGGATGACGTACCGGGTGGCCACGCTGGCCCCAGCCCGGAACACCGCCCAAACGCCGGCCGGAAGAGTAGCCGGAAACACTGGTGCGACGACAAGCGGGGCGGTGCTGAACGCGCCGGATTGCGTGGGGCTCGGCCTGAACAATCCGCTGTCGGTGATTCCGATCCTGCGCTGGATTCGCCGAAGCAACCCGGACCTCGTGATCGCCTCGCTGTGGCGCTCCGTCCTCGTCGGGTCGGCGGCACGCATCCTCAGCCCCGGCAGGCCCTTCATCGTCTTCCTGCACAACACCCGGTTCAAGAACCGCCTCGACCGGCTGGCTCACCGGATCGGCCTCGCGCTCGCCGATGCCGTATTCTGCGATGCGGAGTCGACCCGACGCGCGATGACGAATGAACTCGCCGGCAAAGTGGTGCACATCGTGCCGCTGCTGGCCAGGCGCCCGCTGGCCGCAACCAGCACAGAGCCAACCAGCACAGCGTCGACCAGCCCGGGCCGGGTGGCTCAAGCCGAACCGGAGTCCGAAACACCGCAAAGATCCCTACAGCTCGTCTACTGGGGACGAATCACCCGGCAGAAGCGGATCGACCGCGCACTGCGGGTACTCGCCGAACTCGCCGCAATCAGTGCCGTTCCCGTGCGACTGACCCTGATCGGACCGGACAACGGCGAGCGGCGGAACCTGGAACAGCTGGCTCGGTTCCTTGACGTCACAGAACTGGTGACCTGGCAGCCGGCCGCGGACTGGGAAACCTTGCGGACTTACGCACAGACCGCCGACTTCTTCATCCAGCTCAGTGAGTTCGAGGGCCTCGGCATGTCCGTCATAGAAGCAATGCAGCTGGGTCTGGTTCCGGTCGTGACGCCGGTCGGCCAGATCGCCGAATACACCGAGCACGACGCAAATGCCATCCATCACACCGCCGACCTGCTGACCGCCAGCCTGATCAATGCCACCTGGCAGGATCGGGATCACTACCGACGGCTGTCCGAGGCCGCAGCCGAACACTGGCGGGATGCCCCAACGCTGCAGGATTCCTTCGCGAGCGCATGCCAGTCCGTCGCCGACCTGGGCAGCGGGGCCGGACAACGCACGGCAACCTCCGGACGACGAGTGGCAACCTCCAGCAACGGTTCCGAGCTGCACGGGACGACCAGCAGCCCGCAGGTTCCACCCCAGGCCGCGTCATGACGTCGACACTTTCCACCAGCCTCTCGGCCCGTCGGATCTACGGCTCCCCGGCCCAGATCATCACCGTTGCCTGCGCCGGCCTGGCCGCCATGCTTTCGATAGTTTCCTACACCGTTCTTCCAGAACGCTTCCTACTCGATAACAGCCATATCGCCGAGGCGATTGTCAGTCCGCTGGCCGCCGAGGAGACGCCTTCGTTCCGGAATATTGCGGCGATCTACCGCAGCCTGGGCTTCGCGGAACAGCCGGCGCTGGCCGCCCTGGTTTCGCTCGTCCTGTTCACCGTGGCTGTCTTCGCCGCAACCAGATGGTCGCGGCTGGCGCAGTTCGGCGTGATCGGGCTGGCAGTTGTCGGCATCAGCTTCGTCCTGGCTGTCGCCTACCTAGCCCAGTACAGCAAGGAAGTGCTGACGCTGGTGATTGTGCTTGTGCTGCTCGTCATGCCGCGCAAGCCGTATGCCGATGCCATCCTGGCCCTGCTGATGGTTGGTTACGGGCTGTTCCTGCGCCCGTACTGGGTCATCATCGCCGGGATGTACCTGGTGTGGCGGATTTTGCTTCCCAGGCTCAAGAATCCGCTCCTGGTGATCGGTGCCGTAGCCGTCGGATACGCGCTGCTGGAGATCGCGTTCCGAACCGTCCTCTCGGTTGGCCTCACCTCCAACCGCGCGGAGATCAACGCCTCCCGCGTGGACGACGACGTGGCCTCGCTCATTGTCGATCCGCTGCCGACTGATGGCGCGCTGGCCGCCGTGAACGCGACCGCGCTGCTGCTGATGCTGCTGGTCCCGGTGACCCTGGTTGTCACCGGGAACCTGTTTCACGTGGTGTCGGCCGTGGTGATCGCATTCCTCTGGCTCACCGCGATCGTCGGCTATATCCGGCTCCGGCGCGAAGGAAACGCCACGACCCTGGCGGGTAGGCCGGATTTCGCAGGCGCACCCAACGGCACAGCGCCCAACGACACAGCGAGCAACGGCGCGTACCCGCCGGGAGCGCCCGCCACGATCCGGGCCGCCCGGGCCGCAGCCCTGCTGTTCGCCGTCGTTTTCGTGCAGGCAATCTTCGAGCCCGACTTCGGGTCATACCTCAAACACCTGACCCCGTTGCTCCCGCTATTCCTCACCCTTGTACCGCTCAAATCACGATCGGAGTCAAAGCCATGAGAATCCTTCACGTGACCGATGCCAGCTCAGGCGGCGTTCTGACCTCCGTCACCACACTCGCCCGGCAGCAGGCCGAACACCCGGACCGGCATGAGGTCATTTTCGCCTTCGTGCCGCGCAGCGATACGCCCGCCAAGGAGCAGATCCAGCAACTAACCGGACCGCGGGTCAACGTCCAGCAGTGGTCGACGACGACAACGATTCGACGGCTGATCGACCTCGTGCACGGTCTGTCGCGGACCCTTGCCCGGACCCAGTGCGATGTCGTTCACCTGCATTCCTCCCGGGCCGGATTCCTCGGCCGGTTCATCGCGGTTGCTGTCGGCGGGAGCGCCCGGGTTGTGTACAGCCCGCACGCTTTTGCTTTCGCGCAGGCCGGAATGCACCCGCACAAACGCGCCATATACCTCACGCTTGAGCGGATGGCGGTCCGCTGGGATTCCAAGTTGATCCTGGTTTCCGAGACCGAGCGGGACGTCGCCACCAAGTACCTGCCAGGCAGCCGCACCGCAGTACTGCCCAACGCCGTCAACACAGCGGAACTCCTCGGCTACAAGAAACCGTCGGCATCGCCGAGGATGTCGCAGCCGGCCGGCGCTCGCATTGGCACCGTGGCACATGCCGCCGTGGCGCAGCAAGGCACCAAGGCCGCGACCGGCAACCAGGTCCGGAGCCACGGCTCCCGCGAAGACCGGGCCGCGACCGACACCCTGGTTCGGCCGGACAGCGCACGACCGAACGGTTCGCGGAACCAGGGCGGAACACCGAACGGCACCCGGCAGGATAGCGCCGGACCGAACGGCGCACGAGCCGACGGTTCGACACCGAGCGGCGGCCAAGCCGGCGGTGTGACACCGAACGGCGCACAACAGACCGGGGGCCTGCCCGGCAAGGCAGCCACGGTTCGCACCATCGTGCACATCGGCCGAATCGCCGAACAGAAGGCACCGACGCTGTTCGGCTCCGTCATCCAGTTGCTGGATGAGCGGCTTGCCGAGGTTCCGGATCTCGCGGCTCGCGCCCTCTGGCTCGGCGAAGGTGATCGGAAGCTACTGGGGAGCAATGCCCGGTTCGTCGAGGTCAGCGGTTGGCTCGCTCCGGATGAGTTGCGCCATAAATTGGCGGCCGCCGATCTGGTGCTGTTCACCTCGAGAGGGGAAGGGATGCCACTCGCTCTCCTGGAAGCGCAGGCGATTGGACTGCCGATCGTGGCCTCAAAGGTTACCGGCGTGACCGACATCGTCGATCATGGGCGCACCGGATTCCTCGCCGACACGGCGGAAGAACTCGCCGACCATGTCTTCACCCTGCTGCGCGATGACGAGCTTCGGGTCCAGATGGGCTTCGCCGCCTCGCACCGCAGCGCGGCTCATTTCGATCAACGCTCGCTCGCTCAGCGATCGCTTCAGGCGTACCTCTCACTCAACCTGAGCGGGGCAGCCGACTCAATAAGCAGCATGGAACGCCATCCAACACACGGATCCATCGAGGAGACGAAATGAACGTCCCGTTTGTCCTCACCGCATTACGCCGCTACTGGTACGTGTTGATCGGATGCGTCATCATCGGAATGGCCGCGTCAGCCGCGGTCAGCTCGGCAATGCCGAAGAAGTACGAGGCCAGGACGCAGCTCCTGTTGACTATCGACCTCCCGGAGAACGCCGAACCGTCGTCCGGAAATGCCTACGTCCGGGATCGGATCGCCACCTACAGTGAGTTCGTTGGCTCGGACATCGTGATCGATGCCGCGCGCAGCCGGCTCGGACTCGATGAGTCCACCCGGTTTCTGGCCAACCGGATAAAGGTCGCGGTGGAACCGGACACCGTGATTCTGACAATCACCGCGACCTGGAACTCACCGGAAGAGGCCGCGGAAGTAGTCAACGCCGTCGCACGCTCGTTCGCGGAACTGACCCCGCAGCTCGACAACCAGGGCACCGGTGGCCCGGTGCTCAACGTCACTATCTTCGACCCGGCAACCGTGCCGACCCAGGCGGCTCCGCCCTTCCCGGTACCGATAGTCCTGCTCGGCGCAATCGGAGGACTCGCCATCGGTCTGCTGCTCACCCTCTTCTTCGAGCTGCGAAACCCATACGTGCGAAGTCTCCGGGAGTTCGCGGACTCTGCCGATTCCAAAGTGCTGGCAACGCTTGGCCCTCCCGGGCATCCAGACCTGATCCGGGCAGCACCGAAAGATCGGGAACGACCGAAGTCAGGACACGACGAGGCCGACGCCATCGGGCATTCCATCGCCGCCCTCTACACCCGGATCGGACTGAACACCGCCGAAACCTATCAGCGGGTCATCACGATCACCTCCGCAAACCCAAGCCTCGGATCGGCGCCTACCGCGTGGGAACTGGCCCGCACCGCTTCGGCAAGTGGTCTGCACTGCGTGGTGGTTGCCGGCGATCCTTCCGCTCGTGCCTTCTTCGAGGACCGGATCGAGACCGAAGGCCTGGCTCCCGGACGAGCCGACCCCGAGTTGCTGCCTCCCGAGCTGCTTCCGCTGCCGAGCGGCGGAGTTCTGGGCCTCAGATCGCTACGGGCCGCACTCCGGGACCTCGCGGCGAACGCGGACGTCGTCCTGATTGCCGCGCCGCCCGTGCTCGATGACCCGAATGTGCATAGCTACCTGCAGATCAGCCACGGAGTCGTGCTCCTCGCCCCGAGCCGGCGCAGCCGCTATTCAACCATCCGGGCGTCGTCAGATCTCATCAGGGCAGCCGACGCTGAACTGCTCGGTGTGGTCGCCGTCTCAACGAAGGGCCCCATCATGAAAACTCCACGGCAACACAACGCAGTCCCGCTCTTCGCCAAGGCCGCGTCATGAACCGGCCATGGTTCGCAGCCGCCATCGAAAGGCGCGGCTTGCAAACGAACTCACCGGCGGTCAGGTTCGCTGTCCAGGGGTTGCTGGACGCTCTGGCCTGGCTGGCCGCGTGCCTGCTTGCGACCTTGATTGCAGTCGGGTACACGGCACCGTGGCCCAGCGTTTTCGTCTTCGCCCTGATGGCGATCGGGCTGCAGCTGTTGATCGGCGCAATGCTGTTCCTCTACCAGAACCGTTATCCGTACGGCGGCTTCGCTGAAACCCGCTTCGTGGCCATTTCCGCCGCACTGGTCGGGATCTGCCTGCAGGGCGTCGAGTTGATCAGCCGGCCAGGACTGGGGCAGTCGACGGTGATCATGGCCACGCTCGGCGCGGTCGTGCTGATGTCGGCAAGCCGGCATGCGGTTCGGATGTACCTGGACCGCTGGCGCCGGCCGGCCGGCGGCAGCCGGGTCGTTATCGTCGGAGCAGGTGAGGCGGGGGCGATTCTGATTCGGCAGATGCTGCATACCCACGGCAGCACGTACCTGCCGGTCGCTCTGATCGACGACGACCATGCCAAGCGGAACCTGCAACTATCGGGAGTGCCAGTCAAGGGAACCTCGGCCCAGCTTTTCGATGTCGCCAAGGCAGTCGATGCCGAAGGGATAATAGTCGCGATTGCGGAGGCCGATTCCCGGCTGCTCCGGCTGCTCAGCGATCAGGTCGCCGGCACCGGCATCTGGATTCGAACACTGCCTCCTTTGGAGGAACTGGTCAATCGCCGAGTGGACGTCAGCAGCATCCGCGACCTCAACGTCGAGGACCTGATCGGCCGGCAGCCGGTGGAAACCGATATGGCCCGGATCCGGGAGCACGTTCAGGGCAAAACGGTGCTGGTCACCGGGGCGGGCGGATCAATCGGCAGCGAACTCTGCCGCCAGCTGCACCGGCTTTATCCGGCCGAGCTGATCATGCTGGACCGGGACGAGTCGGGCCTGCACGCCGTGCAGTTGTCGATTTACGGCCGTGCCCTCCTGGACTCCTCCGATGTCGTGCTCGCCGATATAAGGGACGCGGAGACGATGAAGCAGATCTTCGCCGACCGGCGGCCGGATGTTGTCTTTCATGCCGCCGCGCTCAAGCACCTGCCAATGCTCGAGCAGTACCCACTGGAAGGCTGGAAAACGAACGTGCACGGCAGCCTGAACGTGCTGCGGGCGGCAGCCAACGCCGGAGTGAGCACCTTCGTCAACATCTCAACCGACAAGGCGGCGAACCCGACCAGCGTGCTCGGTCAGACCAAACGGATCGCCGAGCAATTGACCAGCTCATTCGCCGAGTCGACCGGGCAGACGTACCTGTCGGTGCGGTTCGGCAACGTCCTCGGCTCGAGGGGGTCGGTGCTCTATTCATTCGAGCAGCAGCTGAAATCCGGTGGACCGCTGACCATAACCCACCCGGACGTCACCAGGTACTTCATGACGATTCCCGAGGCCTGCCAGCTGGTGCTGCAGGCGGCTGTCATCGGCGGCCGCTGTGAGGCACTCGTCCTGGATATGGGCGAAGCGGTGCGGATCGTCGACATCGCAGAACGCCTTATCGCGATGTCGCACAAACACTGCCAGATCGTCTTCACCGGATTACGTCCCGGCGAAAAGCTCGACGAAGACCTGTTCACCGAAGAGGAGATGGGCATGCGCACCTCGCACGAGAAGATCTCACATGTGACCGTTCCGCCGCTTCTGCCCGAAAGCCTGCCGGAAACCTCGGCAGTGCTGCCCGTGGTCAGGGATTTCCTGCTCGACGGCCGCCTGCTGCCGCGGGATGCGAGGGCAATCTCATGAATTTCGCGATCAGCCTGTCGAAACCCCAGGTGGGCCCGGCCGAAGAAGCAGCCCTGCTGCGCGCATTCCGCTCCGGCTGGGTGGCGCCGGCCGGACCTGAACTCGACCTGTTTGAGCAGGAGCTTGCCGTCGCAACCGGAAGGCAGCATGCGGTGGCGCTGAGTTCCGGCACGGCGGCTTTGCATTTGGCGTTGCTCTGCCACGATGTCGGTCCGGGGGATGTGGTCTTCTGTTCCACCATGACGTTCGCCGCAACCGCCAACGCCGTCGTTTATACCGGCGCGACTCCCTACTTCATTGACTGCGACGAGACCGGCAACATGGATCCGGAGCTCCTCGCGGCGGCCTTCGACACAGTGCGAGCCGAAGGGCGACGCGTAGCGGCGGTCGTGCCCGTTGACCTGCTGGGCAAAGTGGCGGATTACGACACGATCTGCCGGATCGCCGATCGGCATGGTGTTCCGGTCATTGCCGATTCGGCCGAGTCCCTTGGCGCGTCGCGGAACGGCCGTCCGGCTGGCTGCTTCGGCAACTGCGCGATCTTCTCGTTCAACGGCAACAAGATCATCACGAGCTCCGGTGGCGGCGCACTTGTCTGTGACGACAAGACGATCGCCGACCGCGCACGCTACCTAGCCACCCAGGCTCGGCAACCGGTTAGTCACTACGAACACGCCGACATCGGCTACAACTACCGGCTCTCGAACCTGTTGGCCGCCCTGGGCAGGGCGCAACTGGCCAGGCTGACCGAGTTCGCGGCACGACGACGCGACATCCGCCGCCGCTACCGGCAGGTGTGCGAAGAGTTTCAGGGCATCGAGATCTTCGGCGGGGATGACGTCGGCGACAATTGCTGGCTCAGCGCGATAATCGTGGACCCTGTGCTCGCGGGCTTCGATGTGGACGGGCTCGCGGCGACATTGCACGGCCTCGGCACCGAGACCCGCCCGCTGTGGAAGCCGATGCACCTGCAGCCGGTTTTCGCTGATCCAGGTCCGATCAATCCAGCAGCCCAGCCACGTCGGCACCGGGCCGAGCCGCCGCGGTCAGCCAACAGCATGCTCAACGGCACGTCGGAACACTACTTCCGCTGCGGCATCACCCTACCCAGCGGTTCGGGACTCTCCGACCGGGAGATCAGCACGGTGCTCCGGCAGCTCGTCGGCTACGCCCGGCAGCATGGCAAGGTGCACGCCATCGCCTAGCCGATGCGGTGCATAGTCGTCTCCGGTCGAGATTTGCAGCCGCTAGCTGCTCTAACCACCCTGAGATCGCTCACATCGTGAGATATTCGGGGTTACTGGCGGGTCAGCTTCTGCAAATGTCGGACAACCGCACGGCTCAGCCCGACCGAATCGGGTCGGCGTCCTGCGACATTAGGGCGGTCAGCTGCGAGCGCGAGTGCACGCCGAGCTTGCGATAGATGCTGGTCAGCCGAACCTCCACCGTGCGCACCGAGACGAAGAGCTCCGCGGCGATGTCCTTGTTCCGGGCACCGGCGGCCACCCGGCTGGCGACCAGCCGCTCGGCGTCCGTGAGACGGCTCAACATCGGGTGCTGGGCTCGCTGCGAAGCCGGCGTGCGGCCGCTGATCAGTTTCTCAATCTCCGCTGCCCAGCTGATGGCGCCGATCTCGTTATAGATCGAGATGGCTGCCAGGAAGTAATCGCGGCTTTCGGCACTCCGGTCAAGCTGGCGCAGCCGACGGCCATAACAGGAAAATGTCCGTGCCCTCTCGAAATCGGAATCCTGCGGACCGAACCGGGCCAGCAGTTTCCGGAACAGCTGCAGCGAGTACTCACCCGTGGCCACCAGCGCGCGGCTGCGGTCCAGCACGAGAGTGCCCCACCGCGAAGGGTGCGTCGTGTTCCGTTCCTCGAAGTCGTCGAGCACCTCCGTCGCCTCACGACGCCGGTCCAGCGCCACCAGCGTCTCCACCAGGTCGCCCTCGAACTGCAGCTGGAGCGGATTCTGGAACATGATGCCAATGTCGCGAGCCCGGATCAGGTACCTCAGGGCTTCCGCGTAGTCGGCCCGCATCATCGCAAACCGGCCCTGATGCGCACACAGCTGCGCGGCTCCCGCCGGGTCCTGGCCACCATGGGTGAGATGGTGAGCGTCGGCAATTATCGAACGAGCCTTTTCCGAATCACCCTTGGCCTGCCAATACCAGGCGTACAGCACCCGGCTGAACGTCCGGGAGATCTCCTGGGTACTGGGTCCGCTCATCGTTGCCTCGATGGCCTCCTCGGCACGGTGGTAGCTTCCGGCCCGGATCTCATTCTCGGCCTGCAGGAAGTTGCCAAGCTTTGCCCAGACCGAGGTCGCGGGATAGCGGGAGAACGCTATCGAGTACAGGTCACGCGCCTGGTGGTACCAGCCGGAATAGGTCAGGCAGCGGCCAAGAATCGCCAGCGAGGAGTCGTCGACGGTTGACAGGTCGTGCCGGCTCAGCTCGTCGTAGAGGTCACGGGCCCTGGCCGATTCGCCCTCAAGAGTTTCGACGAAGATTCGAACGATGCCGTGCAGCCGGAGGACGTCAGATGAAGCAGGTCGCAGGTACCTTTCGGCGCGCTTCAACAGGAACCTGCACGTTCCGGCGTCCCACTTCTCGGCGTGGTACTGCGCCAGGAGGGTGAGCAGATACGCCGCGATGTTTGGATCGCGATCGCCGTACTTCTCGACGACGCCGTAAACCAGACCGGGCGTAATCGTCTGCAGTTGGCTGTACTCCACCCGGACACGCAGCGATGCCAGTTGCAGCAGCACCGCGCCATCGTTGGTCATTCGCTGTGCATGCCGAACGTACTTCGACGTGTGGGCGAACTCGCCATGCTGGAGCATCGCCTCAGCGACATCGGCAAGCACGGCGGCAAGGCGTTCATTGTCGGCACTCAGGGTCAGTGCGCGGTCAACGAACTCGACGGCCGGAACAATCTGGCCCTGCCCGATCAGGGCCAGGCCGGAACGCAGAAGGTCCTCCGGGGTACCGGAATCGCTCGTCACGAAGCTCTTGTGCCAGATCGCACCATGAGGGTCGACGCCGCGGCAACGTTCCCACATCGACTGATGCAGCCGGAACCTGTCTTTCGCGGTGATGCTCCAGTAGACGCAGGAACGGACTATCGGCCGCCGAATGCCCACATAGTTCCCGGTCCGGGTGACCAGATCATTGGCGATCAACTCGCCAAGGCCCTCCCATTCGCCTTCGTAGGAAAGTTCCACCGCCCGGGAATGCACTAATTCTGCGGTCGACAACTCCGCCAGCACTTCCTTGCCCTGCTCACTCAGAGAGGCGACGCCGGGGCTGACTTGCTGGATGGTTCGCGGCCCGATTTTCAACGGATGCGATAGCGGATCGCGCCCAGAAAGCTGATGCGGCGGCAGCACGCCCAGAACTTCCTCGATGGCCAGCGGATGCCCGGATCCCGCGATGGCGATCGAATTAACCGTGGACTTGTCGGCCTGCGGGCCCGCCCAAGACTCGATCAGCTCGAGCGACGCATCCAGGCTCAGTTCCTGAAGTTCGATGACCGGCAGACCCGCGAATGGGCTGTCGAGCTTGAGTTCACTGACGGAACCAACGATCCGCAAGCCCGTGCCCTGGACCCGACGCGACAGGAAGCCGATGATTGTCTGACTGTCGGAGTCCATCAGGTCGAGGTCATCGATCACGATGCACAACGCCGGGAAGGCAGCCTCCTGGATTCGCCTGAGGACAAGGGAAGCGACGGCGAAGTTGTCGGTGTTTTCCTCCACGGCAAGATCCAGGTCATGGCTCAGATCCACGCCGCAGTCGTCTGCGATCGCCGCGAAAATGACTGACAGTCCGGAAAACGGCCAAGTGGACTCGGTGACGTTTACCCGCAGGTGCACAGTATTCGCCGACCGTCGTGCCGCCTCCTCGAGGAGCGCCGTCTTGCCGTAGCCGTGCCCGCCGACGACTATCAGCGAAGCTTCGCGCTGGTTGCTGGCGACAGCGGAAATCTGCTCTAGCTCACTTACGCGATTAACAAACGGCAACTGATGCCCCTAATAATCCTGCCTTAGCTAACCTGGGGTGGGACCAAAGATAGATCGGCACGGCAAGTGTCCGTAGAAGAACCTTAGCCCCACCGGCCTTAACGGGCACCACGAATTGGCGAAAACAGCGGTTTCAGTACATTTGCCGTTGTCATTCTGCGGATTCCATGCGATTGCAGCGTAAAACAACTGAAGCAGCAGCTAGTCATCCTCCGATGCTGAGTCCGCCCAGAATCGACCCCAGGTTAAGCGAGTACTGGAAAAGCCGGGAACAGCTTTCCGCGTGCCAGACCCGAAGCCGCCGATTGAGATTACCGGCGAGTAACGGCCCGATCAGGTAGAGGCCCTCGGCGCATTCGAACTCCTCATTGACCGAGAATCCCCGCCGGGAGCCGGTCGGCACGCATACCCCGCTCGCCATCAGGCTTTGGATCAATGTCGAGGATGTCTCACCGAGGTCCTGGAATCCCGTGCAATTTATCACCGCCGCCAGTTGAGCGGGGTGCTGCTCCTTTTCATCCGAAATACTGCATTCAGCAAGCGGACGGCGATCACCCGGGGGTCGGTCGTCGCAGTACCAAAAACTGATACCGCCTTTGTCGCCGGCCGCTGCCCGAATGAACTTCCCGGCAATGAATTCGATCCGGCCCTCCGAAATCAGTCTGGTCGCCAGTTCACTGTATTCCCCGCCGGCCCGGCGCTGGATTCTGCCGATCGCCTCGCCGTATGTGGTGACGAACTTCCGTTGCTCGGCCTGACTCAAGCCGTCCACCAGGGACATCAGCAGGGCCGAGATCGTCGCGACAGTATCACCCCGGGTGAATCCCTGCGATTTCGCCAGCGCCACATCCTGCTGCACGGCCTGGTAGATATCCCGCGCCCGATAGTCGGGCGCCAGTGTACGGATGTAGCGGGGTTCGAAGCCGCGTTCAGTGCTCTTGTTTCGAGCCTCAGTCCAGTGGTCCGGTGCGCCGCTAGGGGAAATGACGTAAACCGTGTCGAGCTCCTCCGCCAGAGTGCTGTTGCTGAACAGGTTGTACACCACCTCCAGGGCGCTCGCGTTGGAACCCACCAGCAGCACGTTCCGCGGGACGGTCGCCGGCAACGACTGAAATGTCGTCAGCAGCCGACGCGTGGTTTCGTCGAGGCACGGGTCGTGGCTGTCGGCGATCAGGCAGGCTCCGGCAACCGAATCGGCCGGCGCCGCAAGTTGTCGTTTGGGCGGGCTTCCGACGGCGAGGATCACCTTCGCCGTTTCAATCCGGAGTTCGGCGTCGTCGGCTGTCCGCGCCTGCACAAAGTACGAGTCGCGCAGCTTCTGCACTGAAAGTACCTCGGCGGTCAGCAGATCACAGCTGAGTAGTCCCCTCCCGCTCGCCTCGGCGATTGCCGACTTGGCCCTGTTGGCTAGGAAATCGCCGAAAACGTGGCGTGGGATATACAGGTTCTCCCAGTCGCCCGTCCGGATAGCGGCGGAGTTTTTGTCCAGCCATCGCTGGGCAAGGCAGCCACCGCGCAGGC
Source organism: Saxibacter everestensis (assembly GCF_025787225.1). Classification (NCBI taxonomy): domain Bacteria; kingdom Bacillati; phylum Actinomycetota; class Actinomycetes; order Micrococcales; family Brevibacteriaceae; genus Saxibacter; species Saxibacter everestensis. The sequence goes on from NZ_CP090958.1 coordinate 3,547,728, forward strand.
GAAACTCATCGAAGACGTGGTCGCGATTGAGATCTAGCCAGCCGGTGAACCGTTCCAGCTCGCCGGGCGGCAGAAACTCCTTCAGCGGGCTGATGATGAGTGACCCGATTCCAGATCTCGAACCGTAGGCGACTCCGGTCCAGAAATCCCCGCTCTTTTCCACTACCAGCACCCGCGACTCGCGGCACCGCACTCGTTGGCGCAGTGAATCGGCATAGTGGATCAGGGTATAGGTGCTGGACACGCCGGAACCGACGAAAACCACGTCATAGCTGCGCTGCACCAGGTCCGATACCGACGCTTGAGTGTAGATGCTGGTCTGATTACTGAAAATCGTTCCACCGCCTTAATCGATGAGCCGGAGCTGACGTTTCAGGGTCCATCGGATCAGTCCCGCATTGCGGCCATGATCCGGTCGAACCCGGCCTTCGGCGACCGGTCGATATGGATGACGCCGAACGCATTCAGGCCATCGGGGTCTTTGCCGTCCCGCCACTGATAGATCAGGATCGCCATCGGTTCAGCCTCCTTGAGCGCCTCTACCGCGGCGGCCACGTATCTTCCCTGGTCGGCTTCGCTCCAGCAACCCCGACAGGTCTGCAGCCCCACCTCCGCGACGATCACCGGCTTGTCATAACGCTGACTGATCCGCTCGACGCGGCTGGTCAGACCCTCGATGTCGGTAGTATCGTCGGCCGGGTACACGTCGACGGCGATGACGTCCAAGGTGGCGGAGATGGCATCGAAGAATGTGTTCCAATCCGCCTCCATCGCGTCATCGACGGGCCAGCCGCTCGTGTTGGTGGTTACCAAGGTCTCTGGGCTGGCCTCCTTGATCGCCGTCCGTCCGATCTGCAACATCGCCTTCAGCTGCGCCAGATACTCCGGAGTCATCGACTTCAACTGCTGATCGGTGCGGAAGTGCGAGCCGTCGACCTCGTTGTAGAGCTGCCAGACCGATACCCTCGGTGCGTAGCGGCGAGCCAGCGTCGTCCAGTACTCACGCATCGAGGTTCGGTACGCCTCAGCGGTGCCAGCCGCGTTCTGCCCGTCCGCGGTGGTCAGAAAGACCCTCAGTCCCTTCTGCCGGGCATAGGCGATGGCTTCATCGAAGACCTTCAGCCTGGACTCGTCCCAGACGAGGTGGCCATCATCTCCGCTCACCCGGGCCACTTGCCAGCCGATGATCCCGAAGCGAATCCACTGCTGGCCGTGCTCCACCAGGGCATCCACGTCTCGCTTGAAGCTCTCGATGTCATCGGCGGCACCGGGTCTGCTGTCCAGGGAGCCGGTGAAACCAAAGCCGATTCCGCTATCCAGAGGCGGCAATGCGTCGTTCACCGCCGGCGAGGCGCTGCTGGCTTGCTCCGGAGGCTGGCCGGGAGCACGGACGATGGACGCGGAACCGGTGAGAACGATCGCGCCGACCACGGCGAGGCCGGCAACCAGGTTCCGGATCCGCCTGCTTCTATCCCGTCCTAAGACGGCAGGGAGTAGCCGGCGGCGCTGCCTGGGAGGTCTGGGGTTCAGATGTTTCGTCATCGTGGGGCTCCCACTCGCGTCCGCTTCATCGGCTGCCGCGGAGCAGACGCGCGTTGTTTGTAGTAACGGAAAAGTCGGCAGTGGATGGTCGGGGCAACCTTTGCCAGGGCCAGCGATCCGACAAGCACCAGCCTGCCGCTCGCCATCAGCCAACCCAGATCCGACCAGCAGATCCGGACCCGTACCCAGCGCGTCACTTCCGCGGCCAGGCCGCCAGGGTCCGAATGCGCTGCTGCCTTGTGGACCAGAGGCCAGTAAACCTGCCGGTAGGTGAAGACGCGCCGCAGTTGACGCGCCGCCCTGGGTGAGAACACATCGTCGATCACGGGGTAGATGGATTTGTGCAGGTCCGTCAGGTCCCAGACGCTGGACCGAAGGCATCCCGTTGCCGAGTCGGAGCGAAGTGTGTACCGGTACAGGGGCCGGTTCACGTATGCCACGCGCTGGCAGTTGCGGAGCAGCTGCGCCATCGCAATCATGTCCGCATATGCGTTTCCGGTTGTCTTTCCGGTCGGCCCTGCCACGCCATTCCAGATCCGCCGGGCGATCAGCTTGTTGGTCTGGAAGCCGACCAGGTCTCCGCGCAAGAATCGCCGAAGGGCGTCTGCGCCGGTGCCGACCGGTCGCCTCGGCATTCGCTGGGGTAGCAGCTTGTCCCGGCCCGTCTGATCATGAACCGCCTGGATGTGCGAGATGGCCATCTGAGCCTCGTGCCTGGTTGCCGCCGCATGCAGCAGTTCAAGCATTTCCGGTACGGCCACATCGTCCGCATCGACGAACCACATCCATCCGCCACGCGCTCGCCGCACTCCGGTGTCCATGGCGGCGCCGTAACCGAGGTTCCGCTCCCGGCTGACGATCTGTACCCGCGCCCGTTCGCTCGACGTCCGGGCACTCAGTGCCTTCCGGATGGCCGCCAGTGAGCCGTCCGTCGAGGCGTCGTCGACAACAAGCAGTTCGAAGTCGGTGAACGTCTGGCTCAGGACCGAGTCGAGCGCCCGGCCGACGTAGGATTCGGCGTTATAGACCGGCATTACGATGCTGACTTGAGGATTCATAGTGGTTCTCCACCGCCTTCGTCGGTTCCGTGTACTCCACTAACCCCGGGCTTTGTAGCTCCGGTAAAGCCGCCGGTGCAGGCCTGGGGACAGTTTGACCAGGCCAAGCACCACCAAGACCATCGGCTTGCGGCGGACAGCGAACCACAGCAAGTTCCGCCAGAGCACGTGCTGCCGGACCCAGCGGGTCACTTCGCGGCCCAGCGGGGTGACGCGTGGCTCGGCGGCTGCCTTGTTCGCCATTTGCCAGAGCGCCCCATGCCGGAGGCGGCGGCGCAGCTCGGCGGCCTCTCGCGGCTCGACCTGGGCGTCGACGTACGGATAGAGCTGCGTCACGGCCACCGGAAGATCCCAGATTGTGTCGCGCAGCGAGCCGGTAATCGAGTTGGACCGGATGGAGTAGTTGTACAGCGGCTCGGTGAGGTAACTGATCCGCTTGCTCCGGCAATACGCCTGGGTCATCACGAGCACATCGGAAAATGTGTTGGCCGAGGCGATCTGCAGGTCCTCGAACAGGTTTCGCCTGATCAACGCGTGCTGCGATGAGACCAGCTCCCCGCGGGCGAATCGCCGGACCGTCTCGGTGCCGGTGCTGACCCCGGACGGCGGCGCCCATTGCCGAAGCAGTCCGGTCCGGCCGGTGTCTTCGTCCACCGTTCGCTGCTGCGGAATCACCACCTGCGAGTCAGAGGTCAGTGCCGAATCCAGCAGCGCCTCAAGAGTCTGTGGTTCGATCGTGTCGTCCGAATCGACAAAGAAGACCCAGTCGCCTGTGGCTGCGGCAACGGCGGTCTCGGTAACGCCGTCATACCCTCTATTCCGCTCATGCCGGAGCAGTCTTATCCGTTGCCGCTCAGCCGCCGTCCTCGCCTCAAGGGCAGCGGCGATCGCGGCACTTGAGTCATCGGTCGAACCGTCATCGACGATCAGCAGTTCGTAGTCAACGATGGTCTGGCCAAGTACCGAATTGATCGCCCGGGCAACGTGCTCCGATCCGTTGTACACCGCCATCACGACGGACACAGCTGGACTCATTGTTCCTCCTTCAAGGTCACGGCACCGGCTCCACTTGGTCGAGCTACTGGCCTGCGCCGGCTTCTGCGATAGGCCACGGCAAGCATGACGGCCAGGCAGGTCTCGGTCCCGACGACGGCGCCTGCGGCTCCGATCCCGCCGAACATCGCGCAGCCGATCGGCAGGATAACCAGGTGGATGACGGCCGAGAGCGCCATAACGCGGGACAATGTCCCAAACTCGTTGCGAGCGACCAACACCAGGGTGAAGGTTGCCGCGAATCCGGTGATGCATAGCGCCACACCCAACCACCGGGCGACCGGAACGGCATCGTCGAAACCGGCACCCAGGTACCAGGGAATCAGCCAGTGCGCTGTGCCGATCATTGTCAGCCCCGCGACGACGTAACATCCCGCGAGCGCGACCATGATAGTGCGGCGCAGAGCGGAGTCATCGTGGCTGTCGTCGGTCTCCGTCGCAGTCATCCGGGGCAGCATCGCCTCCTGCACGCCACTCAGTACGCCACGGGCAGCGTTGGACATTCGCTCTGCCGTGCCGAAGTACGCCACCTGCTGCATCGAGGAAAGCGCGCCGAGCGCCACGGCATTGGCCGCACCGATCACCATTGTGGCGAGCGAACTCACGAACAACGGGCTGCTTTCCCTGAGGGTGTTCCTGACCAGGACCAGGGAGGGCCGGTGGATCTGGGCCAGGCCAAGTCTGCGCAGATGCAGCCAGCAGAGGGTTGCGGCTATCACCATCGGGGCGAATTGCCAGAACATCGCCAGAGCGGTGTCCGAAGCCGATCGCACCGTCAGCAGCAGCCCGACCAGAGCAAGGAGCCGGGACACCGCGGTGAGCACCGCGAAAGTTTTCATCCGGCCGAGCCCCTGCAGCAGCCAGCTGGGGAACACCGCCTCACCAATCACCAGGGCCACGCCGATCAGGTACAGCGGCCAGTCGGCGCGGAGCTGCGGAATCAGGAAGATCAACGGCACGAGTAGCACCGAGCAGGCCGCCAGCAAAAGCAGTTTCGCACAAATCGTCGCGCCGACTATGTTCGCGCGCTCGGTCGCCGAGCGGGCCACCGAGACTGCACGCAGGGCGCTCATCCCGAAGCCGAAGTCGACGACGTAGATCACGACCTGGATGATTGCCATCGCGAAAATCAACCGGCCCAGATCATGCGAGCCCAGCAGTCGGCTGAGGAACGGGATCGAGACAATGGGGTAAATGAACGCGCTCAGGTGTCCCAGCGCCACCGCACCGGCGTCACCAGTCAGTCGGCCGAGCCCCACCCTGCGGGTGAACCCGCGCATCCTCGCCAGTTTCAAGTACATCCCACCATCCAGAAGAATGGCACGCGAGTTTGCTCAGGTTACGGCTAGGAGCCGCATCCGTTGCCGAGCCGACCGCAGAGGCCGCCAGCCGGATCGGGGACAAACAACACGTGGAGTGCAATGTGTGTGCCGCAGTACTGCGGCACACTGTGAGGCTATTCCTTTGACGCCTTGCCTTGGCCCGGGTGCGGGAAAGTATGTGGATTCCCGCGGCGCCGCCGCGGGAATCATGTGGACACGTGTTGTCAGGAGCTGGCTGAGCCGCTCGTTCCGTGCGAGCTGGGTCAGGCCAGCGAGGTGATGCCGAGATGGCAGATGCCGATATTCACCTCGGTGCCTGCGTCGACCTTTTGTAGTTCGCCGTCGATCTGGATGTCCATCGCCGACGTGGTCACGAACGAATAGTCCCGGGCCCGGGTGCCTTCGGTCAGTCCGCGAGTGACCGCCTTGAGCGCCGTGAGCAGCAAACGGACTTTCTGACGGTGCGGGAAGGTGATCACCTCGAAGATTCCGTCATCCGGTTCGCCGCTGTCGCTCAGACTGGCGTACTTGGCCATCCGCGGGATGTTGGCGAATATCAGGCTGTCCAACCGAATCTGCCGGTGGTCCTGCTGAATCGTGAACGGTTTGAGCTCGCCGAACGTCCGGAAAGCTGAGACGAGTTCCTTGATCGGGCCCTTGTTGCCGGCCTCGATGCCCTGTGCCATGGCGGGCGTCAGACCAAGTCCGATATACGAGTGCGCCCAACGCGTCACCTTCTTCTGACCCGTGCCCAGCGTCATCTTCAGGACGTCTAGCTTTTTGGTGCGCCCGGCCAGTATCGAATCGATAAGCGGCTGCTCCGACGTGCTTTCGTCGTGGTCGTTGGCGTTGCCAGCCCCAAGCACCGCGGCGACAGCACCGGGATTGTTCGCCTGCATGATGCCTTCGATCACCTCGTTGTAACCGCCGTCGCCACTGACCGACACGATGAGTGGCCTATCCACCCAGCCCGAACAGTCCCTGGCGATATCCCGCGCATGCCCTGCCCGTTCCGTGGCGTGGAGTGACACCGGGATCCCGGGCAGCTGGCTACTCAGCTGTTCACTGAGTTTGCGGGCATGTTCCTCGGCGTCGCCGCTGCTTTTCGGGTTGAAGACGATGTCAATGTGTTCGAACGGCAGATCAGTGGCCATCATGGCGAGTTCTTTCTCGAAAGGAGTGGACGGTGCGGCCACAGATAGTCTCTGCGGCCACACCGGTCGAAATTAGCGACGGCTGCTGCCGGCTCGTCCGCGGATGAGCCCCCAAACGATCAGAACGATCAGTGAGCCGGCGAGCGCCAGCAGCCAGGTTTGCAGCGACCAGAACTCCTCGAGTCCTACGCCGAAGATCGCCGACCCGAGGAAGCCGCCGAGAAGCGCCCCGACAACTCCGAGGATCAGCGTGGCTATCCAGCCGCCGCCCTGCTTCCCTGGCAGGACAAGCTTGGCCAGTGCTCCGATGATAAGGCCAAGGATCAGGAATCCGATGATACTCATGTAGCTAGTTCTCCTTATGGCTATCGGCTTGCCCGATAGGTTTGGTTTGCATACGCGGAAGGTAGCGAAAGAGGGTGACGCCGTGGCGCCACCCTCAAGCTCACAGGATCAGGCTCAGGCTCAGGGCAATGGCGCGTTCTTGTCCGGGTCGTCGCGGCGAACCGCGTCCCGCACGTTTCCGGCTGCATCCTTGACGTTGTCCCCGGCCTGCTTCGCTTTTGCGCCGGCCTGGTCGGTTTGCCCGTCACGCTTGAGCTCGTCGTTGTTTGTTGCCTTGCCGGCTGATTCTTTTGCCTTGCCGGCGACTTCTTCTGCCTTGTGTTTTGCCTTGTCCATGAAGCTCATTGCTGTGTTCCCTTCTAGAGAGTGACTGATCTTGCGTTCTTTCGACCGGCATCGACATCGATATGGATGCTGAGCCGCCGCAGCGGCGCCTCCAATGCCGTCGAGAGATCCTTGGTGATGTCGGTGCGAATCCGGTGGATGATGTCCTGAATATCCGCGCGCTCCGCCGCCGTCATCTTCACGGTCAGTTCCGCAGTCGTCGAGGTGCCACGCAGAACTGTCGATGCCCTGGATACTCCGGGCAGTCCCTCGATCTGCTCCTCGACCACTGTGTTGATCACACTCGGTGAACAGTTCGTGATGCCGTGCGAGGCGTCCGTCTGCAAGCGATACGCCTTCGCCTCGTTCTTCCTGGGGATCTGGGCGATGATCCAGACCAGTCCCAGGATCACCAGAACCACACCGGCTAGGGCGAGCAGCACCGCGGCGATAGGTGAATCGAAGACCGTCGTCAGATCGGCGCCGACTACCCGGTCCTGGCCGGCGGCGAGACCGCGGACGCCGATAATTGCGGCAGCCTGTCCGCTCGCGACCAGAAGCCACAGCGCGCCGGCAATCAGAACGAGGAAGCCGAGAATGGCCAGCCAGGTCCGGTTCAATGCGCCAACGGTTTGCCGCATGACGAGCCTCCTTTCAGGTCTGTCGTGGTCATGACGCTGCCTTCGATCGAATCGTTGCCGTGACTCGCGGGACTGGATCGAGCCCAACCTCGGACAACCGACGGCTCACTTCGCTGACCACCTGCTCGTGCAACGCTCGCGTTTCGTAGAGCGGTGTTGAAATGGATAGCTGAACCCGCGATGTCGAGGCGCTTGCCGAAACAGCAGAGACGCCGTCGATCTGGTCCGCCTGGGTTGCCGCGAGCCGGGCAATTGCCTTGCGGGTGAGAACGAAGTCCTCAGCGCCGTTGGTGCTTCCGTCCGACGCCACGTCCGAGCCTCCGTCCGCAGGCTCCCTGTGCGTCACCCGAACCGTGTTGGGCTGACCGGGAATCAGCGCGGCAAGGATCAATACCAGCCCGAGCAGCGCGGCGGCCCCGCCGATTGCCCAGCCGACAGGGTCGGCCCAGCTGAGTTCCGCGAGCCAGTTCCGAGGTTCGCGAAGGAACACCGGCCACGACCCGTTGACGAGTTTTGCGATACTCATCCAGGCAAGGCCTGCGCCGGCCAGAATCATGATCACGCTGACGATGATTGCCGGTATCGCGCGGCTCGGCCGACGGCGCAGCCTCTGGGTTTCTGCCGTTGTGCTCATAGCAGCACCCTCGTTCCTGCGCCGCTGCCCTGCGGACGCAGCCACGAAACCACGATGTCGACCTGGCGCACCTCGACCCCGGTCAGGGCGTGCACTCGTTCGCGGACCTGCTCCCGAACACGTTCCGTGGCACTTCGCAACGGAACCGGGTATCTGACCCCGATGTCGAGCGCAATGGTGGCGATATTGCCCGAAAGCTCTACATCCACCTTTGGCCGGGCATCGAAGTCCTGACGGGGCCCCATTCCGAGGAACCCCCGGCCAGGACTACCGACATCGGCGAGATCCGCGGCGGCCTGGCTTGCGACCTTCTCGATCACCTTTTCGGCAATAACGAGTTTTCCGCGCGAACCAGCCTCAGCCCGCGCCGGAGGAATTGCGGTGATGGACACTGTGTTCACCTCCGGTCGGAGGATCTGCCGAGAATTGCCTGAAGGTCGATTTTGCCTTCTATTACCCGGCCGACAACGAGACCGACCGCGCCAAACAGGACGACGATGAGTAGTTCACCAAACCCGCCAAAAACGACGACCAGGCCTAATATGAGTCCGACGAACAGGCCGGTGCGCGCAGTCGACATGGGACTCTCCTTTCGTAAGTAGAGCCTTCACCGAAAGAGGTGAGGACGGGACGATCTCATTCGAGCCGATCGGCTGGCTCCCTGTTTAGATCTTCGTCGTCCTCATCTGGCAGATGGACGTCGGTGACGTTCACATTGACCTCAATAACTTCGAGGCCGGTTGCGTGCTCAACCGACTGAACAACATTGCGCCGAATTGCCTGGCTCACCTCGACAATCGACGTGCCGTACTCGACAACGATGCTGACGTCGATTGCGGTCTGTCGCTCGCCCTTTTCAACCGATACTCCGCCGGCGACGTTTGTCTGCGAACCAGGGATACGCTCGGTCAGGTTGTTGAACGCCCGCCGCGCGGCTGTGCCCATTGCGAAGACGCCGGGCACCTCCCGGGTGGCCATGCCCGCCAGCTTTTGAACCACGCTTTCCGCGATGGTTGTGTCGCCCTGTTCGGTGTGCAGAGCATCGAGCTTTTTGGCCGGCTCGACCGGTGAGTTTTGCGTCTGCTCCTCCGGCGTTGAACGAACCGTATTGCTCTGGGTGTCGGCCATGAGAACTGCTCCTTTAGTGCGAGATTGAGTGCTGCTGACATAGGTAAAGACGCGCCCGCCGACAAAACGTCACGACAATCTCGAAACTTTTTTCGCGACTCGCAAAAGCTCCCGGCACTTTTAGTGCCGGGAGCTGATGGCGCGTGGTGCGATTCAATCGCCGGGCCACTCACCGAACCATTTCTGGAAAGCCCGCGCGCCACCCCGGTCAACGAGCGCTTTTACCGTGCCAAATATGGCGCCCTGAATTGCCGCGGCGAGCAACACATCGCGGACCCGGTACTCAGACTCGAGAGCTTTTGGCGCATCCTCGTTATTGCCGGGAGCGGCCCGTTTCCACACTTGTTTGAAAACCTGGCCGGCCAGAATGCCGGCGATGACGCTGCTTACCAGACCGATGGGGCGGTACAGCAGCTTTGCGGATTTGCTACCGGATTCTTCCCGAACCATCGGTGAGACCCTTCTACGTGTGCTGGATGTGAATTGCGTTGAACCTGGCTCTGCAATGACCTCTGTCTTTCCCCGACATGCCATCTCGACCGTTGCCCTGGTCCGTCAGCGTCTGGTTCTAGTACCGTTCCCGCAAACGGGTCGGCTAAACACGTGGTTCACCATCCGGCAAGGACAGTCGCGGGCTCGTGAGCTATTTCTCCGAGGATGAGTCGCGCTCATCCGATGAGGAGCCACGGTCGGCCTGTTCACGCAGGCTGCGGCCCCGGGCGAGATCCTTTTCGTCTTTCTTGGCTGCCTTTTTGATCTGCCTGGTGTCTCGGGGCGGCAACTGAATACTCTCCTCGGCTGGAATACCGGCCTGCAGTTCGCGTCCCCGCTCGATTTCGGCATCGAACTCCGCACCGAACAGTAGCGCCAGATTAGTAATCCACAGCCACAGCAGGAAGACAATGACACCGCCGAGCGAACCATACGTCTTGTTGTAATTGGAGAAGTTCGCCACGTAGAACGCGAACCCGGTCGAGGCAAGGATCCAGACGATTATCCCGACGACCGCTCCGACACTGATCCAGCGGAACTTGGGCTGCCGCACATTCGGCGTTGCGTGATAGAGCAACGCGACGATGGCGATCACGACGATCAGCAGCACCGGCCATTTGACGATGTTCCACACCAGCAAGATTCCGCCGCCCAATCCCAGCGCGTCGCCGATCGCCTGCGCCACCGGGCCGGAGACCGCCAGCAGAATCCCGGCGATCGCGATCAGGATGACGATAACGAGGGTGATAAGCAGCTGCACCGGTCGCAGCTTCCACACCGGGCGGCCCTCGTCCGTCTCGTAGATCCGGTTCATGGCCCGGCCGAACCCGCCAACGTATCCCGATGCCGACCAGAGAGCGCCCGCAATTCCCACGATGAGGGCAAGCCCCGCCGCCGGAGCGCTAGTCAGCGATTCCAGCGGGCCACGCACTGTGTTGATGGTGTCGGCGGGCGCCAAGCCGGACAGCAGGCCCAGCACGGCATCGGTTGTTTGCTGCGCCTGCCCCACCACACCAAGCAGTGACACTATCGCCAGCAGCGCGGGGAACAGGGAAAGCGTCGCGTAGTACGTCAGGCTCGCGGCAAGATCGAGACACTGATCCTTGGTGAATTCACGGAAAGTCTTACGAATTATGTAGGACCATGACGGTTTAGTCAGGTCCGTCGGTGCATCTGGTTTACGCGAGTCCTCAGGCGGTGGAGCATCGGTCTGGGAACCCGCCCGGCTTTCATCGGCGGTGCTCACGGCTTGTCCTCTGCTTTGAGTTTTCGGCCACCTGCTCGACCTACCACAAGATAAACCACAATCCTTCGGCCCGCGCAAGACATTCACACTTGATTCGCTGACTCAGGTTTACCTCGACCATTTGAGGGTATGGCTACCGGCGTCAATCACATCCACGAGACGGCCGGGTGACGCGCTCGGCTGGCAGGGAGCGATAGAAGATGGCATCAAGCCCAAAACAGCCCGTGACCGACAACAGTCTGACGGTCCGCCAGCTCAGTCACTATCAGTTCAGCTGGGTAGCCGGCGATCCCGGAAAAGCGGGTACCTGGACGCTGCAGCTCGTTCTGGATCAGGGAGCCTGGGAAGAGGTCCTGACCATAAATGCCGATGACGCCGACAATCTGCAGGACATCCTCTCCACTGCAGACACAGTGTTCTACGACGTCAAGCGGCGCACCCTGCTGTTCGGCACAACGCCGGCCGGCCACCACTGAGTGGTTCCAGGCAGCCGGCAGGCTCAGGCGAAACGGTCCGGTATCTGCCCTAACACCCCGGTCATTGCATACGACCTGGGCAAGAAAGCGGACCGTTTCGCGTGAGGGCCGCTACTTCGCCACGAGGGTAGTCTCGAAGCTGTACATATCGGGGCGGTAGCAGTGATGGCCGTACTCGACTGCATGCCCGGATGCATCGAATGCGACCCGCTCCATCGTCAGCACCGGTCCGCCCCGATCTATATCGAGTAGTTCGCACTCGTCGCCGCGTGCACTGCGGGCACCGATCTTCTGCTGCGCAACGCGAATGGCGACTCCCCGCGCGCGCAACAGCTGGTACAGGCCCTTCTGCTCCAACTGCTCCGTCGTGATGTTGCTGAACTCGATCGGCAGGTAGTTCGTGAGCACGGCGACCGGCACCCCATCGGTGCTGCGACGCCTACGCAAGTGCACGACATCCGACCCGGCGTCGATGCCCAACCGCAGCGCAACCGCAGCGTCCGCCGGCGCCACCTCGTGGACCAGCACGTCCGTCCCCGGCGTGTGGTGAGTGCTCGTGAGGTCTTCGTAAAGGCTGGTCAACTCGACCGGCCGAGTGACCGCACCCTGAACCACCTGAGTGCCGATCCCGCGGCGACGCACCAACAATCCCTTGTCGACCAGTTCCTGAATCGCGCGGCGCACCGTAGGGCGGGAGAGACCCAGCCGGTGCCCGATCGCTATCTCGTTCTCAAGCCGGGCACCGGTTGGGATAGTTCCGGTTTGGATCGCACTCTCAAGCCGGTTGGCGACCTGGAAGTAAAGCGGCACCGGGCCGGTGCGGTCAAGATCGGCAAACAGCTCGTCGGGCCAGAACACCTCGCCTGCGGCCATGCCGTCCTCCGATACGCGGTGATGAGTATGTCCCGACAATCGTATGTCCTCCTTCAGTGGCCGACATGGCGAGAGCTCGACGCTTGTGTCGAAAGTGTTATTGTTAGGACAATTGAAAACCAGGCGGCCGCCAGAACCAGAAAGGGTCGTTCGACGGAGTATGACAGAGCAGTCTCTTCTTCTTGACGTTCTCGCGCTGGGCCGCCTGGGCGTCGACCTTTACCCGCTGCAGGACGGCGTCGGCCTCGAGGACGTCTCGACCTTCGGCAAGTATCTCGGCGGCAGCGCAGCGAACGTCTCGGTCGCAGCTGCCCGCCACGGCCACCGCGTCGGGCTTGTTTCCCGCGTCGGAGACGATCCATTCGGCCGGTATCTGCTGAGGGAGCTCGGCCAGTTGGGAGTCGACAATCGCTTCGTGGCGACCGACCCGAGGTACAAGACGCCGATCACCTTCTGCGAGATCTTCCCACCGGATGATTTCCCGCTGTACTTCTACCGCGAGCCCAAGGCGCCCGACCTGGAGATTTCGGAAGCCCAGATCGACGCCGAGGCAGTACGCACGGCGCGCATTCTCTGGTTCACGGTCACTGGCCTCAGCCAGGAGCCGAGCCGTGGAAGCCATCACGCCGCGCTCGCCGCCCGTGCGGGCGCAGCCGGTGACACAGTCATCGACCTCGACTACCGGCCGATGTTCTGGGCGACTCCCGCCGAGGCGGCAACGCAGATCGCCAAGGTACTGGAGCACGCAACGGTCGCCGTCGGTAACCGCGAGGAATGCGAGGTCGCGGTCGGGGAGGCCGAGCCGGAGCGCGCGGCCGACGCCATACTGGAGCGCGGCGTCCGGCTCGCGATCGTGAAGCAGGGGCCGAAAGGCGTGCTCGCCAAGACCGCAGACGAGACAGTTGAGGTGCCACAGCACTCAGTCGACGTCATCAACGGCCTGGGCGCCGGTGATGCCTTCGGCGGCGCATTGTGCCACGGCCTGCTGAACGGCTGGGATCTGGAACGCACGCTGCGTTTCGCGAACATAGCAGGAGCCATAGTGGCATCGCGGCGTGAATGTTCGACGGCGATGCCGACTTCGGCCGAAGTCGACGAACTCATCGGTTTGGGCGCTTGAGATGACCACCGCCGGCACCCGGCCAGGAGCGCACCGCACCTTGGCGCCCGCAGACTTCGAACAACTCCGGACGCTTCGTGCGTCACGGCCCGAGGAGATCGCGAAGGCGCTCGCGACCCGGACTCGCCGCGAGATACTGCGGGGCGACGGGCGGCTGTTCATCATCGCGGCCGACCATCCCGCCCGCGGTGCCCTCGCTGTCGGATCGAACTCGACGGCAATGGCCGACCGCTACGACCTGCTCGACCGACTCGCCGTCGCTTTGCGATGTCCTGGCGTCGACGGCGTGCTCGGCACGCCCGACATCATCGACGACCTCGCCGCTCTCGGTCTGTTGAACGACAAGATCATCGTCGGCTCGATGAACCGCGGCGGCCTCCGCGGTGCGTCATTCGAGCTCGACGACCGTTACACGGGATACGACGTCGACACCATGATCGCGTCTGGCATCGACTTCGCGAAGACACTCATCCGGGTGGGGCTCGATGACGCCGCGACCGCACCGACGTTGGAGGCGACGGCACGGGCAGTGACTGAGTCGGCCCGTGCCGGCCTGCCCATCATGCTCGAGCCGTTCATGAGTTACTGGCAGGGCGGGCGCATCGCCAACGATCTGTCGACCGACGCGGTCATCCAGTCTGTCGCGATCGCGTCCGGGCTCGGGGCATCAAGTGCCTACACCTGGATGAAGCTGCCCGTCGTCAAGAACATGGCGCGCGTCATGGCCGCGACGACGATGCCGACCCTCCTGCTCGGCGGCGATTCCGGTACCGAGCCCGACGAGACCTTCGCCTCCTGGGAGGACGCCCTGGCGCTTCCCGGCGTGCGCGGGCTTACCGTGGGACGCACGCTGCTGTATCCGCCGGACGACGATGTTGCGAGCGCCGTGAATACAGCGGCGAGGCTCGTACATTTCTAGAACGTCCCAGTCCGAACTACCCCGAAGGAGGGACAGGAATGACCCGCTGGTTCCACGAGCGTGGATCGCTCGCCCAGGACGGTTGGGAGAGCGTGATTGACGGCTCGCTTCCCGGCTGGGAGCACACCGGCCTCCGGGTCGCCCGACTCGCCTCCGGTGACCAGGTGGCCCTGGACACGAACGGTGTCGAGCGGATCATCGTGCCGCTTGCGGGCTCATTCACGGTGACGCACGCCGAGGCGGGCACCGAGATCGTCACCGAGCTCGCGGGCCGGGCCAGCGTTTTCGACGGCCCCACCGACGTGCTCTACCTCTCGGCGGCGGCGACAGCAAGGATAACGGGCACCGGCCGCGTCGCCGTGGCAACATCACCGACGTCCGACCTTCGTCCGACTCGCCACATTGCCGCCGCCGAGACGCCGGTGGAACTGCGCGGTGCCGGCACGTCCAGCCGTCAGGTGCACAACTTCGGCACGCCCGGCACGCTCGATGCCGCGCGACTCATCGTGTGCGAGGTAATCACGCCGCACGGCAACTGGTCGTCCTATCCGCCTCACAAACACGACGAACAGGTGCCCGGCCACGAGTCACAGCTCGAGGAGATCTACTATTTCGAGGCCGAGCCCACCCGCGGAGCGACAGCGCCCGACCCGGACGCCGCCTTCGGGATGTTCAGCACGTACTCGTCGCCCGCGGGTGACATCGACATACACGCGATGGTGCGCACCGGGGACGTCGCACTCGTGCCCTACGGTTTCCATGGACCAGCCGTTGCCGCACCCGGGTATGACCTCTACTACCTCAACGTGATGGCAGGGCCCGGCGCGGAGCGGGCCTGGCTGATCAGCGACGACCCGGCGCACGGCTGGGTGCGCGACCTCTGGACCGACGAGGCGGTCGACCCGCGGCTGCCCTACGTCGGCTTAGAGGATGGCAGCGACCAGGAAGGTACCAGCCGATGACCACGACGAGTCGGATGACAGTCGCGCAGGCGCTCGTCGAGTTCCTGGCCCGCCAGTGGACAGTCGACGGCGACGTGCGCGAACGCACTATTCCCGGCATGTTCGGCATCTTCGGGCACGGCAATGTGGCGGGGATAGGTCAGGCGCTGAAGCAGGCCAACATCACCGACCCCGAGCTGATGCCGTACCACCAGGCTCGCAACGAGCAAGCGATGGTGCACCAGTCGGTCGGCTACGCCCGGATGCACCGGCGCCGCGCCACCTTCGCATCCACTGCGTCCGTCGGGCCGGGCGCCAGCAACATGCTCACCGGTGCGGCCCTGGCCACCGCCAACCGGCTGCCGGCACTGCTGCTGCCGAGCGATACATTCGCCACCCGCGTGGCCGATCCCGTGCTGCAACAACTGGAACTGCCGCACGATATCGGCATCACCGTGAACGACGCCTTCCGCCCACTCTCTCGCTTCTTCGACAGGGTGCAGCGCCCGGAGCAGCTGTTCTCGATCGCACTCGCCGCGATGCGCGTGCTGACCGACCCGGCGGAGACCGGGGCGGTCACGATCGCGCTTCCCGAGGACGTGCAGGCCGAGGCACTCGACGTGCCCGCGGAGTTCCTGCACGAGCGGGAGTGGCACATCCGTCGTCCGCTTCCCGAGCACGGACCGCTGTCTCGTGCGGTGGCCGCGATCCGCGGGGCGAAGCGACCGTTCATCATCGCCGGCGGCGGTGTGCTCTACTCATCGGCCGAGGATCAGCTGCGCACCTTCGCCGAGGCCACCGGCATTCCGGTCGGCACCACGCAGGCGGGCGGCGGATCGCTGGCGTGGGATCACCCGCAGAACGTCGGAGGCGTCGGAGCAACCGGCAGCACGGCGGCGAACCGGCTGGCCGCCGATGCCGATCTGGTAATCGGGATCGGCACGCGCTACAGCGACTTCACCACCGCATCGCGCACGGCGTTCCAGCATCCCGACATCGCGTTCGTCAACGTCAACGTCGCCTCGTTCGACGCCTACAAACACGGCACGCAGCTGCCCGTGATCGCAGACGCGCGCGAGGCCTTGACAGCACTCACCGGGGAACTCTCCGGTCATCGCGTCGAGCCCGGTTATGCGGAGCGCATCGCAGGTGAGAAGGCAGACTGGGACGCGGCCGTCGACGCGGCATTCGCGCCATCCGGGCTCGCCGTGCCCGGTCAGCCAGAGATCATCGGAGCGGTGCAGCAGATCAGCGCACCGGAGGACGTGATCGTGCAGGCCGCGGGTTCGCTGCCCGGCGACCTGCACAAGCTGTGGCGGGTGCGCGACCCGCTCGGTTACCACGTCGAGTACGCCTACTCCTGCATGGGCTACGAGATCGCCGGCGGTCTCGGTGCAAAGCGCGGGGCCCTGGCTGACGGATCCAGCCGCGACGTCATCGTGATGGTCGGCGACGGTTCGTACCTGATGCTCAATTCCGAGCTCGTGACAGCCGTGGCCGAAGGGATCAAGCTCACCGTGGTGCTGATTCAGAACCATGGCTATGCGTCGATCGGGCACCTGTCCGAGGCGGTGGGAACCGAGCGCTTCGGCACGAAGTACCGCGCCTACGATCCATTGGCCCGCAACTTCCAGGGCGACGAGTTGCTGCCGGTGGATCTGGCGATGAATGCCCGCAGCTACGGAATGGACGTCATCGAGGTGGCGTCAGGGCCAAATGCGATCGACGACCTGAAGGCCGCGGTCGCCCGCGCGAAGGCATCGGATACGTCGACCCTGATCCAGATCGACAGCGATCCACTGATCTACGCCCCCGACGGCGAAGGGTGGTGGGACGTGCCCGTCGCGGAGGCATCGACCCTGCCATCGACGCAGCGGGCGCGCAGCGAGTACCTCGAACAGCGATCCCGGCAGAAGCCGCTCCTCGGCTGAACTGACAGATTCTCGGCCAGGTGACAGGTTCTCGGCTGATTGAGAGATTCTCGGCCGGGTGACAGGTTCTCGGCCGATTGAGAGATAAGGACACCATGACAGACACCGCCGTCAATCGCCCCGCCGCGGGCAAGCCGGGGCTGCGCATCGGTACTGCCCCCGACTCCTGGGGGGTGTGGTTCCCGGATGACCCGAAGCAGGTTCCGTGGCAGCGCTTTCTCGACGAAGTCGTTGACGCAGGGTACTCGTGGATCGAACTCGGTCCCTACGGGTACTTGCCCACCGATCCGCATCAGCTGGAGGATGAGCTCGGCTCCCGGGGTCTCAAGCTATCGGCCGGCACAGTGTTCACCGGCTTCCACAAGGGTGAGGACCAGTGGCAGCGCGCGTGGGACCAGGCGCTCGCCGTCGCCGGCCTCGCCGCCAAGCTCGGCGCCGAGCACCTCGTGGTGATCCCCGACCTGTGGCGTAGCGACGCGACGAGCGAGGTGCTGGAGTCCCGCACCCTCACCGACGAGCAATGGGCGAAGCTAGCCGCCGGCCACGATCGGCTCGGCAAGGCACTACTGGAGGAGTTCGGCGTGAAGCAGCAGTTCCACTCCCACGCCGACAGCCACATCGGCACCACCCGCGAGGTGCTGCGCTTTCTCGATGAGACCGACCCGCGATACACCAACCTCTGCCTGGACACCGGCCATTTCGCCTACTACGGCGGCGACAGCGTGAAGCTCATCGAACAGCGTCCGGAACGAATCGGGTACCTGCATCTCAAGCAGGTGGATCCCTCGCTGCTGTTCGACGTGCTGAAGAACGACGTGCCGTTCGCTACCGCAGTCGCACAGGGCATCATGATCGAGCCGCCGCACGGTGTGCCCGAGCTGGCACCCGTCATCGAGGAGACGGCGAAGATCGATACCGACATATTCGCGATCATCGAGCAGGACATGTACGGCTGCGAACTGGACCGGCCCTTGCCGATCGCCCGCCGCACCCGCGAGCACATCTTCGGCTGCACGCACCTCGCACGCATCCGGTGACGGACAAGAACTCTAAAACGAACGGGAGAACGCAGGATGAGTAACGAACTCCGGGTGGGTGTCGTCGGGGCCGGGGCCATGGGTGCCGACCACATTGCGCGCATCACCCACCGGACCAGCGGCGCCGCCGTCTCGGCCATCATCGAGCCCAACCCGGACCGCGCGGCAGCGGCGGCGGAGTCTGCGCCGGGCACCGCTACCTTCACCCGCATCGAGGACGCGATCGACGCCGGTACGGTCGATGCCGTGCTCGTCGCTACGCCTGGCCAGTTCCATTTCCCGGTGCTCGAGCCCGCGCTCGACGCACGGCTTCCGATCCTGTGCGAGAAGCCGCTGACCCAGGACTCCACATCGTCCTGGGCCGTGTTGGAGCAGGAACAGAAGCTCGATCGGCCTCACATCCAGGTCGGCTTTATGCGCCGCTTCGACCCGGAGTACCGAGCGCTCCGCGACGTGATCGCGGCGGGCGACGCGGGAGAACTGCTCATGCTGCACTGCATACACCGGAACCCCTCGGTGCCGGAGAGCTATCTGCAGCGAATGCTGATCACCGATTCGGTCGTGCACGAGTTCGACGTGGTGCCCTGGCTGGCGGGCTCACCGATCAAGACGGTCGAGGTGAAGTTCCCGCGGCGCAACACTCTCGCTCCCGAAAGGCTGCGCGAGCCGATTCTTGTCCTGATGGAGCTCGAGAACGGCGTGCTTGTCGACGTGGAGATGAATGTCAGCGTGCAATTCGGCTACCAGGTCGCGGCGGAAGCGGTCTTCGAGAGCGGCATCGCCCATATCGGCCAGCCATCGGGCCTGCAGCTCTGGCAGGGCGGCCGGGTCTCAACCGCCGAGCACACCAGCTTCGTGACGCGTTTCGCCGACGCCTACGATGCCGAAGTGCAGCGCTGGGTCGACGCGGTGCGCGCCGGCACGCTCGTTGACGGTCCGAACGCGTGGGATGGCTATCTCGTCTCGCGCGCGTGCGAGGCTGGGATCGCGGCCCTCGAGGGGGGCGGCATCCAATCGATCGATGCGCCGGCGCGACCGTCGTTCTATGCCTGAAGCGAGGCCTGAGGCGGCGCATTCACCCGAAACGGTCCACAATGCCGGCGCGGTATGCCTACTTAAGGAGATTGCGGACCGTTTCGCTTCCGGACTAGGCGCTGGCGGGATTCCGAATCGGCACCAGCCGGCACCAGGTGACGGTGCGCCACGCCCATTCCAGTGGTCCGTACCTGAAAAAGCGAAGCCAGATCGAGCTGAACGCCCACTGGACGACGATGATCACCGCCGCCGTGCCGAAATACGCGCCCCAGGGGTACGAGTTTCGGTAGTCGATGAATGTCGTGCTGAGCAAAACGAGCAGGGTCGCCGCGATGTAGTTGGTCAGCGCAAGCCGCCCAAGCGGAGCGAGGGCACGCGTAAGGAAGGCTGCTACCGGAGTGTGCATCAGCAGAGCAATCAACAGGCAGTAGGTGAGCGCGATTGCCAGCCCGGCAGCGCCGGCGAGGGTCTCATTGCCCAAGTTCTCCGCCGTGGCTTGGCCCAGGAACAGCGGTACCGAGATGGCAAGCGATATGACGGCGCAGGTCGCCGCGAGCCGCCGGTTCCCGGTTATCCGGCCGATCACGCCGTACCGCTGGATTGCCAGGCCGAGCAGGAAAAGTCCCGGAATACTGATCAGTCCGCCGCCCGCCACCACGCTTGCGATAAGCAAACCGGCACCGGCCAGCAGAATCCAGATCCTCGGCAGCCATGAGGCCGGGAGTAGAACGACGATGCCAACTATGGAATAGGGCAAGAGGGCTTCTCCCGGCTGGAGAAGATGATGAGCCACACCGAGGACGCCCAGCATCAGCAATCGACGTAGTAGCACAAGCCGCGGGGACACGCCCCGCCGCTTCGCCGAGTCCAGGATCATGGCGAATCCGACGCCGAAGAGCAGGGAGAAGATCGGGAAGAATCGTTCATCGACCAGCAGCCCAAGCCAACGGCTCGGCGCTTGCGGCTCGTACTCGGCCACATCGATACCCATCAACGTGATCTGGCCGATGTTCGCCAACAGGATTCCGCACAGGGCGAATCCGCGTAGGACGTCGAGGGTAACGATGCGAGCTGGTGAAGTTGCGCCCGATGTTACCTCGGGCGTCTGGTGTGCAATAGTCATGAGTCCTTACCCGACAAGAGCCTGGGTGCGTGTGCGTCTCTCCGGCATTTCGGAGTACTACTTGTAGACGGTGGGCTGGTCTTCGATCTCGACGACGTTCAGCTCAGGGACGAAGGCCCGAATCGTGTCGCCATCGATGGCGATCGACCAGTCGTCACAGGCGACCGTGGCCTTCGTCTCGGTGCCAGGTTCCCACCAGTCAGCCTTCAGCGTGGCGTGGTCGAGCGAATCGTCGACCTGTTTCGGCGCGTCATCCTTGGCAAGCTCGGTGCAGCTTTCCGGAAGTGCCTTCGGGTCGCCGGTCAGGACGATGATGCGTTCATTGCCGGTGGTCCGCTTGACTTGCTTGATCTGCTTCGCGTCGTCAGGCACCCAGGCGGGAAGAGCCTTGGCCTGTTTTCCCTCGGCGCCGGTTTCGAACTCATACGACTTGGTGTGTCCGTTGCCGCGCTCCTGCAGTGAGTCGGCGACATCGCATCCTGTGAGCGATGCGCCCGCGGCGGCGATGATCAGTGTGAGTGGTAGGGCCTTCATGAGCGTGCTGCGTGTGTTCATACAACTAACGCTATTTCGGTGCGCGCCGGCGGTGATCAGCCCACGAACTGATTGCCGTCAGACCTCAGTACCAACTCGCAAAGGCCCCCACCCCTCTTTGGGCGGACCGACTAGGTGTCGTCGGCCGACCGTGCGAGTAGCGCCGATGATGGCGACCTGTGGCGACTCGGCGGCCGGGACTCGGCTACGTCTACCGGGCCTGCCCGAGGGCTTGCCGCGACCGATGACGCCTGACAGCGTCGCGGTTGGCGCATGGGTTGGAGCAGTACCGCTGGGACCCGGGACGAGAGAAATCGGCAAACACCTTGCGGCAGGTCAGGTCGGCGCAGCGGCTGAGCCGTTGTATTCCACGGTTGACGAAGTGCAGGGCGGTGCCGGCGCTGATGAAGGCGGTGATGACGCGGGGGCTCGGCAGCTCCAGCGAACGAAAGTGCAGATGCCAACCGTCCCCGGCGTGGTTCGTGATGCTTGGTGTCTGGGTATGCAGCGCGAGCAGGGCGTTGAGCGTATTGGCTCTGCCCTCAGGCTCGGCGATATCTGCAAGTGTTGCCCACTCGTCGATGAATTCCCTGACATAGGAAACGCCATCTATCGAATCGTTGGGCAGCAACAGACCCGCTTCCTGACAGTACGACCTGATCTTCGACATCGACGTCGGTGCCGCGTTCGCCAGAACAACGCCGAGTTTGACGGCTCCTTCGCCGTAAGGGTTTACATGCATAAGGGCATTACACCACCGTGGTGGCATGGACGCAATCAACGTATGGACCGTGGTCTCCACCCATCAGACAACCGACGGAACTATTAGCTACGCGAAAAATCACGATGGCGAGTGGGTTGTGCTGCAGGACCGGGGCGAGACGGGCATCATCGGCACCACCGGGAATAGCTGCCACTTGCCGAATGCGGTAGATGGATGCGATAGCCCAAACCTGAGGGTTGAGCCGATGGACAGGTCATCTGCAGACAGATACCCGTGCTGATCGTTGAGTGAATGGACTGTCCCGGCATCCGGCCCGTCAATCTTTGGGTTTCAACACCCGAGCCGAAAAACTAAACCGACGACTAGTCAACAATGTTGCGTTAGCTACCTGAAACCAGGGATACCTTTCAACTGCTGTGAGCCCGCCAGCAGTCCGCGGCAGCGGCGCGGGCGTCATCGCTCACCTCGCCCCAGAGCCGAAAGCGGCTCAGGCCACCGTCGGGGTAAACGTCGAGCCGGACATGTGTAGCTTCCATGGATTGCTCAGCCAAGAAGCGCTGGCGGGTGTCTGGTAGTACGGCACGCTTGGCAAGCACGTCCGTCCAGACGGCACTGTCGAGATCACCGTCGCTAACGTCGGCTGCCGAAACCCGAGCCCAACCTGGGGCGTTGCCAACGAAGTATTGAGTGTCGACTTCGAGGTGGCGGATGGTGCCGCGATGGCCGAGAGCGAAAACCGCGAAGTCGTTGCCATCCTCGCGACGTCGGGCGTTTTCCCAGCCGTCGCCCATGTTTTGGGCTCGTCCGGGCATTATGACCTGCGCCGGGGACGAATAAAAGGCGTCAGAGGTGCGCACAAGGCGTCCTCCGTTCTCAGCAGCTATCAGGTCGACGGTGCCGCTGAGAAACCGAGGGTCGGCCACGACTTCGCCGTGGACGCGGAGACGGGCAACGCCGCCGTCCGGATAGATCGACAGCCGCACGTGACTCCACCAGCGTTGGTCGGAGACCTGGAAGTAGTTTTTACTGTCGCCCACCGAGGTCGATTTGGCCACCAGCGTCGACCACTTTGCCGTCGCAAGCTCTTCCGCGGACAGGTAGGCATCCGAGGCGAGAGCCTCGATTGAGATAAAAGGCGGGTAGTTGCCCCGGAACCATGCAGTGTCGACGACGACCCCGCGGATTACGCCTGGTGTGCCTAAACGTACGATCGCCCAGTCGTTGCCCGGTTGCCGTCTACGGCGGGTTTCCCACCCGTCGTAGACCTTGCCCTTGTGACCGAAGTCGGCTTGATCAAACGATGGTGCCCAAGGGTTAATGAGGTTCTCCCGCTGGGCGAAGAGTTCGTCGTTTGCGCTGACAACGCTGGCGCCGAGCTGGCGGGATGCCAGGTCAGTCAGCAAGGTGAACGCGGGGGCGCTCTCATCTACGTAGTGACTCATGTGTGTCCTTGTCGCTTGGACGTCCGGTTGGGGACGTCGGTGATGTCCCTGATCGCTGGCTGACCGACGCAAGATGCCGCTCGCTCGGTGCCGGGTATATGGGAGGTTGTAGGTGTTGTCGTGCAGGAGGGTCGGGCGAACGTACCAGCGCTCTTCGGGACTGGCACTGACGATGGGCTTGCTTCCCGGCAGTCGCGCCCTTGCTCTGCAGCCGTACGACTCCAGGTGCGGCGGCCCCGAGGAATCGGCGTTGACGACACTTTCTTGTCGTCTCACTATCAGGTGTCGGCCGTGGAGTCATCGCCTCTGCTGGTTGTTTCAGCTGTTACCTCCTTACATCGTTGCTGGGCAGGGGGCGTGGGAGTGCTTGCGGCATGGAACTTGCCGTCCGAGGCGGTGGGCATGAGATGCCCCTCGACCACGAGCGGGGTTCCTCGACGCCAGCTCCGGGCGATTTTGCCGGTGAATGTGCGACCGGTGTAGGGGCTTATCTGGTGCTGGTATTGCAGGGCCTCCACGGAGAGTTCAAATTTGTCACTCAGCCTGACCAGAACGAGGTCAGCGTCAGCACCCACGCGGAGGCCCGCTTTAGCCGGAAATCCGAAGCGCTCGGCTGGGGCCGAAGCGAGGAGCCTAGCTATGGTGGGAAGGCTAAGATCTCGCCCATGCATTCCCTCGGTAAGCATGACGGGTAAGAGTGACTGGCATCCCGCGATGCCACCCCAAGATTCGGCAAAGGGCACTTCGAGTTTCTCCGCCGGGCCTGCTGGAGAGTGATCGGAGCCCACCATGGTGATGATGCCCTCGGTTACTGCTGACCAGAGCGCCTCGCGGTTGTCCTGGTCGCGTATCGGTGGAGCGCATTTGGCCAGCGCGCCGAGGCGCTCGACGTCTTCCGCGGTGAAGGTCAAATAGTGCGGGCAGGTTTCCGCGCTGACATCCACTCCGCGCCTCCGCGCCTCGGCGACCAGTGCAGCGCCCTCCCCAGTGGAGAGGTGAACGACGTGGAGGCGGGCCCCGGTAGCCTCGGCCATCTCGATTGCTCGCCGGACGGCTTTCGTCTCCGTGCTGGCGGGACGGGCGCCAAGATAACCCCGGACCTGTTCTGTCAACGTGCCGTCGATTGTGTTCTCGTGTGGTCCCGGATGCGTCTCAGCGTGCACAAGAACAGGCCGCCCGAGTCGCGCGCATGTGAGCATTCCGTTATAAAGTTCATCCTCCGTTACCCCGGGAAATTCGTCTAGTCCGGTGTCGCACATGAAGGCTTTGAATCCGGCGACACCGAGATCGGACAGCTCTTCCAGGTGAGCCAGGTTGCCACCGTGTAATCCGCCGAAGAGCCCGAAGTCGACGAGACTGCGACCGCGCGCGGCAGCGAGTTTGGCTTCGAAGGAGGCGCGATCGACCGTGGGGGGTAACGAGTTGAAGGGCATGTCCAGTACTGTCGTCGTGCCGCCCATGGCGGCGGCGGCGCTTCCGGTGGGCCATCCCTCCCAGTGGGCACGGCCGGGGTCGTTGAAGTGCACATGGCAGTCAAAGACGCCCGGGAGCAGGTGTTGTCCCTCACCGTCGATCTCCTCGCCAGCGCCCGTAAGTTCGGGTCCGATGGCGGCAATGATGCCGTCCTCGACCTGTAGGTCTGCCAGTTCCACGAAACCTGGGTGTACAACCTGTGCCCGCCGGATAGTAAAGGTTCTCCCCACCATCATGAGCCCCGGTAAGTGGTGTAGCCCCAGTTGGAGACGATCAGCGGCACGTGGTAGTGCTGATCGGGTTCGTCCACGATCACCCGGATCGGGACGTCGCCGAGGTAGCGGCCTCCCGATGAGCCAGCACAGCCGGAGAAGTACTCGCCAACTCTGAATACGATCTCGTATTCCCCTGGAATGAAGTCGGCCCCTGAGAGGAGGGCGCTCTCTGATCGCCCGTCGCTATTGGTGCGGCCGCTCGCCACCGGGCACCGGCGATCATGACGGACGTAGGCGACGTCGTACCCCATCCCGGCGCCTGGCGTCCCGTAGGCGGTATCAAGCACGTGAGTGGTCAGGTACCCGGGTCCGCCCGGCTTCTCACTGACCCGACTGATAATGCGGTGCCGAGCGATCTTCTTGATTTCGGCTACACCAGTCTGCACCTCCTTGGCAGTCTGACGGTCCACGCGGCGGTTGAGTTCGGCGATGATCGACGCGGTGTTGGGGTGCTCGCGCACGCAAACCACCCCTGGGAAACCGTGCCGCTGGGTGTAGCGTTGAGCGATCTCGTTGAGCTCGCCCTTGAGCGAGCCGTCGAGCATGGCCAGGCCCGCGCCCTCCTGCTCGCGAGCCGACTCGACTGTGAGGGATCCTTCGTTGAGGTCCGGCCGGGCCAGCTCTGGATGTTCTCCCAGGAGCGCCCGCTGGTCCTTCTCGGACGCATCGTCCAGCACCATCGCAGAGGCTATATACATGTCTGCACGGGAGGCGAACGGCCGCAACGTGGCCACCGCCGCCATGATCCATGGCGCGTGCTCGTAGATGTCGCCGAAGAAGTGGACAAAGTCCTCCTCGGCCAGCGTGTTGATCTCATCGACCGACAGTGACACAGGATGCTCGGAGTCTGTGTCGGCCAGCAGGGTTTCAGGCACGGACAACCTCCCCTTGCAGCAGGCCGGAAGGTTCTGCGGTCGCGTGGTAGACCCGCTTCTCATTGCTGCGGCCAAACCGCGTCATGTCATACTCAACGTGGTGTTGGTTGGGCAGCGAGATGTGGATTTTTGAAATCACGTCGTACTTCTTGAGGACGGCTCGTCCCATGAGATAGATGTCATTTTGCGCCCCCGGGCTGTAGTGATCACCAAACGTGTGAAGTAGCTGCTCACGCACGCCCGTCCACGTCGCGTCGAAGTCAACCTCCGAGCTCTGGGAGTAAGTCCACTCCGCGGTTGCTGTGGTTGCCAGGATCCTGTCGCTTGTTTCTGCCAAAGTCGTCAGATCGTTTTTCAGGTAGTTCTCCCACCCCGACTGGGTTGTCTTGAGCACCTGCAGGTCGGTGATGCCGGCGTTGATCTGAAACGTCTCTCCATCCCCTGAAACGGAGGCAGTCCGCAGGCCAGCGGCCCTCACGAAGGCGTGGTCGTGTCCATCGGTTCCCTCAGGGATTCGGTCCCATAGTTTCTCGGTGATTGAAACTGTGGCCCGATCCGTCAGAGGGCCTGTCGCGCAGTAGTGGCGCACAAGGTCCTTGCCGAATTCCTCAATGCTGGATTCAAAGCCTTGGTCTGCGATGTAATAGACGCTATTGCGGATCGTGTCGGTAGACATCCAGTCAGTGTTGTCGCCATAAAGGTATCCCTGTCGGATCCGGCCCTCTAAGAGGACGTCCACGCGGACATCACTAATGCGATGACGACTACCGTCGCGGTGGACACGCACCAACCTCACGTCCGACTTGCCATAGTCCATGTGACCCATGTCGAACGATCGAGCCTCATCTGGCCTTGCGTCAGGCTGTGGCGCCTCCGCTGTTTCAAATATAGCCATGTCGATATCTCCTAATATGTGTTGTTCTGTCGGACGAGGGTCTCGTCAATTGGTCTTCCCTTGAGCCTCGACGGCGGCCTCTACACCCGCGGCCGTGATCGACGGATCCTTACGCTTGCCCCACGACCATTCGTTAAAGAAGAGGTTGAGCAAGATGGCCAGTACCGCTGCGGCGGTTATACCCGAGTGCAGAACGACCGCGAGCCAGCCGGGTGCGCTGCTCCAGAAATCGGGAGCGAGTTGGGGGATAATGCCCACTCCCACGGTGACGGCAACGATCACGAGGTTCAGGTTGCCATCAAAGCGGACGGTGGCAAGACTCCGGATGCCGCTGGCCGCAACCGTGCCGAAGAGTACGATGCCAGCACCACCGAGCACCGGATAAGGGATGGCGGCCACGACGCGGCCCACGATCGGCAGCAACCCAAGGAGCAGCATCACGCCTCCGCCGGCTGCCACGGCATACCGACTCCTAATGCCGGTTAGCGCAACGAGACCGACGTTCTGAGCGAAAGCGCCGAGTGGGAACGTGCCGAAGATCGGTGCAACGGTCGTTGAAATCATGTCAGCCCGGAGGCCAGCGGTGATTCGTTTCGCGTCCACCTTGGCGCCAATGATCTCGCCGACAGTAATGATCCCTGCGGTTGCAGTCTCGATCATGATGATGAGGCAGACGATGAACATTGACACAATGGCGCCGAAGCTGAACTCCGGTGCCCCGAATGGCATCAGTCCCGGAACGGCGAAGACCGGCCCATCGCCAACGGTACTAAAGTCAGCCTGTCCCATCACGGCAGCCAGAGCGGTGCCGATGATAATGCCGAGAAGGATGGACAACCGCGAGATGGCTCCCTGAAAAAGCCTGCTCAGTAGCATGATGACTACGAAGGTGAAGCCTGCCAGCCCGAGATTCGACATGCTGCCGAAGTTCTCCGCACCTACTCCACCCTGAATCCAGGTAAGAGCGATGGGCAAGAGCGAGATACCGATAACGATGATGATCGACCCGGTGACGACCGGCGGAAAAAACCGGATCACCGCACCAAAGAGAGGCGCCACCAAAAATGCTGCAGCCCCAGCAACAATGATGGCCCCAAAGAGGGTTGGCAGTCCCTGATCTGAAACGATCACCACCATCGTCGACACACTGATGAAGGAGATCCCCTGAACGACAGGAAGGCGCGAGCCGAACTTCCACACCCCTAACGTCTGGAGCATCGTCGATGCTCCAGAAACGAAGAGGCCCGCAGTGAGCAAAAGTGCGATCTCGCCGGCCGATAGGCCGGCTGCCGTACCGACGATGATCGGAGGGGCGATAACACCCCCGTACATAGCGAGGATGTGCTGAGTGCCGTATGCGAGCGTCTGCCAGAAGGGGTACTTCTCATCCTCGGGCGCTACGGGACTCGCGCCAGCTGCTTTTGGACGCCGAAAGATAAATCTTCTCATCGCTGAATGCCTCTCTCACGTAAGGCCGGTGCCCCCCTTAGATCGGGGCCCTCGACAACAAGCTCAGAGTGATTTTGCATCGTGGAAATTGTTTTCCACACGAGTCAATCTATAGCGACTTATAAGTGATGTCAACCACATTATAAGTACCAGCTATCAAGATGCGCGAGCGCTTCGGCCGAATTCAGCGACGATTGGGCCTTACCCTTGAGACGGCGGACCCATTACTCCGCCGGTGTCGAGTGCTGACTTCTCCTGGGGCCGTGGGACGATGTACTGATCACGAACAGAACCCGGGCTGGCTCCTCGCCGACAAGGGCCCATCGGTCATAGATCCCCGCAGGAAGATGAACGAAGTCGCCCGCTTCTAGGACGAACCGCGAACCTTCTTTGATCTGAACGACGATTCCCCCCTCCAGTACAAAGAGACCACTCTCCCCCGCGGTCTGATACCAGTCCTCAATATGCTCCTCCGGAGTGATGGTGTACTCGAGAACGGTCAGCGGAAGTGCATCAGCCAGCAGCAGTGCCCGTATCCCGGCGGTACCCGAGCTCTCGCTAATCGGCAATCGTCGCCCTTCACCCGCTCGTACGACGCTTACCTCAGGCTTAGGCGCTGGCAATAGATCACCAGGGGCGATACCCAGCGCTTGCGCAAGGCGGTACACCGACGTCATAGACGGTGTGCTGATACCCCGCTCGACCTGGCTGAGGAACGGCTGGCTCATACTGGCCCTCGATGCGAGCTCTCGCATGGACATTCCAGCTGCCCGCCGTCGCCAGGCAACCTCCCGGCCGATCAATGCACCGGGATCCGGTTCCACTGCCTCGCTCACCACTCTTTTCCACCCCATCACTACGAGATCGAGCACCATCATGCTCGATGAGAACACAACCAGACAGGACGATCCTGCCCGCGGAGCACCTCTATCTAATCCTTGGACATCTTCCCATTCGCTTCCCCAACCTTCTTCCCTTCCGAAACAGTCTGAGGAATACAATTGCTCCCGACGCAGGACGCCTCCACACTCGCCGTTCCGGCAAGCGGCCAAATAGGCGGTTGACAACTAAAGCTTCTGCAACGGGCGAGCGACATTCGAGGAGTCAGGCACTGCAACGCCGTCGCTGACGAACTCATAGGACTATCCTCGCGCATTGTCCTACAACACTGGACTGACATCATGATGGCTTCCTGTTCTCACCCGCAAACGATCGAACGGGCCTTGATATGAGCCTTTGGCACGGTTCCAGCTGCCTAGCTGCTGTCCCTGCGTCGATTGCGTTACCGGGTCGGGCCTTGACGCGAGCGAGCGACAAATGCAGCAGCTAACTGGCCGGTAACCTTCGACATCTCACCATGCGAGCGTAAATCCGGCCTCGGCGCGTCCTAGCGGCAGCATTTGTCGGCGAAGTCCGCGGGCAACAGGCGAAGTCCGCGGGCAACAAGCGAAGTCGGGCCCGGCCCGGCACACGAAAAACTCCCCACCGACTTAAAGCCGATGAGGAGTTTCGTTTACCCGCTCAAGGTAGATAGCAACCTACCCTGTTGTGCGCGAGGGGGGACTTGAACCCCCACGCCCTTTCGAGCACTGGCACCTGAAGCCAGCGCGTCTGCCAATTCCGCCACTCGCGCGAGCAGATTGAACATTAGCATCTTTCGGGGTGGAGTAGAAAATCGGCGCATCACCGTGCGGTCTTAGGTCACATCGGCCCTGACGAGCGAAGCAATACAAGCAGCAGCAAAGCTGCGTTTAGGGCCTCGCCTGCCGTGATCCACGCCTCATCCGCGACCACAATTTCGCCCGATTCTGGCGGTCGCTGCGGGATTTCTCAGCCTTGCCAAGTAGGGTTTGAAGTTGATAGTAGAACTTTCATCCATGAGACTGAAGTTCCGCAGACACAGTCTGGTCGCTGATTGCTGCCGTAAAAGCGTGCAGCACGACCACGGCTATCCGCTTGGGAAGGAGGCGAACCATGGGCGTACTAGATCGCTTTGAGAAGGGCATCGAGCGTGCAGTCAATGGCGCCTTTGCCAAAGCCTTCCGTTCCGAAGTTCAGCCTGTCGAGCTCGCCGGTGCCCTTCGCCGCGAGACCGATTCCCGAGCGGCCGTCGTCTCCCGGGGCAGGACGCTGACCGCCAACTCTTTCACGATCGAACTTTCCCAGAACGACTTCGACCGGTTCCAGGATCTATCCGACGCGCTTTCCGGCGAACTCCGACAGGTCGTGGGCGAGCACGCCGCAAGCCAGGGCTACAGTTTCGTCGGCCCGGTCACCGTGCACTTCGAAGAGGTCGGCGACCTCGACACCGGCATGTACCGGGTGCGCTCGACAACTCAGCGCCCCGATGGTTCCTCCGCGGCCCAGCCCGCCAATCGCGGCGGCTACGATCCGCAATCCCGATCGCACCCGATCATTCCGGATCCACACGGACAGCAAAGCCACTCCGGCGCAGCAGCCGCCGGGGCGGGCGCTTATGCCGCCGGCCGGCAACGTCCCGGCAACCCGGTGCGCCGCGGCGTCACACCCCCTGGCACCGGATACCCGGGTGGCACCCCGGCTCCTGCCACGACACATCAGGCGACGCCACAGGCTGCCGTCGACATTGACGGCGTTCAGCACCCGCTGACCAAATCAATCACCGTTTTTGGCCGCTCCGGCACCGACGCCGACATCGTGCTGGACGACCCGGGAGTTTCCCGCAGGCATTTCGAGATTCGGCTCGAAGGCACACATGCCACCGCCGTCGACCTCGGTTCAACCAACGGCACATTCATCCATGGCCAGCGGATCACCAAGGTCGCACTGACCGAAGGAACCGTGGTCAGCGCCGGCCGCACCGATGTCGTCTTCACTCTCAACGGCACTGCGAAGCCAACGTAAAACTATGGGCGAACTGACCGTAACCGCACTCCGCTTGGGACTTCTTGTCCTGATGTGGGTATTCGTGCTGTCCGTAGCCGCGGTGCTCCGCCGGGACCTCTTCTCCGCACGAGCCCCCCGCAAACCACGCCCGTCGGCCGAGGCACCGGCAGAGGCGCCCGCACCGCGGAGTCCGCAGCCGGCACCACCCGCAGCTGCCGCTCCGCCGCACCGCCAATTGCCGCCCAACACGCTAGTCGTCACGGAGGGCTCGCTCAAGGGCGCCGTCGTGGCACTCGGAACCGTTCCGATCCTGATCGGCCGGGCACCCGAGTGCACCCTCGTTCTCAGCGACGATTTCTCCTCGTCGCGCCATGCCCGGATTTACCCGCAGCACGGTCAATGGTTCCTTGAGGACCTCGGCTCGACCAACGGCACGACGCTGAACAATACGCCGGTCACGCACAATGTGCCGGTCGCTCCCGGCGTGCCTATCAGGATCGGCCAGACCGTCCTGGAGCTTAGGTCTTGAGTCCAGAGCAGCAGAATTCGCCGCCACCGGCCCTGAAGTTCGTGGCGCGCTCCCACACGGGTTCGGTGCGCTCCAACAATCAGGATTCCGGTTACGCCGGCCCAAATCTACTGCTGGTCGCGGACGGCATGGGTGGCCATGCCGGCGGTGATGTCGCCAGCGCGGTCACCGTCGCGGAACTTGAACACCTCGACTCCGACGATCACGGCCTTGAGGCACTGGAACACCTTCGGCTGGCCATCCTGGACGCGAACGACCGACTCTCCGAGCGGGTCGCGGCCCAGCCCGAACTTGCCGGCATGGGCACCACGGTGACGGCGTTGCTTCGCGCGGATGGACGATTCGCGCTGGCGCACATCGGCGATTCGCGCGCCTACGTGCTGCGCGACGGCGAACTGGCCCAGGTCACCCACGATCACACCTTCGTACAGCTGTTGGTCGACGAGGGACGGATCACACCGGAAGAGGCAGAACGGCATCCACAACGGTCGGTCGTGATGCGCGTGCTCGGCGATGTCGGATCCTCGCCCGAACTCGACCTGTCTATCCGGGAGGCAAAAGTCGGCGACCGCTGGCTGCTGTGCTCGGACGGTCTTTCCGGATTCACCTCGGACGCAAACATCGAAAACGCACTGCATGAGATCGCGGATCTCGGCGCGTGCGCGGACCGCCTGGTGGACCTGGCACTGGAAGGCGGCGGCGCGGACAACGTCACCGTCATCCTGGCCGACGTGGTCGCCGATGCAAACGATGCCACCGAGCGGCACGAACTTGTTGGTTCAGTGCGGATCAACCCCTCGTACTCCCACCGGGTGCACACCGGCGAGGTACCAGAGACCAAGGCCGCGGCCGGAGCGATCTCCGATCTCCCGGTCGAGCTCTCTGCCGAAGACGACAGCAGTCATCCCGCCGACGACAAGGACGGCCGGGAATCCGGGTCCGGGAAGGCCGGTCGGCGGGGCAAGAAGCCGCATGATGACGACGTCGACGATGACGATCTGGCCGACTGGGACGACGAGCATCCGCGCCGTCGACGCTGGTTGCCGCCGCTTGTGATCGGCATCGTGGTCGCGCTTGCCATCGCGGTTGGCTGGGGTTCCTACGCTTACACCCAAAGCCAGTACTTCGTCGGCAGCCATCAGGGCAAGGTCGCCATCTACCAGGGCGTCTCCCAGGACCTGGGCCCGATCCGGCTCAGCCACCTGTACGAGGAGCAGGAGGTTTCAGTCACCTCGTTGCCGACGTACTCGCAGCAGCGCGTTTCGCAGACGATTCCCGCCGATTCGCTCGACGCCGCCCGGCAGGTAGTCGAAAGCCTGAAGAACAATTCCGACAATCCACCGGCACCCGGCCTCGAGGGCCCGACCGCCACCCCGACAGCGTCGATGACGCCAGGGGAGAGGCCAACCGGGGGGGTGAGGAAACCGTGATGTCGTCACTAACGAAGAAGCGCAGCACCGCCCGCGACCGGGCAAATGAGGCCAGGGCGGATCGCGATTCGCGACCCCGCGGTCCTAAGACCCGCCGCGGCGTCGAGCTCCTGCTCACCTGCATGGCTCTGATCATTTCGGTCGGGGCTTACGCGCTGGTCGGCATCGGCACCGAAGGCACCGTGCCGGCAAACGTGAGCTACTACGGCGGTTGGCTGATACTGCTCGCCGTCCTGCTGCATATCGCCGTGCGCTGGAAGGCAAAGTACGCAGATCCAGTCATAGTGCCAATCGCAATCATGCTCAACGGCATCGGCATTGCGATGATTTTCAGGATCGACATCGCCAAGGAGCGGTTCGGTTTCGAGGCCACCGCGGCAAAGCAACTGATCTGGATGACGCTCGGCATCGCCGTCGCGATCGGCATCGTGATGTTCTTGCGCGATCATCGGATGCTTCGCCGCTACACATTCACCTCAGGCCTTGCCGCCATCGTCTTCTTGTTGCTGCCGCTCATTCCCGGCCTTGGTAAGACGATCAACGGCGCCAGGATCTGGATCGGCGTCGGCCCGCTCTCGTTCCAGCCGGGTGAGATCGCGAAGATTCTGCTCGCCATCTTCTTTGCCGGCTACCTGGTCAGCTACCGGGACACCCTGTCACTCGCCGGGCCGAAGTTCCTCGGCCTGCAACTGCCCCGCGCCCGGGACATGGGGCCGATCATGATCGCGTGGCTCGCCAGCGTCGGCGTGCTCGTTTTCCAGCGCGACCTGGGCACCTCCCTGTTGTTCTTCGGATTGTTCGTCGCGATGCTGTACGTGGCCACCGAACGCAAGAGCTGGATCATCATCGGCCTGCTGCTGTTCGCCGGCGGTGCGGTGCTTGCCTCTCAACTGTTCACCCACGTCGGGCAGCGGATCGACGGCTGGTTGAACGCTCTCGATCCCGAGCAGTACAACAAGGAGTTCGGCGGCAGCTACCAGTTGGTCCAGGGCCTGTTCGGCATGGCTCACGGCGGACTCACCGGAACCGGGCTCGGCCTCGGCCGTCCGGACATCGTGCCGTTCGCCGACTCGGACTTCATCATTCCGTCCCTTGGCGAAGAGCTCGGCCTGGTGGGCCTTTTCGCCATCCTGATGCTCTACGTTGTGTTCGTCGAACGCGGTTTGCGGATCGCCCTCGGCGTTCGTGACGGTTTCGGCAAGCTGCTCGCGGCAGGCATCTGCTTCACGATCGGCCTGCAGTGCTTCATTGTGGTCGGCGGCGTCACCCGGCTGATCCCGCTCACCGGTCTGACCACGCCGTTCCTCGCCGCCGGCGGATCGTCGCTGTTGGCCAACTGGATCATCGTCGGCCTGCTGCTGAGGATCTCGGACAACGCTCGCCGTCCAGCGGCGGAGTTCGAGACCGGTGTGCTGCGAGTCATCCCGGATGAGGAACGCCGTGCCGCGGCAAACCTGGAGGACGATACCGCGCTGAACGACGGCGACACCGATCCCAGGCGCCGCGAGGAATTCAGCGATGCGGAACTGGCCGGCTACCAGCACAAGGCAGCACGTTCGCAGGGCGGCCGCACACAGGGTGTGGCCAGGCCGAATCGTCGGGGCGGCAGCTCCGACGATCTACCAACGTCAGGCGGTGAACGTCCTTGAATAAGCCATTACGTCATCTCGCCGTGGTGACGTTCGTCCTGTTTACCCTGCTGCTGGCGTCGACGACGTACACCCAGTTCATCACCGCTGACGACCTGCGCAGCAACTCATTCAATTCCCGCACCCTCTACGAGGAGCTGGGACGGGACCGCGGACCGATCCTGGTCGATGGCGAGCCAATCGTGCAGTCCGTCGCCAGCGACGACAACTACAAGTACCTGCGCACCTATGGCGGCAAGGGCATCGACCCCGAGATGTACTCGGCGATCACCGGGTACTACTCGATCCTGCAGGGGGCGACCGGCCTGGAAAAGGCCGAGAACGACTTGCTGGCCGGCACCGACGACGCGCTGTTCTACCAAACGATGTCAGACCTGTTCACCGGCGAACAGCCGGCTGGCGCGGCGGTCGAACTGACCATCAACGCCAAGGCGCAGAAAGCGGCCTGGGACGCCCTCGGCGGTCAGAAGGGCGCAGCGGTCGCCATTGATCCTTCGACCGGGCAGATCCTGGCAATGGTCTCCAAGCCCGGCTTCGATCCGAACAAGATCGCGACCCATAACGGCGAGGACTCCAAGGCTGCCTACGAGGCGCTGAGCACCGACGAGGACAAGCCGTACTTCAACCGCGCCATCGCCGGCAACCTGTATCCGCCGGGTTCGACATTCAAGCTTGTCACCGCTGCCACCGCGCTGGAGTCAGGTGACTTCAACACGAATTCCGAGCTGAACGGGTCCGCCGCCCTGGACCTGCCGCAAACGACCTCGGTGATCCGGAACTCCAACAAACGGGCCTGCGGGCCCAACGATAAGGTCTCGATGATGCAGGCACTCACTATCTCCTGCAACACCGCGTTCGCCCAGCTCGGCATGGACGTCGGCGCGGACAAGCTCCGCGAGCAGGCACAGAAGTTCGGCTTCGAGACAGATCTGGACATTCCGTTGAACGTCTCGGAAAGCACTTTTCCTGATGATCCCAATGCCCCGCAGACGGCGCAGAGCGCGATCGGCCAGTTCGATGTGCGTGCCACGCCATTGCAGATCGCGATGGTGTCCGCGGCAATCGCCAACAATGGCACCCTGATGAAGCCGAACCTGGTCAAGCAGGTGACTACCCAGAAGTCACTGAGCGTGATCGAGAAGCCGAGCGCCTCGGAGCTGTCCAAGCCGATTTCCGAGGACACGGCCGCCCAGCTCACCGAGATGATGCAGTCCGTGGTGAATTCCGGCACCGGACGCAGCGCGAAGATTCCCGGTATCGATGTCGCCGGCAAGACCGGCACCTCGCAGAACGTGGAGGGGGCTGCACCGCACGCCTGGTTCACGTCGTTCGCTCCGGCGAATGACCCAAAGGTCGCGGTGGCGGTCGTCGTCGAAAGTGGCGGTAATGCCGGGAGCGACGCATCCGGAGCCCAGGTCGCCGGTCCAGTGGCCACAGCAATTACCAAGGCGGTGTTGAACAAATGAGGCCAGCAAGTGGCGTAGTACTGGGCAACCGGTACAAGCTGACCGAAAGAATCGCCGTCGGCGGCATGGGCGAGGTGTGGAAGGGCGACGACGTCGTTCTTTCTCGAGTCGTCGCCGCCAAGATCCTCAAAGAGGAATACACCGGCGACCCGAGCTTCCTCGAGCGTTTCCGCGCCGAAGCCCGCAATATGGGCGCCCTGTCGAACCCCGGGATCGCGGGCGTCTACGACTATGGCGAAGAGGACAATTCGCCGTACCTCGTGATGGAGTACGTGCCCGGCGAGCCGCTGTCCGCCATCCTCGATCGCGACCCGCAGCTAAGCGTCGACCGCACGCTGGATTACGTCTCGCAGGCTGCTCTCGCCTTGCACGCTGCCCATCAGGCCGGAGTCGTGCATCGCGACGTGAAGCCCGGAAACATCCTGATTACGCCGGATGAGCGGGTGAAGATCACCGACTTCGGCATTGCCCGGGTCACCGATCAGGTTCCGCTGACGAAGACCGGACAGGTGATGGGAACCGCGCAGTACCTGGCGCCGGAACAGGCCACCGGCAAGCCGGCGGCACCGTCATCGGACATCTATGCCCTCGGTGTCATCGCCTACGAGGCGCTAGTCGGGGAACGTCCGTTCACCGGCGACAGCCAGGTCGCCATCGCGATGGCCCAGGTCAACGAAGCCCATCCGCCGCTGCCCGACTCCGTTCCGGAGCCGGTGCGACGCCTGGTGGACTGCCTGCTGGCCAAGAAGCCCACCGACCGTCCGCAAGAGGCCAGGAGTCTGGCCGCCGCCGCTGATGCGCTGCGACGAAACGATGTCGCCGCCGCGGAGTCAGCCGTGCCCGAGATGATCACGGATGGCGGTGCGACCCAGGCCACGACCGTGATGGACAGCGGTCCGACGCAGGCCACCACCGTCGTGCCCGCCGCTGCCTTCGGAGCCGGGGCTGCCGCCGGCGCTGCGGCAGGCGGCCGGCACACGCAGAATTTCGATGACGTCGTCGGAGCCGGCGGGGAATACGCGGCCTCCGACGTCTATGGCGACGGCGACCCAGACGCCGAGCAGGTCGACGAGAAGAAAAAGATGTCGAAGGGCAAGATCGCGGCCATCGTGATCGGCATCCTGCTGCTACTCGTACTGCTCGGCATCCTGCTTGCCAACACCGTTTTCAAGCCCACCGCCCCGCCGCCGACCGAGACATCGTCGGCGCCGACGACGGTGGTGACCAGGACCGAGACAACGGAAGAGGAATCGCCTTCGTCTCCGCCACCACCGCAGGAGACCACGGAGGAACCGGAGCAAACCGAGACTTCCGAGCCCGCGGATGAGACCGTCACCATTAACCCGGACGACTACATCGGCCGGGCCGGCGACGAGGTTGCCCAGGACCTGATCGCCAAGGGCCTTCAGGTCAGGCAGGTCCAGGTTGAGAGCGACCGGGACTTCGGTCTCGTGGATGGCATCCGCCCCGGAGGCGACGGCTACACCTTTACCGAGGGCGAAACCGTCACCGTCGAGGTATCACGAGGCAATGAACCCGACCCGTCCGAAACCGAGACCTCCGAGCAGCCGACCACTCCGGAGGATACCGAGGGTGAGACGGATAACGATGACGGCGGCGAGGGCAACGGCAATGGCCGCGATAACAGCGGCCGGAATGGCAATGGCAACGGTGGTGGCGAGGGCTCGCTGAACGACACGACGGCTGAGAACACCGGAGCCGGCACCACGAACAATTCCCATTCGGAGAAACTATGAACGATCGTCGCGTACTAGCTGGACGCTACGAAATTCGATCCATCCTCGGCCGTGGAGGCATGGCCGAGGTTCACGAGGGGCTCGACACCAGGCTCGGCCGAACCGTCGCCATCAAGCTGTTGCGTTCCGACCTTGCCCGTGATCCGTCTTTCCAGGCTCGGTTACGCCGTGAGGCACAATCTGCAGCTGCGCTGAATCACCCGACAATTGTCGCGGTCTACGATTCTGGCGAAGAGGTCGTTCACGAGGCCGGCGGCGAGGACATCCACGTGCCGTTCATCGTGATGGAGTACGTCAAGGGCAAAACCCTGCGTGAAATCATCAAGCGCGAGGGCGGCGCGACGATCCGCGAGGCCCTGGATATTTCGGCAGGCGTGCTGTCTGCCCTGCAGTACAGCCACCGGGCGGGCATCGTGCACCGCGACATCAAACCGGCAAACGTCATGCTGACGCCGAATGGCGATGTGAAGGTGATGGACTTCGGCATCGCTCGCGCGCTGGCGGATTCCGGCGCCACGATGACACAGACCCAGGCGGTAGTCGGGACCGCTCAGTACCTTTCGCCCGAGCAGGCCCGTGGCGAGCTCGTCGATGCGCGAAGCGACCTTTATTCAGCCGGCTGCCTGATGTACGAGCTATTGACCGGGCAACCCCCGTTCACCGGTGATTCTCCCGTATCTGTCGCCTATCAGCACGTGCGGGAAGTTCCTGAGCCTCCCTCGTCGATCAATCCGGCGATCAACGAGGCATTGGACGCCGTCGTGATGCACGCCCTGAAGAAAGAGCGGGACGAACGCTACCAGGATGCCGCGCAGTTCCGCGATGACGTGCTCGCTGCCCGGGACGGCCGTCCGCTGAGCCTTTCCGGCCCGGATGACGATGCCACCGTCGCCATGGGCGCGGCAGGCCTCGTCGGCGGGGCCGCGGGAGCTGCGGCTGCAGCCGGGGCGGCAGGAGCCACCCAGGCCTTCCCGCAGCAGCCGACCGCGGTCTATCCGATGCAAACAGCAAACGGCGCAAACGGCACCGCCGAGTCCGATCCGGCCGAGACAACCTTCGACCGGATGATGTTGGGCGAGGCCGGAGCGAATCCCGGCGATGACGAGCCGCCCGTCGAGGAGAAAAAGAAGAAGACCCGCAAAACGGGCATGATCGTACTCGCCTGCGTGCTCATCGCCGCGCTGCTTGGCGCACTCGGCTACTGGCTGGTCGCGCTCAGCACGGCCGAGCCGGAGCCCGTGACATTTAAGCTCGACAACATGGTGAACGTTCCCGCCAGCCAGGCGGAACAAATCCTGGAAGGCAGAAGCCTCAAGGTCGTTCAGAAGGAACGCAACGATGACGAGGTGGTCGAAGGCAACGTGGCGGCCACCGACCCTGAGGCCGGTACGACCGTTGCCGAAGGATCGACAGTTACCCTCTTCGTGTCGACCGGCCCGGAAAGCATCGAAGTTCCGGACGTGAACGGGCAGACCGAAACGTACGCCCGGCAACTGATCGCACAGGCTGGATTGACCGCGGGAAAGAACAATGAGGACTTCAGCCCGGATGTGGACAAGGGCAACGTAATCCGCACCGACCCGAAGAAGGGCTCAAAGGTCGATCCGGACGAGCAGGTGGACCTGGTGCTGTCCAACGGCCAGATCGAGGTGCCCAACGTTACCGGCGAAGGTAGCAAGTCCGATGCCTGCAAGATCCTGGAATCCGATGACTACCAGCTGAAGTGCAAGACCAAGGACGTGGAAGACGAGAAGGCCGAAGAGGGCAGCGTAATCGGTCAGAGCACCGAAGGTGGCGAGGCCGTCGATCAGCACACCACGATCACCATCGAGATCGCTGTCAAGCCGGAACCGGAGCCAAGCCCTTCTGAGCCGGAACCGACACAGACGGAGACACCAACAATTCCGGTACCCACCCTCCCGGTGCCGCCCGAAGACTGAGGCGCTGTTCGCTGCTGATCGCGAGTCGGCTTGTCCGCCGGCTCCGGACGCTGAGTCTGCTATCCCCCTAGTCAGACGGCGATTTCACTGCTGTTATTGAGGGACTAATACAGCACGGCGCCCTTCGCTCAGGCCCGCCAAGACCGGACCGACGTTGTATAGTCGAAGGTCGCAGAACGCCCCGATGCAATCAGAGATCGCGTTCATTGGCCCGAGCCGTAAGGACAAAATGAGTAAAACCATCGATTCCGGATCTGCCGGGCCCACGTCGCCCTCCGCCAAGAACCCGTTGGCGAAGGCGTCGACACTAAACCGGACAGTCTTCTTCGGCTCGGCCACGGTCATCGTTGCGGTCGCGCTCTGGGCGATCATCTCACCATCGTCTGCCGACCTGGCGATCTCGGCAGCAGTTGGGTGGATCTCCGGCGGGTTCGGTTGGTACTACTTCCTGGCCGCGACAATCTTCGTCGTGTTCGTGGTTTTCATCGCGGTATCCCGATTCGGCCGGGTCAAGCTCGGTCCCGAACAGTCCAAGCCGCAGTTCAGCATGTTCACCTGGGCCTCGATGCTCTTCGCCGCCGGTATCGGCATCGACCTGATGTTCTTCTCGGTATCCGAACCGGTGAGCCAGTATCTCGCGCCGCCCACCGGCGACGGCGAAAGTGTTGCCGCCGCGCGTCAGGCCGTGGTCTGGACCCTGTTCCACTACGGGATCACCGGATGGGCGATGTACGCACTGATGGGAATGGCCCTGGCCTACTTTGCTTACCGTCACAACCTTCCCCTGAGCATCCGTTCCGCGCTCTACCCCATCTTCGGCAAGCGGGTCTGGGGAAAGCTGGGTGACACTGTCGACATCGCCGCCGTCCTCGGAACCATCTTCGGTATCGCCACGTCGCTCGGCATCGGCGTCGTGCAGCTCAACTACGGCCTCAGCTTCCTGCTGGACATCCCGGAGAACGTGGGCGTTCAGATTGCACTCATCGCGGTCGCTGTCATCATGGCGACAGTTTCGGTGGTCTCCGGTGTTGAGAAAGGCATTCGCAGACTCTCCGAGCTGAACGTGGTGCTTGCCATCGCGCTCATGCTGTTCATTCTGTTCAGTGGCAACACACTATTCCTGCTCAACGGCATCGTGATGAACATCGGCGACTACGTCGCCAACTTCACTGACATGACGATGAACACATTCGCATTCGATCAGCCCACGGAGTGGCTCAATAGCTGGACTCTGTTCTTCTGGGCCTGGTGGATCGCCTGGGCGCCGTTCGTCGGCCTGTTCCTGGCCCGAATTTCCCGCGGCCGCACAATACGCCAGTTCGTCGCCTGCGTACTGATCATTCCGTTCCTCTTCATCCTGATCTGGATCTCGATCTTCGGAAACAGTGCACTCGATATCGCGATGAACGGCGGCGCAGCGGGCACCGCGTTCGGTGAAGTCGCCATGAACCAGCCTGAACGCGCCTTCTACTCGATGCTCGATCAATACCCCGGCGTGCCGTTCAGTGCATCCGTTGCCACATTCACCGGACTGCTCTTCTATGTGACCTCTGCCGATTCAGGTGCCCTGGTGATGTCGAACTTCACTTCACGGCTGCGCTCGAACGCGGATGACGGCGCCAAGTGGTTGCGTATCTTTTGGGCTGCCGCTACCGGCCTGCTCACCCTGGGAATGCTCATCGTCGGTGGTGTGACCACCCTGCAGAACGCCACCATCATCATGGGCTTGCCGTTCTCCTTCGTCATGTTCTTCATCATGTACGGCCTATACAAGGCGCTGCGGATCGAAGGGCGAAAGCTCGATAGTCTGCGTGGCACTCTGCCGGGATCATTGTCCGAGCGCACAACACCATCCGACCGCAACAGCCAGCGCACCTGGCGCCAACGGCTGGCGCGGTCGATGTCCTACCCGGGCAAACGCCAGACCGAGCGGTTTATCGACGATGTATGCCGGCCGGCCCTATCCGATGTTGCCGAAGAGTTGCGCGAGCAAGGTGCGGAAGTGAAGTACACCGAGGGTGTGCTCGAATCGTGTGGTCTGACCCACCTCGACCTCGCGGTTTCAATGGGCGACGAAGATGACTTTGCCTACAAACTGTGGCCCGGGGAGTTCGAAACGCCATCCTTCGCCACCCGAACCCAGCGCAGCGAAGACAAGTACTACCGCGTTGAGGTTTACCTGGCCGAAGGAACGCAAGGCTATGACATAACCGGCTACTCGAAGGAGCAGGTCATCGGCGACATCCTCGATCAGCACGAACGCCACCTGCACTTCCTGCATCTTGGCCGGGAATCCCAGTCGACGAGCGGTGCCGACGACGACCCCGAGGCCAGCCTCGAGCACTGAATCTCCCAGTTCCACAAAGAAGGAGGAGCAATGAGCTCACCAGCAAGTCTGTTCATCGATGGCGAGTGGGTGCCTGCGACCGCAGGCGGAACCCGTGACATCCACTGCCCGGCGAACGGC
This sequence comes from Saxibacter everestensis, assembly GCF_025787225.1. Lineage (NCBI taxonomy): Bacteria > Bacillati > Actinomycetota > Actinomycetes > Micrococcales > Brevibacteriaceae > Saxibacter > Saxibacter everestensis. The sequence goes on from NZ_CP090958.1 coordinate 3,589,892, forward strand.
GAGTTCGTCGCCACCGTCTCTGAGGCCGGGACCGAGGATGTCCACCGGGCGATTGCGGCGGCACGCCATGCGTTCGACGCGGGCAGCTGGTCTGCCACCCCGGGACCGGAGCGCGGCGACCTGCTATTGAAAGTCGCCGAGCTCCTGCGCGAGCGCAAGGATGAGTTTGCCCGCGCCGAATCACTGGATACCGGAAAGCGTTTTGTCGAAAGCCAAATCGACATGGACGACATCGCAAACTGCTTCAGCTACTTCGGCAAACTCGCCGGACAGGACGCCGGACGATTGGTGGATGCCGGCAGCAACGATGTGCTCAGCCGCATAGTTTACGAACCGGTCGGCGTCTGTGGACTGATCACTCCGTGGAACTATCCGCTGCTACAGGCCGCCTGGAAGATCGCGCCTGCCCTGGCCGCCGGAAATACCTTCATGCTGAAACCCAGCGAACTCACCCCACACACCGCCATTCTGACAATGGATCTGCTCACCCAGGCCGGCCTTCCCGCAGGTGTCGCGAACCTCGTGCTCGGCGCAGGCGCCGTCGCCGGGGCACCGCTCTCCGAACATCCTGATGTCGACCTGGTCTCCTTCACCGGTGGGCTCGCCAGTGGCAAGACGATCGCAGCGAGCGCAGCCGCCACCGTCAAGAAGGTCGCCCTGGAGCTCGGCGGCAAGAACCCGAATGTCGTTTTCGCCGATGCGGACTTCGAAGCAGCGCTGGACAACGCCCTCAACGCAGCTTTCGTGGACTCCGGTCAGGTCTGCTCGGCGGGCGCGCGACTGCTTGTCGAGGAATCCATCCACGACCGGTTCGTCGACGAACTCACCCGTCGGGCCAGCCAGATCCGGCTCGGCGGTCCGTTCGACGAACAGGCCGAAACGGGCCCGTTGATCTCTGCGGCACATCGGGACAAGGTCACGGCGTACGTCAAGCAGGCGATCGCGGAGGGCGCCGAACTGCGTTGCGGCGGCGAGTGGGGCAAGGGAGAGCTGGAATCCGGCTACTACTACCTGCCCACCGTGCTGGACAACGTACGCCGGGGTAGCACACCGGTCGTCGAAGAGGGCTTCGGGCCGGTCGTCACCGTAGAGACCTTCCGCACCGAGGAGGAAGCCATCGAGATCGCCAACGACACGAACTACGGCCTCGCCGGCGCGGTCTGGAGTCAGGACGCCGGAAAGTGCCAGCGCGTCGCCGGCCGGCTGCGCCACGGCACGATCTGGATCAACGACTACCACCCATATCTGCCGCAGGCCGAGTGGGGCGGATTCGGCCAGTCCGGCGTCGGTCGCGAACTGGGCCCGTCGGGACTCGCGGAGTATCAGGAAGCGAAGCACATTTACCAGAACCTGCGCCCAGCGGTCACAAACTGGTTTCCCCCGCACGCAGACTAACCCGCGCATCCGTCCTGAACATGAGGAAAGGAAGAATTACCGATGCCAGAAAACTATGACTACGTGGTAATTGGCGGCGGCTCTGCAGGCGCCGCCGTGGCCGCCCGGCTGAGCGAGGACCCGGATGTCAGCGTTGCCCTGATCGAAGCCGGTCCATCGGACGTCGACGACGACGCCATCCTGCAGGTCAGCCGCTGGATGGAACTGCTGGAATCAGGTTACGACTGGGACTACCAGGTCGAGCCGCAGGAAAACGGAAACTCGTTCATGCGCCATGCACGTGCCAAGGTGCTTGGTGGCTGCTCCTCGCACAACTCCTGCATCGCCTTCTGGGCCCCCAGGGAAGACCTCGACGAGTGGGCGGCAATGGGTGCGGTCGGCTGGGAGGCGGAAAACTGCTTCCCGGTCTTCAAGCGACTGGAGAACAACGATCAGGCCGGCGATGACCACGGGCACGACGGTCCGGTCCACCTCCGGCAGGTACCGCCCGTGGACAACTGCGGTGTCGCCCTGCTCGATGCCTGCGAGTCGATCGGCATCCCGCGAGTGCAGTTCAACGACGGCAACACCATCACCAAGGGTGCCAACTTCTTTCAGATCAATGTCCGCGAGGACGGAGTGCGGTCATCATCGTCCGTCAGCTACCTCCATCCGATCCTGGAGAGGCCGAATTTCACCCTGCTCACCGGCATCCGGGCTAAAAAGCTGAATTTCGACGCTAACCAGCGCTGCACAGGCGTCGACGTGCTGGACCGGGACCTGTTTCACACCCGCACCATTGCAGCCAACCGCGAAGTCGTGCTCTCTGCCGGCGCCATCGATTCCCCGAAGTTGCTGATGCTTTCCGGAATCGGTCCGGCCGAGCACCTGCAGGAGATTGGCATCGACGTTCTGGTCGACTCGCCGGGTGTCGGCTCGAATCTTCAGGACCACCCCGAGGGCGTCATCCAGTGGGAAGCGAAGCAGCCGATGACGCAGATCTCCACGCAGTGGTGGGAAATCGGCATCTTCTCCACAACAGAGGAGGGGCTGGACCGACCGGACCTGATGTTCCATTACGGTTCGGTACCCTTCGACATGCACACTGTCCGGCAGGGATATCCATCCACGGAGAACGGTTTTTGCCTGACCCCTAATGTGACTCACGCCAGATCCCGCGGTACCGTCCGCCTGCGCAGCATTGATTCCAGGGACAAGCCTAGGGTCGATCCGCGCTACTTCACCGATCCGCACGATATGCGCGTCATGGTTGCCGGAATCAAGCTGGCCAGGGAGATTGTGAGCCAGCCCGCGATGGCCGACTGGGCAGGCCAGGAGCTCTACCCCGGGCCGGAGGTGCAGTCGGATGAGGAGATCACAGACTACATCCGCAAAACTCACAACACTGTGTATCACCCCGCTGGCAGCGTGCGGATGGGAGCTGCCGATGACTCCCATTCGCCGCTCGACCCGGAGCTGCGAGTCAAGGGAGTAACCGGTCTGCGGGTAGCGGATGCTTCGGTGATGCCGGAGCTGACGACTGTGAATCCGAACATCACGACGATGATGATCGGCGAGCGCTGTGCCGACTTCGTAAAGGCCGCCAGCAGCTGACCCGGTCGATAGCGGGGGCGCGGGGGCTCGCCTTTTGCAGGGTCGGCGTAGCGGTTCGGCGACCTTCAGCAGCGAGCCCGCCGGCGGCCGTCGCGCTCAGAGGGTCGTTATCTGCGCACCCACCGGGGTGTCGGTGTCGCCGCCGGACCCCCTGGTTCGACCCAGGGACAAAGCCGCCAGGAGTGAGCTGAAAGCCAGCAGGCCAGCGCAGATCCACGCCGCAGCGTTGAACCCGTTGCTGAAAGCGGTGATGGCGTCAGAAACAATCGCCGGAGTGCCCTGGCTGATCGCGCCGGCCAGCGTTTCGCGTATCTGCTCTGAAGGTGCCCCGGACATTCCGAGTCGGTAAATGATGGCGCCTACACTTCCCAACACCGCCACCCCGAGGCTCACCCCCAGCTCCGTGCTCGTCTCGCTGAGGGCGGATGCCGCACCGGCCTTCTCCGGGGGAGCAGCACCCAGCACAAGATTCGTACCCAGTGCAGTGACCGGTCCTCCTCCTGCGTAGACCAGAACGAAGCCAAGAACCGCGAGCGGCATGTCGGCATTGCCGTCGACCTGGGCAACGACAACGTATCCCGCAGCCGATATCGCGAGGGCGGCGGACACCACAAGCCCTGGTGGGAACCGCCGTGCCAGGATCGGCGCTGCAAGCGAGGCGATAATCAAAGCCACTGCAGCGGGAAGGAGCAGCAGACCCGAGACTAGCGGCGATCGGCCGGCGACAAGCTGGAAGTACTGGGTCAGGAACAGGTAAATTCCGCCCACCGCAGCCGTACTGATGAAGAGTACGGCCAACGCCACCCTGAAGTACCGGTTCCCGAACAATCCGAGGTCCAGCAGCGGATTCGCAACCCGGTCCTGACGCCGAACAAAGGCAACGCCCAGCATGAGGCCAAGAACAACCGAACCTGCTGCAACCCAGGTGAGGCCATGGCTCGCCGCCTCCTTGATTCCGAAAGTGACGGCAAACATGGTGCCTATGGCCAGCAGGACGCTCGGCACGTCCGGGAGGCCCGCCGTCGCGTCTCGGAACTCGGGCAGCAGCGCAGGACCGGCAGCAATCAGCAGGATCATGACAGGCACGCCCAGTAGGAACACCGATCCCCACCAGAAGTGCTCCAGCATCGCGCCACCCACAATAGGCCCGAGGGCAATTCCAGCGGAGAACATGGTAGCCCAGATGCCTATCGCAAGGCCACGCTGCTGACCATCACGGAACATGTTGCTGATGAGCGCCAACGTCGAGGGCATCAGCGTGGCACCGGCGATACCCATGAGTGCGCGGCTGACAATCAGCATCTCCGCCGTGGTTGAAAAAGCCGCAGCCACTGACGCAGCGCCAAAAGCAACAGCGCCAATCAACAGAAGCTTGCGTCGTCCTATCCGGTCGCCGAGTGACCCCATGGTGACAAGAAGCCCTGCGATGACGAACCCGTAGATGTCGACAATCCATAGAAGCTGCGTACTGGTCGGCTCCAGCGCAGCGCTGATGTGGGGAACACCGAGGTGGAGCACAGTGATGTCAAGGGATAGCAGCAGCGTGGGCAGCGCAAGAACGGCGAGACCTGACCATTCCCTGACCCCTGCTGCCTTGGTTGCTTGTTGTGCGTTCGTCATAGCCCTAGTCTTGAGGCATATGATCTACATGGGAAGTACCTACTTAAAAGTACGTACTTACCTGAAAGGAAGTAATGGACAGCACAGACTACGGGCCCTTCACTTGCGGACTCGATGCCGCAATGGACGTGGTGGGCGGAAAATGGAAGCCGTTGATCCTCTGGGAGTTGCATGAAAGTCCCCAACGGTTCAATGCGCTGCACCGCAATCTGGCACGCGTCTCGCAGAAGGTCCTGACGCAGCAGCTGCGTGAGCTTGAAGAGCACGGAGTAGTCAATCGCAGAAGCTTCAACGAGGTCCCGCCCCGCGTGGAGTACTCGCTTACACCCGCCGGCGTGCAGCTCTTGGCTGCGCTGGAGCCGCTGGGAGACTGGGCTGTCGGCCACATCGACACCATAACTGCTGTCCATTCAGCCCACGCGGGCTAAAGCCGGGAACCTTTCGGGCAGATCTGGCGGCTTCGACTTAGGCGGAACCCACCATAGCTGCACGATGGGTCGTGAAGGGGGTCGAAAGAGGAGAGGCCTAACCGCTGTGCGATGTTTCGCCGACCGTCTGCCGGATAACAACCGTCAGGACACGGTGACCGATCCACGCACCAACGGCGTCATGCCCTCCGATGTCTGCACTGCCGTAGTCGACCCGGCGGTTTCCAACCAGTTGGCGAGCATCCGGTATCCGCCCTCGGTGAGAACCGACTCCGGGTGGAACTGCACACCATGCAGTGGCGCCCTGCGGTGCTGGATGCCCATCACGACACCGCCCTCGGTGCGGGCCGTCACGATGAACTCGTCTTCATCAATGGTCTGGTCAACCACGGCCAGCGAGTGATACCGAGTTGCGGTGAACGGATTCGGCTGACCGGCGAACAGTCCGGCGTCCTCGTGCACGACCAGACTCGTCTTTCCGTGCATAAGCTCGGGAGAATGCGTCACGGTAGCGCCGTAAGCCTCGGCGATCGCCTGGTGGCCGAGGCACACGCCCATCAGCGTCAGCGACCTCGCAGCGCACAGCCGAATCAGGTCGGGACATATCCCGGAATCCGCCGGGACGCCAGGTCCCGGTGAGAGCAGCACACCGTCGATGTCGGCGATGCTCGATTCGAGTTCATCGGGAGCGAAGACATCGTTTCGAACCACGGTCGTCCTGGCACCGAGTTGCTGCAGGTATCCGACCAGCGTGTACACGAAGCTGTCATAGTTATCGATCACCAGAATGCGCGGCCCGTCGGCAGACGACGATTCGCTCGCCTCGGCAAAATGGACGTCTGGTTGAGTTGTCTCGGCCATCAGGAAGCTCCGGCGTCATCGAGCGTTGCATCGTTGAAGGGCATATAGGGCGCGATTTCCGGGAACACCCACTCCATCAGGGCGAGAGTCGCGGCCACGAAGAGAACCGCACAGAGCAGGACACGGACAGGCCAACGGCCCGGCAAATGGTTCCACAGCCAGGCGTACATCAGCTGCCCTCCTTGTTGTTCTTCTTGTATGCCTTACTGTCCGCGATTGTGTCCGGCGGGCCATCTGCGGCAGGACGCCAGTCCGTCATCTCGGCGTAGGCAATGTAACGTTCCCGGGCGGAGAACATCGGATTGCATGCGGTCAGCGTCATGATCCGGTCCTTTGCCTTAACGTCAGGCATCGCTGGCACGTCCTCGAGGACCTCCACCTTATCCGGGGTCACGATGTCGAAGTTCCTGAACGTGTAGGTGTAATAGCCTTCCTTGGTCTGCACGACGATATCGTCGCCGGGCCGGAACTCCGCAATCTGATTCAGCGGCTTGCCAAAGGTGACCCGATGGCCGGCGACGGCGAAATTGCCGACCTCGCCGGGGAGGGCGCTATCGGGGTATCGGCCGAGGCCCATCCGGTTCAGCACCGGCTCCAGTGAAACGCCCTCCGCCATCGTGCGGTAGTAGTCGTCGCCGAAGCGGGGGATGTAGACGATGCCGAACGCCGTGTTTTCCGCCGGCACGTCACCTATCACGGGAGTGTCCGGATCTGACGGAGGTTTAGGCTCCTCACCACCGGACCAGTCGTCGGTCAGGTTGCGGGCAATTTCTTCGTTCTCCCGGTTAGCGTCGAGATCCGTCCAGACAAGCTGCCAGGCCACGAACATCAGGAGCACGACGCCCAGGGTTATGCAGAGTTCGCCGAAACCTCGGATGGTGCCACGCACGAAGCCAAGTGGCTCCGGCTGCCGCCTACCGGCTTTGGCTGGCGGTGGTCCAACGCCGGACCCGCCCGATCCCTGGTCCGAATAGTCGGACTCGCGCGGATCGTCGGAACGTGAGCCGCGGTCGTCTGTACCTGAGCCGTGGTCGGAAAACAGCTCAAGTAACGGCAGCTCACCCGTGCCCGAGTCCTGCGCTGCCGGCGCGGTCTCGGGCGGATGCGCGGGGTAGCCAGGAGCCTGGCTGTCGGCTTCCTGATACTCGTCCATACGCGGTTGGGCCCTGACCCGTGAACTGGGCTCGACCGGATAGCCCTGTGGCGTATCGGTCGGAATCCGTTGCGAGGGCCCCCCGGCAGGCCTGGCTGACGGCGGCTGGGGCACGTCGTGCATCGGCCATTCGGGTGGCTGAGAATCGGATCCGGGCGGCGATTGCTCCGGTGCCGGGGAACTGGAATCGGCCTGACTAGCCAGCCGGGCCTTTTCCTGCTCGCGCAGCTGGCGACGTGTGGGGAACGCGTCCTGCTCCGTCATTTACCCGGCGACCTTCGCATAGCGCAATTCGAGTCCGCCTTCATACGGTTGCATTTTCAAATCGGAGTGATTCTGCACAGACCATCCAAGCCCTACCAGATCTACGTACTGCAGGTAGATGTCGATCTCCCGTGAAGCGTCCAGCGCGCTTCTCAGACTGCCCTGGCTGCCCACGGCGCTAATCTTATAGGGCGGTGAATATACCCGGCCATTCAGTCGTAGGGTATTGCCGACGCAACGCACGGCTGATGTCGTGATGAGTCGCTGGCCCTGAATCGAAACGGCCTCGGCCCCACCGGCCCACAAGGCGTTCACCACGGACTGCACATCCTGTTGATGAATGACCAGATCATTGGGCGAGACACCGTCGGGCTGGGCGCGCTCACGCGGCGCATCATCCAGTGTGACGGTCAACCCGGGCCCGGAGGCGTCGCTCAACCCTGACGCCGTCTCCAGCTCTGCCGACTGTTGCTGCGCGGTGGCGACGTCATCATCGCGGACGGCTTCCTTCGCAGTCAGTGCGTCGACTTCCGCCTGCAGATCGCCTATCTCAGCGCTGAGTTCATTGGCCTGCTGGGACTGGCCGCGGATGAGGTCGGCGAAATCGGTATCCTCTGATCGCAGCTCGGTTCCGGCGGAAAGCCTGATGCTGGTGACCAACATCAGGCCACAGAGGACGAGGACCGACATCACTCCGAGGCGCGATGCAGGAAGCTTCCAGAGTTTTGCCACCCGCTCCCTTTCGCTCGATTGCCCTTTTGCCAGTAGAATCAGGGGAAGTCCGTTTACGTACAGTGTGAGGAGTCGGACGTGCCTGAGTCCAAAACGAGGAAGAAGTCAGCGTATACAGCGCCGACCGCCTCCACGTCTACCAAGCCTAACGCCCGGTGGTTCCTGCCGGTAATGCTCGGCATCCTGTTACTCGGACTCGCCTGGATCATTACCTTCTACGTTTCACAGGGCGCCTTCCCGGTCGAAAGCTGGGGTAACTGGAACCTGCTGGCCGGCTTCGCCATCATTATCGTTGGCTTTGGCATGTCCACCCGCTGGCGGTAACGACCTGGAGCGGCAGTAAAGACGATCTAAGTAGGGGCCTCGCGCAGTGACCAGTTCACAGAGCGAGGCCCCTACTTCTTTGCTGCACCGGCGCTTTGGCCGGCAACACGCATCGCTAGCTGCGCAGCCGCCGATAGGCACGGGCAGTCATGGGAATGAACACCAGCGTGATCACCAGCGGCCAGGCCACGGCGAGCAGGACGGCGTTTTCCGCGGCCCAGCTACCGTCGGATCCGGTGGGGTTGCCGAAGAGCTGCCGCGCCGCCAGCGCCGTGGCCGAGATCGGGTTCCACTCCGCGACCGGAGCGAGCCAGGCCGGCATGGTTGCCGGCGCAACGAAGACGTTGGACAAGAAGCCGATCGGCCAGACAAGCACCTGCACCGCCATCGTGGCGCCCTCTCCACGCAGGACCAACCCGAGGAAGATCCCGACCCACAACAAGGCGAAGCGGAGCCATAGCAGCAGGACGATGGCGAGCGCCGCCCCGCCCGGGCCGCCGGTGACCTGCCAGCCGATCAACAGGCCACCGACAAGCAGCACGGTCAGTTCGAGCACCGAGTTCGCCATGTCGGCCCCGGCACGCCCCAGTGCGACGGCGGCGCTGCTCATCGGCATCGATCGGAATCGGTCCGTGATCCCCTTCCGCGCGTCGGCCGCAACGGCGGACATTGTGGCCTCCAGCCCGAACATCATCGCAAGCGCGAACATGCCGGGCAGCAGGAAGCTGATGTACCCGCCGCCGCCGGGAACCTCGATCGCGCCGCCGAATAGAAAGCCGAACATCAGCAGCAACATGATGGAGAACATCAGGCCGAAGATCGGAGTCCAAGGCTGCCGCACCCAGTGCAGCAGGTCCCGTTGAGTGATGATCCAGCCCTGGCGGAGCGTGGCCAGCGGCCGGGATCCGTCGATTGTGCGTGCTGTCATCACCGTGTCTCCTTGTCCGTCAGCTTGTCCGTCAGCGCGAGGAAGACCTCGTCGAGCGTTGGCCGGCGCAGTAAAACGTCCTCCGGTTGGACATGCTGCGCATCCAGAACACGCACCACGGCCGCCAGCGCCGCGGTACCGGAGGGAACCTCGACGGTGAGCGTGCGGGACTCCGTGTCGATCGAGACCGGAGAGCTCAGCCCACCCGACATCGCCGCGGCGGTCCGCTCCAGCTGTTCGCTGTCCGCCAGCGCTATCACCACCCGATCGCCGCCCAGCTGCTTCTTGAGCACCTCGGGCGGGTCGTCGGCAACCACCTTCCCGTGGTTCATCACAGAGATCCGATCGGCGAGTTGGTCGGCCTCGTCAAGGTACTGCGTGGTCAGCAGGACTGTAGTTCCACTGGCGGCCACGGCTCGGATGCTGGCCCAGACCTCGTTGCGCGCCCGGGGGTCCAGGCCGGTCGTGGGTTCGTCCAGGAAGAGCACCGCAGCCGCCAGGATCAGGCCGACGGCGATGTCGAGCCTGCGGCGCATCCCGCCGGAGTAGGTGGACACTGGCCGACCCGACGCATCCGTGAGGTCGAACGTCTCCAGTAGCTCGTCGGCGCGGCGCTGGGCGTCCCGCTTCCCCAGGTCGAGCAGCCGACCGAACATCACCAGGTTCTCCCGCCCGGTCAGGACCTCGTCGAGGGCGGCGCTCTGCCCGACCAGCCCGATGTTCCGGCGCACCTGCGGCGCCTCCGTTCGCACGTCGTGCCCGGCAACCGTGGCGCGTCCCCCGTCGAGCTCGATCAGGGTGGTGAGCGCCTTCACGCCAGTACTCTTCCCGGCGCCGTTCGGGCCGAGCAGGCCATGAATGGACCCCGCGCGGATGGCGAGATCGAAGCCGTCCAGCGCCTGCACGTCGCCGTATCTTTTTTGCAGACCGAGCGCGTCCACGGCATAGGAGGGTGACATGATTCTCCTTACTTCGTAGCCCTTACGGAATTAGAGGATACGGATCATCGTACACCGAACGAAGTAGACTTGAAAGATGCCAGACGACGCCACGCTTCCCGAGCAGACCGACCGCACCCTGACCCTGCTATGGCGCAAGCTGCTCGGGGGCCGTCAGGGCTCGCGCGGACCAAAGCAAAAGGTGTCGGTCGATGAGATAGTAACGGCGGCAATCGCGATTGCGGACGCCGAAGGCCTTGACACGTTTTCCATGCGCAAGGTTGCCGAGGAACTTCGGCTGGGGGTCATGACGCTCTACACCTACGTCCCGGGCAGGGCTGAGTTGATCGGCTTGATGGTCGATCAGGTAATCGGTGAGCAGACCCTGTCGCCACACCAAGGCTCCGTTCGAGAGCGCCTAACGGCGATCGCCCGGCTGGACTGGGATGAGTTCCACCGGCATCCGTGGCTGCTGCAGGCGAACCTGGCCCGGCCGTGGATCGGACCGCACATCTCAGACCGATACGAATGGCAGCTGGCAGCGATCGAGGGGATCGGCCTGGGCGACATCGACATGGACCAGATCGTCACACTGGTCACCGGTTTCGCCGCTACCGCCGCCAGGGCCGACATCGACGCACGTCGCACTCAGGAACAGTCCGGCATCTCGGATCGTCAGTGGTGGGAGATCAACAGCCCGATCCTGGAGCGGATAATGGCGGGCACGCATTACCCGATCTCCGGACGGGTGGGCCAGAGCGCCGGCGAGGCTTATGACGCGGTCAGCGACCCAGAGCTGTCCTTCAGGTTCGGGCTCGAACGAATTCTCGACGGCATCGAGCTTTTCATCGATCGAAAGCGCTAGCGGAAGACGGTGCCAAGCCGGTGTGACGCTACGCCCCCCGGGCGGCATGTCCCGGAGTGCCGGTCCGAAACCCGGGCCAAAAGTTATTCACAGCTGTGGAATTACATGTGTGTAACTTCTCCCCATGTGGACGAATCCTGTGGATAACTCGGAAGAAGTTATAGGCCGAGGATCAGCGGGGCGGTGACTGGAACCAGGGCGGTCTTCGCCGCTATCGCCGCGCCGAGCAGGAGGAACACCGCGGCGATTCCGCCGATCTGGAAGGCGGTGCGGTTTTTCCGCGGAGCGTAGGCGAGCACCGCCGCGGCCAAGGCACCGGTGATCAGGCCGCCCAGGTGGGCCTGCCAGGCTATCCCCGGGACCACAAATCCGATCACGGCGTTGATCGCGATCAGCACCAGGATCTGCCTAACCGGTCCGCCGAGTCTGCGCTGAATGACGAACATTGCGCCGAACAACCCGAAAATCGCTCCGGATGCGCCGACCACAGGCTGATACCACGAGCCGGCGACGTTCGGGTCGGCCAGCGCCATCACGCCGACTGAGCCGCCTATCGCGCTGACCAGGTAGAGGATGAGGAAACGCCAACGTCCCAGCGCAGGTTCCAGGTATTGACCGAACAGCCATAGACCGTACATGTTGAGGCCAACGTGCAGAATGAAGCCGGTGGAGTGCACCAGCGACACCGTCAGCAACCGCCAGGGCTCGACCAAGGTCAACGCCGGCGCGTACAACAGGCGATCGGTGATATCGATGCCCGGAATGAACTGCAGCAGGAACACGGCGAGCGTGATCGCGATGATGCTCAGGGTGACAATCGGACGGCCCTGGCGCACCTGCGCGCCGAAGACGGTCTTCGCCTCGCGAGAGTGCGCGGCTTGCTCCGCGACGCAACTCACGCACAGGATGCCGACCGCTGCCGGCCGCTGGCACTCGGGGCAGGTCGGGCGTTCGCACCGTTGGCAGCGAACGTAGGAAATCCGGTCAGTATGACGAGGGCACACCGGCGGATTGGCCTCCGCGGGTGTGCCCTGTGACCCATAGGGCCCTGAGGTCATGCAGCGTCCTCGATGTCGACACTGATCAGTCGCACGTCTTCCACCGGGCGGTCGCCGGCCCCGGTCTTGACGTCGTTGAGCTCGTCAACGATCTTGCGCGACTCATCGTCGCTCACACCGCCGAAGATGGTGTGCTTGCCCTGCAGCCATTCGGTCGGGCCGGTGGTGATGAAGAACTGCGAGCCGTTGGTGCCGTGGCCCATCTGCTTGCCGGCATTCGCCATCGCGAAAACGTAGGGCTCGGTGAAGCCAAGTTCCGGGTGGATCTCGTCGTCGAAAACGTAACCCGGTCCGCCGCGCCCGTCCCCGTTTGGGCAGCCGCCCTGGATCATGAAGTTCGGGATGATCCGGTGGAAGATCATGTTCTCGTAGAACTTGTCAGTGGTCGGCGTCCCGGTCTGCGGGTTGACCCATTCTTTCTCGCCCTTCGCCAGCTCGACGAAGTTCCGAACGGTCTTCGGCGCATGGTTGCCATAGAGGTCAACCTTGATGTCGCCGTGGTTGGTGTGCAAGATTGCGGTTTGCGTCGCTTGTGCAGTCATTGTTCAATTTTCGCATACGCCAACCGTGAACACACTTCGATCGCATAGACTTCGGTCTTCATCTCGTCCCGCTTCTGGGGCGAAATGGCGGGAATTGACCTCGCGGAACCAGACTTTTCGCTACCCCGTTGTACCGCTAGAGTGCATAACAGGCAGGATGGTTACCACAAGCACCACCACGATGGAGGTTGGCATGTCAAAGAAAAAAGTCAAGACTTTAGAAGCTGAGGCACGTAAGCAGCAGGCACGCATCCAGGACCGCCTGGACGGAACCGTCGATAGCGCGCGGGAAACGGCTCGTGGTGTCAAGGAATGGGCGGCTCCCCGCCTGGAGAAGGGCGTTAAGGCAGCCGCTCCGCGGGTCGAGGCCGGCATCGCCTACGCCGCCCCCCGGATTCAGGATGTTGTAGATCGGTCCGGGCCGAGGATCGAAGCAGCCGGACAGAAAATTACGGGCGACTACCTTCCGCGGCTTTCCGAAAAGGTCGGCACGGCGGCAGCTGCGGCCGGAACAGCCGTCTCGCGATTCACCATCCCCGAACAGCTCGAACTCGTCGCCGCCAACCTCACTGGCGACAGCAAGGCGATCAAGAAGGCCCAGAAGGCTGTCGCCAAGGCTGGCAAGCGGCTCGAGAAGAAGACCTCCCGTTCCGGCGGCAAGGGTAAGTGGGTGTGGTTCAGCCTGATCGCAGGTGGCATCGCCGCGGCTGTCGTGGCCTGGAAGAAGTCACAGCCGGTCGAAGACCCCTGGTCGACGCCGCTGAGCAACCGTCCCGCGGATGCCCGGCCGGTGAGTTCAACCGGCACGTCCCCTGCCGATAAGGCAAAGCAGGCTGCCGAAGCGGCCAAGGACGCAGCAGGAAACGCTGCTGACAAGGTCAAGGAGACCGCGGCAGCCGCCAAGGACAAGCTCAGCGAGGCCGGTAGCCCGTCCAAGCACAAGGCCGGTGAGACGATCGACGACTCGGCTGACACTTCAGCAGTGAAGCCTAATACGGCGACGAGCGCGCCGAAAGAGGCTTCCATTCCGGCGACGAACAAGAACGCGACCACGGTGACGAACATCGCGGGTGACAAGGGTAAGAAGTAACCTTTCACAACACCTGAGGCGGGATCGGCGATTCAGTTCGCCGGTCCCGCCTCAGCTGTTTCTCGGCTCAGTGCTTCCGTGTGCAGTGCTTCCGGGTTCAGTGCTTCCGGGGTGGGTCGATCAAATCGTTACGGCGACTGCGGCTGCGATTGCGATTGCCGACGACAATTGCTGAGGCTGGCCCGAAAACGCTGCTGAAATCAGTCCAGACGGTGAGATCCCTTGGGTTACTGGCCGGTCAGCCTCAGCAATTGTCGACAGCCCCCGAAAGGGAACAAAGCCAACAGGAGATCAGGTTGTTCGCGGCTACCGACGGAGTGCCGATGCTGTCTCGATGAGGTCCAGATCCTCTAGCCTGTCCAGTATGTCGCCAACATCCAAAGGGGGTGACTTCGTGGAATCTGCGATGCGTGAGACAGCGGTATGTAGTGTCAGCGAGTCCAGATGAAACTGGTCAATAAGGAACGCGTCAGGATGTTTGGCCTCAAGGCCCCATATGTCTAGTGCGCTCTGCGGAAAGTCTCTTAGGTTATACGTCACGATGATCTGGGAGTGTGACTTGACTGCAGCAGCAACGACATGCCTGTCATCCGGATCGGGAAGATCAAACAGTCGTTCCAACGCGCTGTAGTCGGACACCAAGCAGTCTCGGACAGACTCACACATAAGACGGCGTGTTCGGTCCAACCTACTGCTGTCGAGGTCCGGACGGTTCAATTTAAGACTTCGAAATGTCTCATCTAGTATCTCGTCAGTCCAACGTGCCTGCACCAAGCCGGCCTGCGCGACCCGAATCAACAGGTCGCGCAGCACGTTTGGATACAGGACGTTAGCGTCGTAGATTACGTTGAACGACACTTACAGAAGACCCATCTCCTGACTCAATGCCGTTAGTTCATCGGCGGCATCCCGCCGCTTAGAGTCATCCGCGCGGAGATACTTCCGCAACGAATCTGCGCGTACGCGTCTGTGCGTTCCCACCATTTTGAAATCTATCTTGCCTTGCTGGAGGAGCTTGATCAGATGCGGACGCGATACATTTAGCATGTTCGCAGCTTGCTGCGTCGTCAGCTCAGCATGACTAGGTACTATCGTTACACCTTCGCCGGCAGCCATCTTCGCAAGAACTCGCATCATCATCTCAACGGCCCCTTTTGGAACTGTGACATGTTCGCCACCCTCGACGGCGAGATCTATCGGGCCTTCATCATCGGAGTGACGGTTGTAGAACTCACGGAGTCTAACCAGCGCGTCTCGAGCAATCTCGGAATCATTGTTCTGCGGGAACACCGGGGAAGCGGACTGCGAAGCCATGGTTGCACCGAATCCTTCTCTTATTGTGATAAACGCAATAAACGCAATAATACCTAGCGAAACTGAAAGTGCAATGAGAGGCCGACTGCGAGCCGGGAGGAGTGCAGTAGGTGCTCGTGCAAAATCAGGTGAGTCACGCTCCCCGGTGCATCCACCCGGTCCTCTCGGCCATGCAGCCGATTCAGCTGTCACCCCGATACAGGCGCCAGGGCTTCTACTCGCCAGGGGCGATCATTGCGCGCAACGCGACCGCACGGTGCCCGACCAGAAGGTACGCCTGGCATCAGGCACCTGCTAGTGTCTGCCCCGCGAAGCGAATCCGTGCTGACAAGGACAAACGCGGCGGCCCCCCAACTCGTTCCGGTCAGTCATCACCAAACCAGCGGATCAGTTGTTCGAAGGCGGGAGCATCGCCTCGAACCTTCCGGAGTACATCGGTGGTAGTCAGCAGGTCTGCCTCGCCGACGCTGTCCGCGTACGCCTGGGCCAGCGAAACCAGGATCTCCCCGGAACATGCGAGAGCGTTCGTTCCCCGTTCGGTCAGGCTCACGACCCGCGCCCGACGATCTGCGCGATTGACTGTCCGCCGGACGTATCCCAATTCCTCAAGCTTCGCGACCGTCTTAGCCATCGCCTGCTTGCTGACTCCCACGCTTGCTGCCATCTCGTTAACCTGACTGCCGGAGTCCGCGATCGTCTGCATGGCGACGGCGTGCACAGGCCTCAGGTCGGGGTGGCCCGCATTGGCGAGCTCGCGGTGCAGTTCATCAATCATTCGCCGGAATGCGCCCAGCAGCAGGAACGGCAGCTCGTAACCCGTGCGAGAGGGGATCATGGTCATGCTCCTATCAAGCCAGCCGGTGCGAGTTACCGCGAGCACCATAACCCAGATTGTGCCAAACGCTGGAAAGGCGACAGGGGTTGACTTCGGGCCGACGGCGGCTCAGAGTTAACTAGTCAACTCGGTTGTCTAATTAGGAGTCTCCATGTCCACTGCCGCTGTCTTCACCCCGTACACATCCGAGAACGCGCCCGAGCAGGCTCGGGGTCGTGTCCAGGCCGCCGAGAAGAGCTTTGGCTTCGTGCCAAGGCCGGTTGGCCTGATGGCCGAATCACCCGAACTGCTCGAGGGCTTCCTCACCCTGAATGGCATCTTCAACAAGTGCTCGCTGAGCCGGCTTGAACGCGAGGTGCTGATTCTCACCATCGCTACTCGCGTTGAATGCCACTACTGCGTGGCGATGCACTCGGCGATGCTGGCCAAGTCCGGGACCGATCCCGAGCTGATTTCGGCACTGCGGAAGGCCGCGCCGCTATCCGATGGGCGACTGGAGGCGATGCGCCAGTTCACCCTGCAGGTAATGGACAAAAATGGGGATGTCTCCGATCAGGAGCTGGCCGCATTCCTCGGCGCCGGATATACCTCGCGCTCCGCACTCGACGTCGTCCTAGGGCTGGGCACCTACACGCTGTCCACGGCAGCCAACCGGATGACCCGGGCCGAGCTGGACCCGCCGTTTGAAGCATTCACGTGGCACCAGCACTGAGCCGTACAGCTTGTGCCGGATCGATGAGCTGATCGAAGGTGCGGCTACCCGACGGGGAGGGCACCGAATGGGTCAGCCTTGCTCGCTGTCGCTGAGTTGTTCGACGAAACGTTCGAGCCGTCGAGCGCGGGTCTGGTCATTGGGTGCGGTCATCAACTGATGCAGTATCGCGTAACGCTCCTGCCCACCGAGTGCTGTAAATCGTTGCCACGCCCCGGCTCTGGCCTCGAGCGCCGCAACCAGATCATCGGGAACCGCAGCTGACGCCGCTCCCGCGTAGGCACGGTCCCACCGGCCGTCGCCTTCGGCCGCTTCGACCTCGCTCAGCCCCCGCGCACGCATCCGCCCCTGCTCAAGTAACCGGGCGACATGGTCCACGTTCCGCTTCGACCACATCGAGCGGGCACGCCGCGGCGTGAAACGCTGGCGAAACGTCGTCTCGTCGTGGCTCTTGCGCTGGCCATCAATCCAGCCACTGCACAGGGCTTCCTCCAGCGCCTCGGCGTACGTCAATGATGTCGGGGTAACCACGCCCTTCTTCGCCAAGCGCAACCAGATGCCGTCCGAGACGCCCTCGTGATCGTCAAGCCACTCCCGCCACGCTGCCGCATCAGCGACGACGAGTACCTCGGGTTCGCTTTGCTCCGCAAATTCCATATCCCTATGCTCCCAGCTACCACCGACTATCCCGACGTGCCTGGAGTCCACGGGCGGCGCGACTCCGAGATGCGTGGCGATTGGATCGTATGCGTGCCAAGTGCTCTTCCACGCAATGATGCGAACGACCCGTGGCCGGCTTCATCTCCGATTTCTTCCCGAGAGAGATGCGAGTGGATTAGAGTGCGAGCATGACCGAGAGCGACCGAGCGCAGCCCCGGCTGAAGGATGTCCCCAGTTCCTTCGCCCAGTGGGCGGGCCTCGTCCTTGGCATCATCGCATTCTGCGTCGGGGTGTGGCTCCTGATCCTCGGCGATATGGCACCTGGCTGGATACTGGTGATTGTCGCATTCATTTTTGCGGTCGGCGCCTTTGTGCTGGCTCCAGCAATGCGTCTCCGGCACCGCTACGTTGCAGACTACGGGGGTACCACCGCCACACTGTCGTCACTCGAGGATGTCGATGAAGTGCGGCGTCTCCGCGACGAGGACGGACTCATCAATGCGGCCCGGCTCGTCAAGCGCCATCACCCTGCCGTGCCGTTGAAGGACCTTGTCGAGTGGCTGCGCGCGCTCTAGCTGGGCAAAGCTCGAAAGAAGCAGCTAGTATCGTTCGCCTCGCCTGTCGACCGGCCATCAACGGAGAGTCGTCGGAATAACGGCACGGGCAGCACGTCCCGCGCCGCGTAGAACCAAACAGGTCTGGCCTGTCGTTGCCACAGAAGAGGGGGACTCGATCCCCTACTGCTCGCTAGCGCTCACAGCGGGGGCCCACCTAAGGGGTTCGAACCGCTCTACCCAATATCGCCGAAAGGGACCCCGTTCACGTGGCCTTCGTGGCCCACGGTGTGGCGCGTGGTGGCAGTTCGGTCGGTAGCTAGCTAGGCTCAGCTGGGAGGTGTTCGGTGTATACACACATTGAGGGCGAGGCATCGGCGGTCCTGACCACGCCAACGTCTGGGCCAGCTGCCGGTGACGGGATACACGTCGAGTTCCAGGGCTGGCTCGGTGACGACCTGCTCGACCTGGCCGGCCACTGGATTGTCACCGGGCGACTGGCGGATGCGTTGCGCGCTTCACCACTGACCGGCTTCCGGTTGGAGCCGGTTCACGTCTCCTGGAATCCCCAATGGGATCTGATGCTCCACGAGCACGAACTGCCCGACCGATGGGAGCGACTAGTCCCCATCGGGTCGCGCAGCGACGGTGACGATTATGTAAACGAAATGAGTGCAGGCGGACTACTGGTCAGCGAGCCAGCCCTCGAACTGTTGCGCTCTTTACATCTCGAGCAGGCCGTCCTCACGCCGGTGACGGCACCCCCGTTGACCGAGACAAAGGAAACTGAGCGGCTCCGCAGGGCGAGAGCACTCCACGACGAGGCTCGCGCCAGAGCCGACGAGGAGCGAGCCCAACGGCAATCAGCTCAGGCGTCAGCCGACCGGGACCGGGATCGGAGGCTCGCCGAGGCACTGCAACGGCACCAGGCCGAATACGAAGCGTCCCCCGTACCTACCGGTGCTGTGGACCTGATCCGTGCGGCCCTCGGGCATCCGATCGATGATGACCGCGTGGCGCGCGTACTCGCACTCACCGCCCTACCCCTCGAGGTCGAGACCTTTCGCGAGGGCAAGAGCCGACGGCACGAGATGCACAAGTCGCCTCGCGAGGGATTCGATGCCCGCTTCCTCAATGACAAGCTCGTCCGCGTTGTGATCCACCCCAGCGCAGACAGCGAGCTGTCAAGGACGCTGATCGACGGCATCGACCTCTCCAGGGCCACACCCTGCGACGTCGTCGCGCTGCTCGGCGCACCCAGCGAGGCGCGATGGAAGGCACGCGGCACCCAGGTTTACGCCTACGGTCGCGACAAGATCATCTTCGGAAGCCTTGGTGACCAAATGGACTCGGTCGTTCTGATGCGGGCCCGGCGCACCGCCAGATGAGACTCGGCAGCAGCGAACACTATGGCTGGGAGCGGCCCCGCACGGTACGGCTGGTCCACGTCTATGACGGAGCCGACCTAGCAGGTGAGTTCGCACGCCTTCGTGTGCCGAGCGGCGCGAAAGGCGGTCCACTCGAAATCATGGCCCGGCGCCGCGCAGGCCGGCGCACGCCCTACAGGACGCCAGAGCATGGGGAACGATTAGAGATTGAAGCGTGGGAGCTAAGTCCGGATGAGTGGGCCGAACTCGATCTCAGTGAGGAGGTTGGAGACTCCAGGCCCTGGCGCCCTCACAAACCCAACCCTGATCTCTGGCTGTGGGTGGAGTCGTAAACAGCGTTCAGCACGACCACGGCTATCCTCGCTGAGACTACCGCGTTGAGCGGGGGGGTTCGAGCCGCTCTCCTCGGTAAGTGGGAGAAGGGGGACTCGATCCCCTACTGCTCGCTGGCGCTCACAGCGGGGGCCCACCTAAAGGGTTCGAGCCGCTCTACCCAATAAATAGAAGAAGAGCCAAGGCGATACTGCTGCCCTGACCCTTCTCCCATCGGTGGAGGTAAGGGGACTCGAACCCCTAACCCCCTGCTTGCAAAGCAGGTGCGCTACCAATTGCGCCATACCCCCGAAGGTACTGCTATTCTACCGTGTCAGTCGCATCCGCCCACAATGCGTGATCCACCCGATGTGCCTTGCGTTTCTGCCAGACAACCGTAAGACCGACGACCGCAAGCGACGCCACAAGAGCTAGTTTCTTCATGGTTTTCTCCAACTAGATAGAAGATCAACCGTGGGCCTAACTGGACTTGAACCAGTGACCTCTTCCTTATCAGGGAAGCGCTCTAACCGTCTGAGCTATAGGCCCGAAGTGCGGGATGACCCGAGGAAAAACTCTACCTAATCCTCGTCGTGATTACCAATCGGAGACCGGTCATCGATCATCCCCAAGCACACACTATTCGTCGGTCAGCGTCAGGGCGAAGCCACCGACCAAGGTGGAGCCAAGGTTGTAGATGAACGCCACCAGCGTCGACAAGGCGGTAATCAGGATGACATCGACAATCGCAATCACCGTCGCAATGGAGACCACCCGGCTCAGGGCGAACGCCTCGACCACGTTGATCGGGTTCTCACTGCCGGCAATCTCCGCGAGGGTGCTGCCGATCTTGTCGAAAACTCCGGTCGCATCCAGCACCAGCCACAACACGATCGCCGCGACGACGATCGCGATGCCGATGCCGACCGACATCAGGAACGACAGCTTCATAACGGACCACGGGTCGACCCGGCTGACGGTGAGCCGGATCTTCCGGGGACCGGTCGACTTCGTCTTCGTCTCCACGCCTAAACCTCCGACCGAAGCTTTTGCCGTCCCTGGACGCTGTGAGTTCTGTGGCGGAGCAGGCGCTTTGGTGCGTTGCGGGGCACTCTTCGATCCCGGCTTCCCGTTGACCGCCTGGCTGAGCTGATTCTCAGCCTGGCTGGCGCGAGCGGCTGCGGTCGACTGCTTGGCCTTCGGCAGCTGGGCAGTTGCCGGCTTGGCAGGGCCACGCTGGTTGGTGGTGCCAGCGGCCGGTCGCGATGCACCAGATGGCTTACTCACTGGCTTCCTCCGTCAATTGGTGTCTCATTGTTCGTTCCGGCGTCCGATTCGACAGTTTGGTCACCGTTCTCCACCGTGTCGTCAACCGGGCTATCTGCAGACGCTATCGCATCCGGGCTCAGGTTCCCGCCTTCGTCGTCGCCGTTTTCGCTGTCAATCGCCTGAGTCTCAATTTCAGCGGCCACCACGTTGTCGGCTCCGCGTGCGACGGCGATAATCCGGTCATTCTTGTCCGGCTTGGCAAAGACGACGCCCATGGTGTCACGTCCCTTGGCAGGAACTTCAGTCACCGCAGATCGCACTACCTTACCGCGTTCCATCACCACGAGCACTTCGTCGTCCTCCGACACGATCAGCCCACCGACCAGATCGCCTCGCTGCTCGACAAGCTTGGCGACCTTGATTCCCAGTCCGCCACGCCCCTGGACGCGATATTCGCTGACCGGAGTGCGCTTGGCGAATCCGCCTTCGGTGACGACAAACACAAACGAATCGTCGGTGACCACGTCGAGGGCGAGCAGTTCGTCGCCATCCCGGAATTTCATCCCGGTGACACCCGATGTCGCACGACCCATCGGCCGCAGTGCGCCATCCGAGGCGGTGAACCGAACCGACTGTCCCTTCCGGGATACCAGAAGCACATCATCCGTCTCCGAGACCAAACGTGCCGAAACCAATTCGTCCGGGCTGCCGTCGGCGGTTTCGCGCAGATTGATCGCGATAACCCCGCCGGTACGGTTCGAGTCGTATTCGGTCAGCCGGGTCTTCTTGACCAAACCTGCCTTCGTGGCCAGAACGAGGTACGGCGACTGCTGATAGTCGGTGAGCGCCAGCACCTGGGCAATTTCCTCGCCGGGCTGGAACGCCAGCAGGTTCGCAACATGCTGGCCCTTCGACTCCCGGCTACCATCGGGCAGTTCATATGCCTTGGCCCGGTAGACCCGCCCCTTGTTGGTGAAGAACAACAGCCAGTGGTGCGTAGTGGTTACAAAGAAGTGCTCCACCAGGTCGGTCCCGCGCAGGCTGGCACCCTTGATTCCCTTGCCACCGCGATGCTGCTGCCGGTAGTTGTCGCTGCGCGTCCGCTTGGCGTATCCACCCCGGGTGATCGTGACGACGACCTGCTCCTGCGGAATCAGATCCTCCATCGACACGTCGCCGTCGTAGCCGAGCAGGATCTCGCTTCGCCGGTCGTCGCCATAGCGGTCGACGATTTCCTGCAGTTCCTCGCTGACGATCTCGCGCTGCCGGCCAGGAGTTGCCAGAATGTGGTTGTACTCAGCGATCAGTTTTTCAATCTTGCCGGCTTCTTCCTGGATCTTCATCCGTTCCAGAGCGGCAAGTCGGCGAAGCTGCAGATCGAGGATGGCGTTCGCCTGGATTTCATCGACGGCGAGCAGTTCCATCAGTCCGCTGCGTGCCTCTTCCGAACTCGGCGAGCGGCGGATCAGGGCGATGACCTCGTCGAGCGCGTCCAGGGCCCTGAGGTAACCACGCAAGATGTGCGCGCGTTCTTCGGCCTTGCGCAGCCGGAACCGGGTACGCCGCACGATGACAATGATCTGGTGTTCGACCCACAGCTTCAGGAAAGCATCCAAGCTGAGCGTGCGCGGAACGTTGTCGACGAGCGCCAGCATGTTCGCGGAGAAGTTCTCCTGTAGCTGGGTGTGCTTGTACAAGTTATTCAGAACAACCTTGGCAACAGCGTCGCGCTTGAGCACGATTACCAGCCGCTGGCCGGTACGTCCCGAGGTTTCATCCCGCAGATCTGCAATGCCGGCAACCTTGCCGTCCTTGACGTAATCCGCAATCTTCGCGGCCAGGGCGTCCGGATTCACCTGGTAAGGCAGCTCGGTGACGACGAGGCAGGTACGCCCCTGGATTTCCTCCACGTTCACGACGGCCCGCTGGGTGATCGAACCACGCCCGGTCCGGTAGGCATCTTCAATTCCCCGGCGGCCCAGGATCAGCGCGCCGGAAGGGAAATCCGGGCCTTTGACGATGGTCAGAAGTTCTTCAAGCGTTTCGGACTTTGTCGCATCCGGGTTGGCCAGGATCCACTGCGCGCCTGCCGCAACCTCGCGCAGGTTGTGCGGCGGAATGTTCGTCGCCATACCGACGGCAATACCGGCAGACCCGTTGACCAGCAGGTTGGGGAAGCGGCTCGGCAGGTAGACCGGTTCCTGGTTGCGGCCGTCGTAATTGTCCTGGAAATCGACGGTGTCTTCTTCAATGTCCCGCACCATTTCCATCGCCAGCGGCGCCATCTTGCACTCGGTGTACCGCGGCGCGGCGGCCGAGTCGTTGCCTGCCCCGCCGAAGTTTCCCTGGCCGTCGATCAACGGGTAGCGCATCGACCACGGCTGCACGAGACGCACCATGGCGTCATAGATCGCCGTGTCGCCATGCGGATGGTATTGGCCCATTACGTCACCGACGACGCGGGAACATTTGTTGAACGAGCGTTCCGGCCTGTAGCCACCATCGAACATTGCGTACAGCACCCGTCGGTGCACCGGCTTCATACCGTCCCGAACGTCCGGTAGCGCGCGGCCGACGATAACGCTCATCGCATAGTCAAGGTACGACCGCTGCATCTCCAGCTGCAGGTCGACCTGGTCGACCCGATCCGTCGCCGCTATCACACCGTCAGCCGAGCCCGGCACGGTCTCTTCGGTGCCCTCAGGTGGGGTTTGCTCGCTCACACGATCCTCTTCTTAAAGTGCTGGTTTGTTGAAATGGCGTTGCTGGCCCATGGACGGGCCTGGCAGATCAGATATCCAGGAACCGAACGTCCTTGGCATTGCGCTGAATGAAGTTCCTGCGCGCCTCGACATCTTCACCCATCAGCACGGAGAAAATGTCGTCGGCCGACGCCGCGTCGTCCAGGGTGACCTGCTTGAGCAGGCGATGTTCCGGGTCCATAGTGGTGTCCCACAACTCGTGGTAGTTCATTTCACCGAGGCCCTTGTAGCGCTGAATTGCCTGGTCCTTCGGCAGCCGGCGGCCGGCGGCGCGTCCTTCCGTCAGCAAGGCATCGCGTTCCCGATCCGAATAGGCGTAATCGTGCGGCGCATTCGACCACTTCAACCGGTAGAGCGGAGGAGTCGCCAGATAGACGAAACCGTGTTCAATCAGCGGCTTCATGTAGCGGAAAATCAGGGTCAACAGCAGTGTCGAAATGTGCTGACCGTCGACGTCGGCATCGGCCATCAGCACGATCTTGTGATAGCGCAGTTTCGCCAGGTCGAATTCCTCACCGATGCCGGTTCCGAAGGCGGTGATCAACGCCTGCACCTCATTGTTGCCAAGCGCCCGGTCCAGCCTTGCCCTTTCCACATTCAGGATCTTTCCGCGCAGCGGCAGGATGGCCTGGGTCTCCGGGTTCCGGCCCTGCACGGCCGAGCCGCCGGCGGAATCACCCTCGACGATGAACACCTCTGAGATGGAAGGGTCCTTCGACTGGCAATCCTTGAGCTTGCCCGGCATTCCACCGGACTCCATCAGTCCTTTACGACGCGTGGCCTCACGGGCCTTCCGGGCGGCGAGCCGCGCCTGGGAGGCCTGCATCCCCTTACGCACAACCTCACGGGCCTGGCCCGGATTGGATTCGAGCCAGTGTCCCAGCTCGTCGCGGACCACTTTCTGCACATAGCCCTTGGCCTCGGTGTTACCGAGCTTTGTTTTGGTCTGCCCCTCGAACTGGGGCTCGCCGAGCTTGATGCTGATCACGGCGGTTAGCCCCTCACGGATGTCATCACCCGTCAGATTGTCATCCTTCTCCCGTAGCAGCTTCTGATCACGGGCGTAGGTATTTATCAGCGAGGTGAGCGCGGTGCGGAAACCCTCTTCGTGCGTTCCGCCCTCATGGGTATTGATCGTGTTGGCGTAGGTGTGCACCGATTCCGAATAGGCCGATGTCCACTGCATCGCGATCTCTACGGCGATCTTCTTCTCAACGTCTTCCGATTCGAAGGCAATGATCTCGTCATTGATCAGTTCGACCTTCTTCGACTTGTTCAGGTGGGCGACGTAATCGAGCAAGCCATGCTCATACATGTAGCTGACATTGCGCTTCAGCTCGGCCCGGGCCTCATCGTTTCCCGCCTCGTCAGCGGTGGACACACCGAGGCTCAGCTCGTCCTCATCCTCATCTGCCTTACCCGCCCGCTCGTCGGTCAGCGTGATTCGCAGGCCCTTGTTAAGGAAGGCCATCTGCTGGAACCGGGCCCGCAGGGTTTCGAAGGTGTACTCAACGCTTTCAAAAATCGTATTGTCCGCCCAGAACGTCACGGTAGTTCCGGTCTCGGGGGTGGCTTCGCCGCGCTTGAGCTCCGTGCTCGGGGCACCGACCTGATACTCCTGCTCCCAGACATAACCATCGCGCTTGATCAGAACGCGCAGGTCGGTGGACAGGGCGTTGACTACCGAGCTTCCCACGCCATGCAACCCGCCGGAAACGGCATAGCCTCCGCCGCCGAACTTGCCGCCGGCATGCAGCTTTGTCAGAACGACTTCGACGGTCGGCATCTTCTCCACCGGATGCATCGCGACCGGGATACCTCGGCCGTCATCGCTGACCCGTACTCCGCCATCTGCCTGGAGGACGACCTGGATATGCGAGCAGTAGCCGGCCAGCGCCTCATCTACCGAGTTGTCGACGATTTCATAAACCAGGTGGTGCAGGCCCCGCTCACCGGTGGACCCGATGTACATACCGGGCCGCTTTCTTACGGCTTCTAATCCTTCGAGAACTGTGATGTCACTTGCGTCGTAATGCGGCTTGTTCTCGTCGGCTGCCATATGTGGCCGTGCTCCTCGCGGTAAACCTGCCCTCAAGCAGGACAAAATAAGGGCAACCTCGCACGCCCTCGCACGGTAAAGAACCAGTGAGAGGCTTTAAAGTCACCAAATGAACCTGTTCCATCCTACCTAATGGATCAGCTCAATGCGTCCTCTGCGGCCCGGAAACCCAGATTTCTGACGTTTTGGGACCTATTGACGGACTGGATCGTGCACGGAGGGCGTTCATCGCCTCTCTGCGGCGATTAGCCGGATGCGACTTCGCCGATCAACCGTAGGTGTCGCGAGGTCCCCTGGTGTTGTGCACCCGATACCTTCCACGTTTCCAACTGGGCGCCGCTGGGCCCTGAATTTTCACCTGCTCCACGACACCATCCCCGAGTTCCTCGGCAAGGCGCTTCAGCAACGCCGGCACCATGAGCCGCAACTGGGTAGCCCAGGCGGTTGAATCGGCAGCCACAATCAGGACCTGTTTATCGAAGGAAACCGGCTTGCTGTGCTCGGCAACCTGCCGGCCAACGATTTCCGGCCATCGCCCCATCACCGAACCGACATTGACAGATGTCGACCAGCCACGCTCGGCGATCAGTCGCTGCATAATGCCCTGCATCGCCTGCGGATCCCGCTCGTCCGGTCCCGGACCGGATCTGCCGGGAATAGTCCTCCCATAGTTCCGGGAAATCTTCTTGCCTGCCCGGCCCGGACGCAGACCCTTTTCCTTGGCCGCGGCACGTGCCCGATTCAGCGCCAGACTGGCAGGGTCCGCCTCAATCTCGGCGATAGGTTCCGTAGGCAACTTGGGTCCGGCAACCTTCGGCCATGACTGCGACTCGGACTCTGGCGGCTCGGACGCCGGCGAACCGGACGTCGGCGAACCGGCTCGAGACGAATCCGCCTCCGCGCTCGGATCGGATTTTTTCCTGCCTCGCCGTCCAAATGTGTCACTCACGGGCCGACAGCTCCGTACTGAACCTGAACCCGTTCACCGGCAAGCACAGCCGGAATGTCGTCCTCGACGGCTGCCGTGATCAGGACCTGCTCGGCAGTCGCCACCATGCCGGCGAGCCGGGCCCGCCGGTGCACATCCAACTCTGCAAACACGTCGTCCAGGATCAGAACCGGCCAGTTCTCCTTGCCGAAGGCATCGGCCTTGTGCAATTCAAAACTTGCCAGCCGAAGGGCGAGCGCATATGACCAGGACTCACCATGACTTGCGTACCCCTTGGCCGGGATGTTCCCGAGCTGAAGTTCCAGATCGTCCCGGTGCGGTCCAAAGAGTGAGTTGCCGCGATCGATCTCCTGTTGCCGGCCAAGCCTGTATGCCTCCGCCAGTTCCACGGCGAGATATTCAGCAGTCTGCGTAGCTTCTGCCGGTGGATCGCCAGGGTTGGAACCTGCCTGATCAGCCGGCCCGCTCTCAGTACTTTTCCTATACCGGATATCTGTAAGCCGGCGCTGCGGAGCCGACTCGCCGGATACGTGGGCGTAGGCGGAAGCGACATGCGGCCGTAGTTCGTCGACGAGACGGAGTCTTCCGGCCAGTAACTGGGCGCCGGCCTGGGATAGGTGGTGATCCCAAACGTCGAGTGTTGCTGACTTCGATTCCGAGCTGCCGCCAATCCGCGCGCTCTTCAATAGTGCGTTTCGCTGTTTGAGCACCCGCTCGTAGTCGCTGCGTACAGCGGCGAACCTCGGCGACCGCGCGACGAGTAGATCATCGAGAAAACGGCGTCGCTCACCGGGATCACCTTTGACGAGTGCAAGGTCCTCGGGCGCGAACAAGACCGTGGTCAACATGCCTAACAACTCACGTGGCTTAACCACATTCCGGTTGATCCGGGCCTTATTACTTCCCTTGACGTTGATCTGAACTTCAAGGACAGCCGTCCTTTCACCCCGGAACACCTGCGCCCGAATAATGGCTGCCTCTTGTTCAGCTCGCACTAGCGGCACATCCGAAGACACTCGGTGCGAGCCCAGCGTCGCCAGATACCCGATAGCCTCGACCAGATTGGTTTTGCCGAGACCATTTGCTCCGACGAAAATTGTCGTGCCGGGCGCGAGCTTCAGATCGACGGCGGAATAGGACCGGAAATCACCCAGCGCGAGTTGTGAAACATACATCGCACGTCGTCATCCCTTCACTAATCCCAATCGTGTGCGAACCTATTCGGCGGGTTTTACCGCGTGGCCACCGAACTGATGACGCAGCGCCGCGACGGCGCGCATAGCGGGAGAGTCGTCCTGCCGGGAGGCGAACCGGGCAAAGATCGCCGCTGTAATCGCGGGAGCGGGAACAGCGCTGTCCAGAGCTTCGATCACGGTCCAGCGCCCTTCGCCCGAGTCTTCCACGTAGCCGGCGATGTCGTCGAGGCCCGGATCTTCCTCAAGTGCCTTGACCAGCAGGTCCAACAGCCAGGATCGAACAACGGTTCCGTGGGTCCAGGCCTTCAGGGTTCCGGTGACATCCTTGACGATGTCCTTGGAATCAAGCAGTTCGAAACCTTCGGCATAGGCCTGCATCAGACCATACTCGATGCCGTTATGCACCATCTTCGCGTAGTGGCCGGCACCAACATCTCCGGCGTGCACGAAGCCGAGTTCCCGCGGACCTTCAGGACGCAGCACATCGAATACCGGCATCAGTCGCTGCACTGTTTCTGCTTCGCCGCCGACCATCAGTCCGTAACCGTTATCCAGACCCCAAATGCCGCCGGAGACACCCACATCGATGAAGTCGATGCCCAGTTCAGCCAGGCGCTCGGCGTGCTTGGCATCATCGGTGAACCGTGAGTTGCCGCCATCGATCACCAAATCACCCTGATCGAGCTTCTCCCCGAGTTCCTCGATCACCGAGGACGTGACATTTCCGGCCGGAACCATTACCCAGATCGCCCGTGGGCCTTCAAGGCGCTCGATCAGCTGATCGAGCGACGACACATCGCTGATCTCCGGATCTTGGTCGTATCCAATGACCTCAATGCCGCCCTTTTTCAGGCGCTCCCGCATATTGAAGCCCATTTTTCCAAGGCCAATCAGTCCCAGCTGCATTTTCAATCTCCTCGAAAGGTCGTCGGTCACATCCTTGGGACACTTTAAGTGGATTGCGGTTTGCCACCCGCAGGCATCACGCCGGCGAATGAAACCCGGATATAACTCAGATCCGGATCGGCATGATCAGGTAGCGATACCCAATGTCATCCTCGCCTTCGGCTGCCTTCTGGCCTGAGATCACCACCGGTTTCATCGGGGTGGTGAAGGAGAACCGAACGAAGTCGGCGCCAAGGGCACCGAGTCCTTCGATGATGAAAGAGGGGTTGAATCCGACCGAGATATCCTCGCCGTGCAAGGTGGATTCCACCGCTTCCGAGGCCTGGGCATCATCGCCCGCCCCCGCTTCCAGAGTCAGATTTCCCTGCGAGAACTTGAACCGGATCGGCGTATTCCGCTCGGCTACCAGGGCCACCCGTCGAACCGCTTCGAGTAGCTGCGCTGTCGCAACGACGGCGAAGATCGGCACCGACTCAGGGAAGAGTGAGCGAACCTTCGGGTAGTCACCGTCGACCAGAAGCGATGTGGACTGGCGTCCGGCAGAGGAAAATCCGATCAGTTCCCGTCCACCGTTTTCGCTCAGTGCGACGGTGACGTCCCCGCCGAGTGTCTTCGCGACATCAGACAGCGTGCGTCCTCGGACCAAGGCGACGGCAGACAGATCGGGACGTGAAGGACGCCAGGTGAGTTCCCTAACCGCGAGCCGGTAGCGATCAGTTGCCAACAGCGTCATCTTTTCGCCCTCGATCTCAACCCGGACGCCGGTGAGAATCGGCAGCGTGTCATCCCGGCTGGTTGCCATGGTGACCTGGCTGACTGCTTCTGCGAACACGGCACTATCGACGATGCCGGATGCAGCGGGGAGTTCCGGCAGGGCGGGGTATTCATCGACCGGCATGGTCATCAGGGTGAAGTGGCTCGAACCACAAGTGACTTCGACCTTGCTGCCATTGGTTTCCAGCTCGACCGGAGCCGAAGGCAGGCTCTTGGAGATGTCGGCCAGCAACCGGCCAGAGACCAGGACTTTGCCTGCCTCACTGACTTCGGCAGCCAACTCGACCTTGGCAGAAACCTCGTAGTCGAAGCTTGCCAGTGTCACAGTTCCCTGCACGTCTGCCTCGAGCATGAGACCAGACAGCACTGGCATTGGGGGCCTCTGCGGCAAGGACCGTGCAGCCCAGGTAACAGCTTCTGCGAGCACATCACGGTCAACGCGCAGCTTCACGTTTTTCCTCTTCTCGGATTTCTTTGACTTTCAGGTTTGGGATGGCTGGTCTGGAGCCACACTACTTGCATGACTGTAGCCGTTGGGAAGCGCTAGATAAAAGTGTCTCACCGGCAGACTCTTGTAGTTCAGCCCACGCTCAATGCCGGGGGAGAGCAGCTCGGCGTAACTTGTGCGTTGTGAATAACAAATCTATAGCTAGGTCGTAGTTGTAATAGCACTTGTGGATTCTGTGGACGGAGCTTCAAGATCCGCATTCTCCCGGGGAAAAAACCGCTATCCAGCTGTGTTGATGAGGGCGTGGATGGTGGCAGGACACCGCGGTGGTGGCTGTGGATGACCACTGCTCCGCCCACAACCGTCCACCGGCTGTTAGCTCGCTGTCCATAGCGGGGAGCTATCTATCCAGAGGATACCCACAGAGTTATCCACACATGTGAACAGTTGGGTTTAGGCCTTATGTTGTTGTTTGATGCGGTTGGTTAATTCGGTGACTTGAGTAAAAATGGCCCTGCGTTCAGCCATCTGGTCCCTGATCTTCTTGTTCGCGTGCATCACCGTGGTGTGATCCCGGCCGCCGAATTCCTGGCCGATCTTCGGCAGGGACAAATCGGTGAGTTCACGGCAGAGGTACATCGCAATCTGCCGGGCGGTCGTAAGTGTCCTGGATCTTGACGCCCCGCAGAGGTCATCGAGGGTGAGGCTGAAATAGGCCGCGGTCTGCCCCATGATCGCGGTCGCGGTGATCTCAGGGGTGTTCTCATCCGAGATCAGGTCCTTGAGCACTATTTCTGCCAATGAAACGTCGACCTGTTGTCGGTTGAGGTTGGCGAAAGCGGTAACCCGGATCAAGGCGCCTTCGAGCTCCCGGATGTTCGAAGAGATCCGGCTGGCGATGTATTCGAGCACCTCCGGGGGAACGTCGAGACGCTCAGCGGCTGCCTTCTTACGGAGGATGGCGATCCGGGTTTCGAGGTCCGGCGGTTGCACGTCAGTGAGCAGACCCCATTCGAAGCGTGACCTGAGCCGCTCTTCGAACCCCTGCAGCTGCTTGGGTGGCAGATCCGAGGTGATGACGACCTGTTTCTCTTCGTTGTGCAACGCGTTGAAGGTGTGAAAGAACTCTTCGATGGTTGCGTCTTTGCCCTGTAGGAACTGGATATCGTCGATCATCAGAATGTCGACTTCCCGGTAGCGGCGCTGGAAGGCCGGCCGAAGGGCCGCAGACGTCTTGTTGTCACCGATGGTGTTGATGAAGTCGTTGACGAATTCTTCGGAGTTCACATACCGGACCCGGATGCCGGGATACAACGTCATTGCGTAGTGGCCGATCGCATGCAGCAGGTGTGTTTTACCGAGACCTGATTCTCCGTAGATGAAGAGCGGGTTGTACGCCTTGGCCGGCGCCTCCGCGACGGCGACAGCTGCCGCGTTCGCAAAGCGGTTGGATGCCCCGATAACGAATGTGTCGAAGGTGTACTTGTTGTTCAGCCGGGTGGGTGTCGCCGCAGGATCGGTGCTTTGGGTCGATTCCTGCCGGATCCTTGATGGCGGTAGCTGTACTTCGGACTGTTCCGGCCTGGTCGGCCTTGCCGGTTCTGGCTCAGATGCGGGCAACTCGTCTGCATCGAGGCCGGGTTCGACGGCGATGGCGAAAGAAACCGGAAAGCCGAGTTCCTCGGAGAATGCCGAACCGAGGTGGTCGCGGAGCTGGCGTTCCAGGGTCGACTTGGTGAGTTCGTTCTGAGCCAGCAGAACGACCATTTCCCGTCCGACCAGCCCGCGGGGTTTCGCGTTGGACAGGAATCCCTTTTGCTGGCGGGAAATACTGTCATCGGCAAGAAGCCGGGTGAGGACATTTGACCAGACCTTGGGCAGGTCGATCGATTCGTCGTCTGCTGGCATGTGGTTCACTCTCGGAAGTCGATGAGGTACGGGATCATGTCCACACAGTTTTCCACAGTTTGTGTATAACGCCAGTTCGATACAGGTCGGCTGGCTATCCACCTCTGTGGAAAGTTCTGTGGAGTGTGTAGGCTGGTTCGAAGAGCCGCGGAGTTTGCCCGGCGCTATTTGACCCGATACCTGTCCGCCCCGTACCGTTGTTAGGTCTGTGCGGATTGGTTTTTTCGCATGGACCGGTGCGGTCAGATGCCTGCTTGCGTAGAGATTCGTGGAGATTGTGGCGTGGTGATTGACTCGTACGACCAGCAGTATTACCGATGACCTCGGCCTCACGGCCAATCGAAAAAGCGGAGTTACACAGTGAGCAAGCGGACTTTCCAGCCCAACAATCGCCGTCGCGCCAAGACGCACGGCTTCCGTCTTCGGATGAGGACTCGCGCCGGCCGCGCCATCCTGGCCGCACGTCGTCGCAAGGGTCGCACCGAACTTTCTGCATAAGTTCGAAAGGTGCTCCCGCGAGAACACCGTTTGAGGCGCAGCCAGGACTTCTCACTTGTTTTCCGGAAGGGAAAGCGGTTTGGAGCCAAGCGCCTTGTCGTGCATCTGTATATCGACACCGAGACCCACGCCGAGCGCGTGGGCTTCGTTGTATCAAAGGCCGTTGGGAACGCCGTCGCCCGCAATCTCGTTAAACGTAGATTGCGGGCGATAGTAGCCAGACATCGTGATCAACTACCTGGAGGAGCAATGTTGGTTATCCGTGCCCTTCCGGGCGCTGCGGATGCGGCATTCGGTGATCTCGAGGTCGAGGTTCTCGGCGGCCTCAAGCGGTTCGGGCGGATCCAGTCGGAATCGGGAAGTTCGGCCAACGCAGAGGACCGGCAGTGATCAATCGACTGCTTCGGGCGCCGAGGTACCCTTTCGTCTGGTTGCTGATGGCATACCGCACGGTGATATCTCCGCTCTACGGCAACGTATGCCGGTACTACCCGTCCTGCTCGGCCTATGCGCTCGACGCGTTTGCCGTGCATGGAGTGTTTAAAGGATTTTTCATGACAGCGTGGCGTCTGCTGCGGTGCAATCCCTGGAGCAAGGGTGGCGTCGACCACGTCCACGGCTCCGAGGCAGAGCTGGTGTCCAGACGGATCGCGGCCGCATCCGGCGAACCAGGCTTACAGCCTGCCGATCCCGGAGAAATTCGGGCTTCGGCGATGTGCCGGAACGACCATAAGGACTCCAAGAGGATGTCCTTTTCACCCCTGACCGTTCGCCCGCCGTACGGCACTAGGAGTATTTGATGGAATGGCTCGACACAATTCTCTTCCCGATCAAGTGGGTAGTGGCATACATACTGTTCTTCTTCCACGAGGGACTGAAGTATGTTGGCATGGACGCCGCTTCCGGGTGGACCTGGTCGCTGTCCATCGTGGGTCTTGTGCTCGTAATCCGGATCGTGCTGATCCCGCTGTTCGTTCGCCAGATCAAGGCCCAGCGGGCTATGCAGCTCGTCCAGCCAGAGGTGCAGAAGCTGCAGGCCAAATACAAGGGAAAGACTGACTCCTTCTCCCGGCAGGCAATGGCTCAGGAGCAGATGGCGCTGTTCAAGAAACACGGCACAAGCCCCTTCTCGTCCTGTCTGCCGATCCTGGCCCAGATGCCGATCTTCTTCTCGTTGTTCCGGGTACTGCACACATTGCCCGATATCGCCACGGGCAAGCTGGATCCACTCGGCCCGATCACGGCTGATATCGCTGGACAAATTGAGAGCTCGACCATCTTCGGCGCTCAGCTGTCCGCAACCTTCCTGAGCAGCCCTGACCTCAACGTGAAGATCCTGACCGTCATCATGATCCTGCTGATGTCTGCATCGCAGTTCATCACGCAGAAGCAGATCATGGCGAAGAACATGTCTGAAGCCGCAATGAACAACCCGTTCATGAAGCAGCAGAAGATGATGCTCTACCTATTCCCGATCGTATTCGCGGTGGGTGGCGTCAACTTCCCGGTCGGTGTGCTCATCTACTGGCTGGTTTCAAACCTGTGGACCATGGGTCAGCAGTTCTACGTAATTCAGCGGATGCCATCGCCCGGTTCTCCCGCCGAGAAGGCACTTATGGAGCGCCGGGTGAAGAAGGGCAAGTCTCCGCTGCCGGGCATGAAAAAGCTCGAAGCCGATGACGAGCCTGAGCAGCCCCGGGGACAGCGTCAGCAGCCGGTGCGAAAAGATCGGGTAAAGCCGAAAACGGCGCCGACTACTCCGAACCAGAGCAGACCAAGCGCGGACAAGCCCGGTCAAAAGGCGCCTAACCAGAACAAAGCGCCGCAAAATAAGCCAAAAGGCAATCAGTCCAAGCCGACGAGCTCGCCCAAGAAGCAGAATAAGCCTCAGAAGGAGTCCCCATGACAGATTCAGCATTGGCAGAACCAGGCAAGCCCTCGGCAGCGGAGCTGGAACCAGACGTCGAACCAGACGCGGTGGATGGCGAGACGACTGCGGCGACTCTTGAGGAAGAGGGCGAGATCGCGGCTGATTACCTTGAGGAACTGCTCGACATTGCCGATATCGATGGCGATATCGATATTGATGTCGTCGGGGGCCGAGCCCAGGTAGCGATTGTGTCCGAAGAGCAGAACTCTGATCTTTCCCGGTTGGTCGGACGTTCGGGTGAAGTTGTCGACGCGTTGCAGGAGCTGACCCGGCTAACGGTGCAAACCACAACCGGAGAACGCAGCCGTCTGATGTTGGATGTCGCCGGCTTCCGGCAGGAGCAGAAGACTCAGCTGGAAACGATAGCGAACAAGGCGATTGCCGATGTCCAGGCGGGAGCCGAGTCGGTAGCCTGTCGGCCGATGAATGCCTTTGAACGAAAAGTAGTTCACGATGCGGTCGCCGATGCCGGGCTTCGGAGCGAATCAGATGGCCAGGGCGACAATCGACACGTCGTGGTCTACCCTGCCTGACGTGGACGCTGCAGAGCTCCAAGGTGAGCCGACAGTAGCCGGCGAAGTCTATCGTGATGCGATATCAACTGCGCGTGAGTATGCCAGTCATCTGTCGACCACCGGCGTCGAGTGGGGACTTATCGGTCCACGGGAGGTACCCCGGCTATGGGACCGGCACATTCTGAACTGCGCTGTTGTCGCAGACCTGGTCGATGCGGATGACACAGTAGTGGACGTGGGCTCGGGGGCCGGTCTGCCTGGGATTGCGATGGCGATCCGTAGGCCGGATACCGCATTCACCTTGGTAGAGCCACTCGCTCGACGGGTGCAGTGGCTGGAGATGGTTGTGGCCGATCTCGGCTTGCACAACGTCGAAGTCGTCCGTGCCCGATCGGAAGAGCTTGCAGGAACGCGACGATTCTCAGTCGCCACGGCACGTGCCGTCGCCGCCCTGTCCGGGCTGGTGCCATGGACGCTTCCGTTACTTGGCCCCCGCGGCCGGCTATTGGCGATCAAGGGTCAGGCTGCCGAAGAAGAGATTCGTAAGGCAGGACAGGCGTTACGGTCATTCGGCGCATCGGAGAAAAAGATTGTTACTGTTGGCGCGGGACTGCTTGAGGTACCCACTCGGGTGGTTGAGGTCATCGTCGGGCAGAATGGTGGCAAGGTTCCTGGTTCATTAAGAAAAGGGTGAAGGTGCGCGGTTCAGTTGGATGGCCCGGTGATCGGGCAGTTGTGAGTCCGGCCCCTCTTGGCTGGACCCGGCCTCGATCGGAAGCAGTGGCAGTCCCGGCAGAGACCGTTCATCCGGAAGATGTTTCACGTGAAACATCCGCGGCTGAAGTAGCTGCTTCGGTGAAGATGCCAGAGCGCGCGACCGTCCCGACGGGCAACTCACCGACCAGCTCCGCGGAACCGGCGGCAGCTACCGGCTCAACAAAAGCACGCGAAACTATGGCAGAAGCCGAACCGGCCAACTTCCCAGCACGGGATTTACACTCAATCGGAGAGAGCTCCTTGCCTGATCTAGATGAAACCACGCCGTTAGGTGCCGAAATCGCCCGGGACAACCGGAGACTGCGTCGGTTACAAGGCAGCAGCTTTCCGCGGCCGGTGAACACGAGGATCTTCACCGTTGCGAATCAAAAGGGTGGCGTCGGAAAGACCACAACGACCGTGAACATCGCTGCGGGACTGGCGAAGGCCGGATTGCGGGTACTGGTAATCGACATCGATCCCCAGGGGAACGCGTCCACTGCGCTTGGCGTCCCACATCACGCCGAGGTCGACAGCGTCTACGACGTGGTAATCAACGATTATGAACTAAAGGACGTCGTCCAGGATTGTCCGGATCTGTCGAACCTCCGCTGCGCCCCGGCGACCATCCACCTGGCTGGCGCCGAGATCGAGCTGGTTTCCCTGGTGGCCAGGGAACAGCGATTGGCGCGTGCGTT
This sequence comes from Saxibacter everestensis, assembly GCF_025787225.1. Taxonomy (NCBI): domain Bacteria; kingdom Bacillati; phylum Actinomycetota; class Actinomycetes; order Micrococcales; family Brevibacteriaceae; genus Saxibacter; species Saxibacter everestensis. The sequence goes on from NZ_CP090958.1 coordinate 3,626,126, forward strand.
GAACCGCTACTTGCGAGAATGCGAAGAGCAGGATGAGCGTGTCGATTACGTTTTCATTGACTGCCCGCCTAGCCTGGGATTGCTTACGGTCAACGCGTTCGTTGCCGCCGGCGAAGTCCTTATTCCAATTCAGTGCGAGTACTACGCGTTGGAGGGCTTAAGCCAATTGCTGTCGAATATTGAATTGATTCAGAAGCACTTGAACCCGGAGCTCGCGGTATCGACGATCCTGCTGACCATGTTCGACGGGCGAACGAATCTCGCGTCGCAGGTCGCCGAGGACGTCAGGGAGCATTTTCCCGAGCAAGTGTTGAATGCCGCTATTCCGCGCTCGGTGCGCATCTCCGAGGCGCCCAGCTACGGGCAGACGGTGATCACCTACGATCAGGCATCCAGCGGCGCGCTGTCATATCTTGAAGCCGCAGAAGAGATCGCAGAAAGAGGCGCGAAGAGTGAGTGAAAAGAGAAAGGCCCTCGGGAAGGGCCTGGGCGCGCTGATTCCAGCTGGCGCTCCGAAGGACCGGCCGTCGGATATGTTCTTCGGCTCGTCGAATGGGGACGGAGCGAGTCGCAAGGCGGTCGCCGGATCGTCTAACGGGCATTCAGACGATGTTTCACGTGAAACATCGGACGCGGACCTGGTTGCAGTTCCCGGGGCCGAGTTCGCAGAGCTGAATGTCTCGGACATTGTCCCGAACCCGCGCCAGCCTCGGCAGGTGTTCGGGGAAGACGCGCTCAGTGAGTTGGTGCACTCGATCAAGGAGATCGGCGTGCTGCAGCCAATTGTGGTTCGGCCAAGTGCCGCCAGTGAGACAAAGTACGAACTGATTATGGGTGAGCGCCGATGGCGCGCCACGGTGGCGGCGGGGTTGGAGACGATCCCGGCGATAATCCGCGAGACCGACGACGAGAACCTGCTCCGTGATGCTCTGCTGGAGAACTTGCACCGCAGCGAGCTGAATCCCTTGGAAGAGGCAGCGGCATACCAGCAGTTACTGGATGACTTCGGTTGTACTCAGGCCGAGTTGTCCGAGCGGATCGGCCGTTCCAGGCCGCAGATCAGCAACACCCTGCGGCTCATGAAGCTGCCGCCACTGGTTCAGCGTCGAGTTGCGGCTGGTGTACTGTCCTCGGGCCATGCCCGTGCGCTGCTCGGTCTCGCCGATGGTGCGGCGATGGAGGTTCTGGCCCAGCGAATCGTCGCTGAGGGCCTATCCGTGAGGGCGACCGAGGAAGAAGTGCTGCTGGCGTCCAGAGAGGAACCGGCTCGGCGAAACAAACCCAGAGCTGGCACCCGTCATCCTGAGCTGGATGACCTGGCTGTGCGGCTCGGTGACCGGCTGGATACCAGGGTCCAGATCAGCCTTGGCGCGAAGAAGGGCAAGCTGAGTGTGGAGTTCGCCAGCATGGACGACCTGCATCGGATACTGGACGAGCTGAGCCTGCAGGCTGCGGCCAGCGCGGAGTAGGTATCCCGCCGTGATGCGGCTAACCCGAGGAGGGCCGGAATGCGTCTGCATTCTGGCCCTATCGCTTGCTCGGGTGCCGTGCGGTCCGGAGGTTCAGGAACGGACGCTAGTCGCCAGCACGGTGTCCACCAGCTGGCGATACACCGGAGCCAATACCTGAGTGGGAGACGAAGCAGGCTCGCTGTTTTGCAGAATTGCCCGCGGAAGGATGGAGGTCTCGGTCATTCCAGGGGCGGTGTCCGCCTCCAGGAACCAGGCCCGGCCGTCCGTATCCACGATGAAGTCGATTCGGGCGATATGGCGCAGATCCAGCGCCCGGAATGCAGCGAGTGCGGCTAACGCTACCGTGGACAATGTTTCACGTGAAACACGGGCCGGAATATGAAACCGGCTGGCCCCGGCAGTGTAGCGGGCATCGTAGTCATAAGAACCGCCGACTGCCTCGATCTCGACGGCCGGCAAGGTGGCCGGGCCGTCGCCGAGGTCAAGCACGCCGACCGAAATTTCGGTTCCTGACACGGCCGGTTCGATCAGGGCAGCTTCGCCGTAGCCAAAACAGGTAACCATTGCCGGTGTGAGCTCGAGATCGGACGTCACCAGGGTAAAACCCTGCGACGAACCTGCCATCACCGGCTTCACACTAAGTGGAAGCGGCATTGCCGACGTCAAGGCTCCAAGGATCGCCGTCGCACCGAGCTCTCGGAAGCTGCTCTTCGGCAGCACAACATCGGGCAGTACAGCGACCCCGGCAGCCTCGACCGCATTCTTGGCCAAGCTCTTATTCCAACTCAGCGCGGCTGATCTAGGTTTTGAACCGATGTAAGGCAAACGCAGTAGATTGAGCAGATCAGCGATAGTACCGTCTTCACCCATTACGCCGTGCAGGGTTGGCCAGACCAGGTCGGGTTTCGAGTCGCGAAGGTGTTCGAGCATACCGGTCTCCACGTCGATCGTCTCGACGTGCGCACCGGTGTGCCGAAGGGCGTCGGCAATCCGGCGGCCGGAGCGCTGCGAGACTTCCCGTTCATGGGACGATCCCCCGGCGATGATCACGACATGCGGTTCAGCAGGCATGGTGCCCTTTCGGTTAGGCAGTCGATCAACCGGCAATAATCGGGACTTCGCCCGTGAAGGTGGTTAGCATCTCCTGCTCGGCGTCAATCACTGTTGCCAGGCGGCGTACCCCTTCCCGAATCCGATCCGGAGTAGGTCCACTGTACGCCAGCCGCAGGTGGCCGGAGCCCCTGCCATCCGCGAAGAATCCGGTGCCCGGTGTATAGGCCACTCGCTCAGAAACAGCTCGGGGCAGCATGAGCTTGGAGTTCATCCCGGTCGGCAGTGTCATCCAGACAAAGAACCCTCCAGCTGGCCGCGTCCACCTTGCCTGCGGTACGAAGTCTGCAAGGGCCTGCAATAGTGCGTCGCGCCGTTCACGATACAGTTCGCGGAACACCTTTATCTGGCCGTCCCAGTCGTTGTTTGCCAGGTAGGTTGAGACCACGAGCTGGTTGAACATGCTGGGACTGAGAACTGTTGATTCACTGGCTGAAACCAGCTTCTCGCGGATCGCGGGGGGAGCGGCAGCCCAACCGACTCGGAGGCCCGAGGCAAGGGTCTTCGAGAATGAGCCGAGATAGATTACGCCGTCTTCGTCGTGCGAGCGTAGCGCCGGCAACGGCTCCGAGTCGAACGAAATCAGCCCGTACGGATTGTCTTCGATAACCAGCAGCTTATGTCGGCGGGCTATTTCGAGAATCTGAATCCGGCGTGGCCCGCTCAGTGTGACACCCGAAGGATTCTGAAAGTTCGGAATCAGGTAGAGCAGTTTTGGCCGCCGTCGCTCAACGGCCAATCGGCGCAGAGTTTCTTCCAGCTGCTCGGGAATGAGGCCGTCGTCGTCCATCTCGACATGCACTACATCCGCTTGGTAAGAGGTGAAGGTGCCGAGGGCGCCAACGTAGCTCGGCCCTTCTGCGACGACGACATCTCCCGGATCGAGAAAGACCTTGCTGACCAGGTCGAGCGCCTGCTGGGATCCGGTGGTCACGACGAGATCGTCGGGATGGGCGACTATGCCTTCGCGCTCCATCACCAGCGAAATTTGTTCCCGCAGTTCCTCGGTCCCTTGCCCGGTGCCGTACTGCAGCGCTTCCGCGCCACGCTCCCGGACGAGCCGAGCGCACAGTTCGGCAATATCGTCGAGTGGCAGGGCGCTCACATAGGGAGATCCACCCCCCAGGTTGACTACATCCGGTCGGGAGGCAACGCTGAACAACGCGCGTACCTCCGATGACACCAAACCGACTGCGCGTGCCGCGTATGAGCCAGCCCAGGGATCAAGCTGAGTGCCGTCATTTGGTGCCACCGATCCAACCTCCTATGGGAATACCCCAGAACACAACATATCGACCGTAACATGCCAAAAGGTTGAAAGTCGCAACCAGCCGCGAAAACTAGGACGTATTAAAGGTATGGAATGACGACCAAACCCTTTGTGCGGGCCTAAAAACAAGGCGCGGCAGCTCCCGGGTTGGGGTGTGATTCGCATCGGTAATGTGTGCAATTGGCCGCGAACGACAGCGTTCAACCAGTCGGCGACGACCCTCCGGGGATAGCGGCGCGTTGCGATGCACAGATGGGCTCACGGGTTTCATTGACGCCCACAACGCGCGCGTGCCACCAGAGGATTAAGGGGACCACCACAAGCTCAAGGACCATGCTGGCAACGAACACCGGGTTGGGCCATCCCACGACGAAGACCGAGAGGAGCCGGGCCAATCCGCCGATGAAAGCTAGGGCGAGCATCGTCCGCGTCACATCCCTTCGTTCACGGAGGCGGAATATCGACCACCACAAGGCAGCGCCGGCTCCGAGCCAGAACACGTTGACGAAGCGGTACTCGCTGTCCACGCTGGAAGACGTCGACGAGCCACCCGGTGCCAACGCTGGGCCGAGAATGATCCCGTACAGCCCCGAGCAGACCGCGACCGCGCCGAGCACCGCAAGGACGATGATTAGCGCACGCTGCTGCATGATGTTCCGTTTCTTGCCATGTCTTATGAGAGTGATTACTCTCTCACTTTATGGGAACAAGACGAGACACGCTAGTCGCTGCCGCCATGCACCTGTTCGCTGAGCGCGGCTATGACGGCACGTCGGTGGCGGACATCCAGATCGCCGCCGGGCTGACCGGTGGATCGGGTGCCCTCTACAAGCACTTCACCAGCAAGGACGCCGTACTCGAAGCCGGGGTTGACGCCTATCTCGAATCCCTGGCCGAGAACAGCAGCACAACTGTCCGCGAGCTACCGCCCGATCTCAGAGAGGCTTTGCAGGTCATCGCATCGAGCGTGATCGAATCGATGACCGCGGACAAGGCAATCCTTCGCGTGTTCCTTCGCGACCTCGGTCACCACCCAGACCTCGTGGAGCGACTCTGGAATGGTGTGTTATCGAACGTCTACACGGAGATGGCCGACTGGATCAGGGGCCAGGTGGCAGGCGGAGTGTCCAGCGTGTCGGATCCGGATGCTGTCGCGACGGTACTGATCAGTGCTCTGACCCAGTGGCCTATCCTCTACGCCCTCATCGAGAAGACCCCAGGCAATTTCGAGCGTTCGGCATTCGTCTCGGCGTGGGTGGACACCGCCATCCGCGTCCTTCAGACACCGTCCGTGCACTGACCGTCTTCCGGCTGCGCACTCGCGACCGTGAACAACCTTCTGAGCAGCAACATCTAGTCGGCCTGCGGGTCTACCGCTTCTTGCCGCCGATGCCGGGCACAGAGTCCACAGGTTAGAGTGCAGTGATGAGCGGCGAAGCGCACGGCAGAGGGATGCGGCGACCCATGCTGTTCGCCACTGGCCTACTGGTGACGGCGGCAGGCCTGGCCGTTCACCTGCTCGGATCCGGTACCGCGGCAGGTTTGGTCGCCGATGGGTTGTACGCCGTCCTGGTCTATCTGATTCTGGCCTTCGCCTGGCCACGGGCCGCGATTCTTCGGGTCGGGTCGGTCGCCCTTCTGGCCTGTGTGCTGATCGAACTGGCTCAGCTCTCCCTCCTGCCCGCAGCGCTTGCCTCGTGGTGGGCACCGTTTCGGCTTGTGCTTGGCACGACATTTTCAGCTGTCGATCTCGTGGCCTATGCGGGTGGAGTACTGGCGGCCCTGGGCGGCGACGCTGGAGCGGCACGGCTGGCAAGGCGTCGCAGCGGCAAAGCGGACGAACAACAGCTCATCGCCCACTGAGGCTACTTACGCCGGGTGTAGGCAAGCACCTCATCGACGCGGAGCGTCCCGGTGGGGCGATCATCATCTTCGGGTAGGTACAGCCGCTGGATGGCAGCGAGAACGGCTTCGGCAACGGTGTCGCGGAAGGCAGGGTCGGCAAGCCGACGCGCGTCGCCTGGATTGGAGAGGTAGCCGACCGCCAGCTGGACCGCCGGCATCGGAACCCTGCGCAGCACATCCCAGGACCGGGCGTGCGAGCGGCAGTCGAGCAGATCGGTGCGGGCGATCACTTCGCGCTGGATCAGCCCGGCCAGCGAGGCGCCGATCGGTGAAGCATCCGCGGCGTCGTTGTCCTTGCCGTAGTAGAACGTGGCGAAGCCGTTCGGCTCGGCACTCGGACTCGCATCGCAGCGGATGGAGAGGTAGATGTCTGCGACGACGTCTTCGGATAACGCCGCGGACATCGCACTCGCATCGGTAGTGGCAATTGCGGCGGCGCCGACGGCAGAGAGTCGACCCTCCAACCGACGGGCGACGTCGGCGGCAACGTTGGATTCCAGCAGTCCGTTGCCTGCGCTCGGCTTTTCGCCGCCGGACTCGATGACGATCACTTTGCCGGCCAGCGAAGAGCCGGCACTCACCACGCGTTCGGCCTCGTGCATCGCGAATGGATTTCCGCCGGTAACTGCACGCCCCAGCTTCGAGATTCCGCGAAGCGTGGCCGGCCCGCAGACGCCGTCCGCCGTAAGTCCCAGCCCACGTTGCAGCTCGCGCAAGGCAGCTTCCGTTTCCACGCCGAGCATTCCGTCCACCTGCCCGGTGAACACGCCGAGGTCACGGAGTCGCTTTTGCAGGGATACCACGTCATCCCCTTGCAGGATGCGAACCGGATCGAAGCGCAGAATCCGGTCGCCAAGCGCCCAGTGTGCGCTGTCCAACGCGCGTACCGTTTGCGGCCCGATCACGCCGTCGACGAGCAGCCCCCGGTCCTGCTGGAAGGCGCGCACGGCCGCGTCGACGTGATCATCGAACAGCTCTGGGTTGTCGACATCGGCCGGGGAAAGGTGCGATATCTGCGACCCGGAACGAATCAGCTGCTCGCGAATCGAGGGCAGCGCCGAACTGCGGTCTCCGCGCCGCAGGATGAGTGCGATGGGACGTTCGGCGTTGGTGCGCATTGGATCGGTCTTTCCACGGAAGTTCGGCCATCACCGCCGGGCAGAGCCGGCCCAGGCGAGGACTAAGCGATGAACTCGGTGAGTTCGGACAACAGGGCTGGCTTCGGTCGCGCGCCGATGATCGTCTTGACCACCTCGCCCTTGTTGAAGACGTACAGCGCCGGGATCGACGTGATTCCGTACTTGGCGGCGGTCTGCATGTTCTCGTCCGTGTTGACCTTGACGACATGCAGCTTCTCGGCGTTCTCGACACCGATTTCATCGACCACGGGGCTGACCTGGCGGCAGGGGCCGCACCATGGTGCCCAGAAGTCGACCAGGACGGGCTTGTCGGACTGCAGAACCTCGGCGTCGAAGGTGCTGTCGGTAACTTCCTGAGACATAATCGCTTTCCTTACTTTTGGTGGAGTTATCTTGTCTAGTCGTAACCCGGCTGAGGCTAGACGAGCGAAGCCAGGTAGTGTTCCGCGTCGAGTGCGGCGACGCATCCCGAACCCGCGGCCGTGACGGCCTGCCGGTAAACCGGGTCGATGACGTCGCCGGCAGCGAAAACGCCGGGCAGCCCGGTCTTCGAGCTGCGACCCTCGACGGAAAGATAGCCGTCGTCGCGCAGCGTGAGCTGATCCGCGAATATCGAAACTCGGGGATCGGAACCAATTGCCACAAACATTCCGGTAGCGTCCAGCGTGGACAGCTCGCCGGTCAGCGTGTTGCGTACTCCGAGGCCCTCGACCTTCGACTGACCATGGATCTCGGCGACTTCGTGGTCGAACAGGAACTCGATCTTTTCATCGGCGAAGGCACGATCCTGCATGACCTTCGAGGCGCGCAGTTCGCTCCGGCGGTGAATCACCGTGACCTTGGAAGCGAACTTGGTCAGGAACGTTGCCTCTTCAAGGGCGGAGTCGCCGCCGCCCACCACGACGATGTTCTGGTCGCGGAAGAAGAAGCCGTCGCAGGTGGCGCACCAGCTGACGCCGTGGCCGGAAAGCTCCTTTTCACGAGGCAGTCCGAGTTCGCGGTACGCCGAGCCGGTCGAGAGGATAACGGAACGGGCACGCACGGTGGTGCCGAGCGCGGTGGTGATCGTCTTGACCGAGTCATCGAGGGTCAACTCGCTGACGTCGTCATAGATCACCTCGGCGCCGAACTTCTCCGCCTGTTCGCGCATGTTTTCCATCAGGTCGGGGCCCATAATGCCCTTAGGGAAACCGGGGAAGTTCTCGACATCGGTGGTGTTCATCAACTCGCCACCGGCGGTCACCGAGCCGGCGATGACCAGTGGCTTGAGGTTGGCACGCGCGGTGTAGATCGCGGCCGTGTATCCCGCAGGGCCGGATCCGACGATGACCACGTCGTGAATGATGGCGCTGGCATCTGTTGCGTTGTCGGTCACTAAACTTCCTTAGGTTTGTGCTCTTGCGCTGATCGGTGTCGGCGTAAGCTGCCTTGTAATACTCTCAACTGTGCTGGTGCGTTTTGTGTTCCCGGCCGGTGCGCTAAACGGCAAGACTGTGAGCAATCTGACGTCGGTGTCAGCCCACGCCGATCGGCTCGACTTCGGAGATCTCGGCGCTGTAGCCGCCCTCTGACTTGCCTAGCTTTGTGATCCACACAATCAGGTGCTCGGTTTCGATCGGCTCGTCGAATTCAATCTCGACGGTGCCATCCTTGAACTTACCCTTGCCGACGACCTCCGATCCCTTGTATTCGCCGTCATCCGAGGCCCGGATCTCGAAGGATCCGCTCTTGGTATTGGATTTCAGCTTGACCGCGCTGACCTTGGTCTTCTCCTCAAGGGACAGAGACAGGCCCAGGCCCTTCTTGAGACCGCCGAACTCCGCCGAGCTGTACGTCTCGGTGCTCCAGGCCCCCTTCTTATCCAGCAGCACGCTCTTGGCCCGTTCCTCGTACTCCTTGCCGTCGCCACCGGGGTCGATCGAGGTTGCCTTCTTGAACACGGGCGAGGTCTTCTCCGGCTCGGCCTTGTCTTCGTCAGGCTCCTTCGTTTCAGCGGGTTTCGCCGTCGGTGATGCTGTCGGTGACTGCGCCGTCGGTTCCTCGTCCCCGCCGATGGAGGAGAGGTTGATCAACGCGATGACGACACCGACTATCACGAGCGCGCCAACAACCAGGGCACCGATCCTGGAGGGAGCGAGGCGTCTCGGCTTACCGCCCTCGCTCATTGCGGCGGAACTCGGTTTCCCGGGAACTCCATCGCCGGAGCCGACTGACCGCGCGCCGACAGCGGGGAGCACCGAGGTGGTCTCTTCCGGTCCCAATCCTGCGGTGAGCGCTGCTTTTGCCGCGGCGGCCCGTGCCGGGTTGCCCGATTTCACCGCACGCTTGATCGGGTTGGTATCAGGACTGACCGGCTGGCCGTTCTTCGCGCCCTTACCCTTTGCCGGTGCCACCGGAGGCGCAACTGGCTGAGCGGGAGTCTTGCCGCGTGCTTGAGATCCGGCCGGCCTTGCGGCGGACGGTGCAGCTGTCTTTGCGGCATTAGTCGCGGCCGACGGTGCAGCCGATTTGGATTGCGGCCTGGCGGGACGAGGGGTGACAGCGGGGGCCGGGGCGTCAGGTGGAACGCCGCTGTCGTCCTCGGCCTGGTAGAAACCACCGGGTTCGGTCGAGTGGTAGCTCGGGCCGGAGGCTAGCGGGAAGCGGGACGGCGACCGCATGGCGAGGGCATCATCCAGGTCCTCGGCATCGGCGCCCTGATCGGCGGCAATACCGGCTGCTAGCCCCTTGGCGCCGGGCCGCGAGGTGAAGCCGGATACCCGATCCCCGGTTTTACTCGCCGCGTTCCGGATGATCGCGCTGATCTGCGCCGGAGTTTGTTTGGGCGGCGGCTCGGCCAGACCCGCAGCCTCAGCCTTGGCTGCCTCCTCAGCGGCGACGTACAGGCCAGGAATCTCCTCGATCGGGTTCGGCCTGAACGGGACGCCGGCGGCGGCGATGCCCTTTGAGAAGACGGCTTCCAGCTCATCGTTCTGCCAAGGCCCCAGATAACTGGCTACCTCGGCCGGCGTACGCGGACCGTCCTCGACACGGCCGAAAACGGCGGCGGCAAGACTGTCGATGTCATTCGGGATGCCTGGGGTCACATCACCTGGCGGGGCGATGGCGTCCCCTTGCACCGGAGCCGCTTCGAGGCCGTCGATGCCTTGTTCGGCGGGCCAGTAGCCGGTACACGCGGCATAGAGCAGTGAGACCAGGCTCAGCGCGTCCTGCTGCCTGGCAGGGGCGCCTTCCAGCGCGTCGCCATCGGCCGCGGCGGTATCGATGCCGATGCCCCGCACGTACACCCGGCCCTTGTCGTCGATATCGACATTGGACGGCCGGAGCCGGCCATGGTGCAGGCCCCGGGATGAGGAACTTGCCAGCGTTTCGGCGACCTCGCCGACGAGGGCGCGTGCCTGCTCCGGCCTGAGCGGGCCGTGGGACAGGATGTCGGAAAGTGGCCGGCCACCGGTTTCCTCAACCACGACATAGGTCAGCTCACCTTCCGACCCGACATCGAGGATGCGAGGGCTACGTGGCTCGCTCAGCAAAGCGACTCGCCTGGCGGCGTCCAGAATGTCTGCGCTTTGTGCTGCCTCTGCGGTGTAAAGGCGTACCGGACGGTCCAGAATGCCGTCGATGGCGGTGGAAACGTTGCCGCGGGCCGGGTCCTCACTGATCCAGGGATGTTCGATTTCGGAGATGACGTAACGCCCACCAATAATCGAGCCCCGTGTGATGCCAGCCAGGGCAATCACCTCCATAGTTTTATTTTGCTGCCGGTCACTGTCTTGAATAACGCAGGTACAACGCTTCTAGCCTAACGAACTTGACGGCCGCGACGGCCCACAACAGCTGCGAGTACGTCACGGACTTCGCTGACCCGGAAGACGTGGCAGAAAACGAAGTACACGATTGCCATCACGGTTCCGACGATGAGGACTGTGACGAACGATCCCGCCCGCCCGCTCCAGGAGAATTCGGCGAGCGGCCAGAGGGAGAGGACGCCGGCTGCCGACGACAAGACCGCAGCGAAGGCCAGTTTGACGTGGGCGGAGAGAATTCGGTCGCCGTCGATGGAGCCCAGCCGGCGGCGCAGCTGTCCGGCGGCAAGCACCGCGCCAATCGTATTGGCGAGGCTCATCGCCAGCCCGATGCCGACGACGATCCATTGCTTAGGCAGTGTTGCCGAGGCCAGCACACCGGCAGCGGTCAGCACGACGACCGGGATTTGTACCAGGAAAGGCGTCCGGGCGTCTTCGAAGGCATAGAAGACCCGTTGGATCAGATAGTTGGCGCTAAACGGCACGAGTCCCAGGACCATGGCGACGATGACCATCCCGATGGACGCGCCCTGTTCCCTGGTGCCGCCGGCGAGGATCAGCCCCACCTGCCCGGCGAGCACCAGGAGCGCCGCCGTGGCAAAGACGTTGACCACGGCCACCGTTCGCAGTCCGGCCGAAAAATTCCGCCGGACCGCGTCGAGGTCCCCGCTCGCCGCGTCGTGGCTCATCGGCGTGAACAGCGCCGTCGCGATGGACACCGCCGCCAGGGAATGCGGGAGCATGAATACCAGGAAACCCAGGGTGTACGCCGCATTGGACGCCGAGGACTCGCCGGATTGGGATGTCGCCGACGACGCGACCTGAGAGGTGACGATGAAGCCGATCTGGCCGATGAGCACGGCGGCGAACGTCCACCCCGCAACCTTTGATGCTCTGCTCAGACCGACGCCGCGGAAGCCGAATCTCGGCATGAAACGGAACCCGGAGCGCATCAGCGGCCAGATCAGGATCAGGGCCTGCGCCACGACGCCGAGGGTCGCGGTGCCGGCGATCAGCGAGATCTTTCCGTCGTCCCAGCTGCCAACCGGGTGCTGGCCCTGGTCACCGCGGCCGAACAGCGCGATGAAGGCGACAAGGCCGGCGATCGACACGATGTTGTTGATCACCGGTGCCCACATGTATGGACCGAAGGAGCCCTTGGCGTTGAGCACCTGCCCGAGCAGCGTGTACAAGCCGTAGAAGAAGACCTGCGGAATGCACCAGTAGGCGAATGCGGTGGCCAGCGCAATTTGATCCTGGCTCCAGCCGGAGCTTGCGTAGACCCTGACCATGAGCCCGGAGAGCGCGGTCAGAATCAATGTGACTATGAGCAGGCCGGAAATCGAAAGGGTAAGCAGCCGGTCGGTGTAGTTCTTGCCGCCATCAGACTGTTTGGACGCCCGGACGATCTGCGGTACCAGTACGGCATTGAGCACGCCACCGGCGATCAGCATGTAGATGTTGTTCGGGATCTTGTTAGCGACATCGAAGGCGTCCGCCGAGCCGCCGATCGTCGAGCCGATGGCGGCGGCGAGAACGATCGCCTTAACGAAGCCGAGTATTCGCGACACCAGGGTGCCTGCGGTCATGATCAGTGATGAGCGGCCGAAACTTGCTGTCTTACCACTCACTCGTTGTCCTTGCGTTCTGCGATGATCTTCAGTTCTGCCGTGTCGAGCCGTTTCTCGGACTCGGCGACCGCGGCCGCGAGCTGGGTTTCGGGAACCTTGCGCCGTCCGCCCATAACCGTCTTCGTGATGCCGGCGATCAAAACGATGGCGAGCAAACCGCCGACGATTGCGGTGCCGATGTTCTCCCAGTCGGCGCGCACCCGCACAGTCTGTTCCGCCGGCCCGGCCACCACCTTCCCGGTTTGCGACAGAACCGAGATCCAGACCTTGACATCACCGTTCGCCACTCCGCGCACCGGAACAGTGACCCTGGCCGAACCGCCCGGCTGGATCGCCATCGTCTGGGATGTCCCGCCCCGTAACTGGCCGGTCTGGGCCTCCAGCGCCACCTTGATGTTCGCTTCGCGATCGGAACCGTTCTCCACCTGAATTGGAATCTCGGTCTTGTCTCCGGTGATCAGGGTGACTGTGCTGCCCGTGACCGCCCGGATACTGCCAGCTGCCTTCGCTGTCGCGGTCGAGAACTCTGTCACCTTGGCCGGCCACTCCGGATTGCCGACCCAGTGTGTCGCACTGAATCCCAGCAGCCGGCGCCTGAATTCGGTGTCCGCGGCGACCGGATCATCGAGCGCGGAGTTGTAGTTGCTGACTTCGTCCCGGATCTCGGACAGGTCATTCAGGGTGGATACCGGCAGCGATTTGCCGTCGGCCGAACTGTCGTAGCTTCCGCTGACCTCCGCGTTGAGATCTGTCAGGTCGTCGATGCCTTGCGTCTCGATCCATGGCGCATCCTCAAGCGTGGTGACAAGCTGCCGGATCACCGCCGGATCGGCGGAGAATCCACGAGGAGCCGCCATCAGCACGCTGCGCGAATCTGATGTTCTTTCGTTGGAGATGGCCGCGGTTTCGGCGGCAATCCGGGAAATCTGCTGGGCGGGGGTCACGGGTGACTGGTGTTGAGCGGAGTCGCCCCTGGGTGCGTCTGGGTCAAGCTGGCCGAGCAGGTCGGACAGTGTCGTGTCGGTGATCAACGAGTCGATGTTCCGGCCCGGAATGTCTATCGAGGCACGACCGGTAGGAGTGAAACTCTCTGGGGACTGCTGCTGCTCATCGCTGACGATCACATTCTGATATCCGGCCTTTCTCAGGGATACCAGGGTCTCGGTGTCGGCGGTGCCCGGCGACGGCCACGCCACGTCGCTCCTGATGCCCGGGAAGACATCCTTGAGGCTGTCGCCTTCGTTTGCGGCCGGTTTGAGAATGTCCGCGAGTCGGCTGTGCGAGAGCGCGCGCAGGTCGGGGTCCGCCCAGGGCGTGGCAATCAATGATCGGTTCTTGCTCTGTTCGAGAAACGTCGTATACCAGCGGCGTAGCTGGGGCAGGTCTTCGACGGCGGATTCGCCGGCTGCCTGCTCGGAGGCTTCGGCCGAGGGACTTTGCGGTGCCTCGCCATCCTCGGTTTGGCCGGCCTGCTCTGCCTCGGCGAGCCGTTGCTGGATCGAGCGAATCAGCTGCGGATCAATCGACCAGGTGACATCTGAGGCTCCGGTGCCATCGAGGAGATTCTGCAGCGGGCCGTCCGGGCCGGCGGCCGCCTCGAGGCTGTCGGCACTCAGCAGGCCGTCCGATTCGACTTCTGTAGGCCCGGCAACCGGAAGGAGTGTGGTGATCTTGCTGGGCACAAGATTCGGATCCGGGTACCAGGTGGTGAATCCCGGGGCGTAGCTGCGCAACCCCTGATCCGAACCGGGATCGCCACTCAGCTGCACGGCAATGCCTCTCGGCCCCCAGCTGGAATCCGGGTTGAAGGTAGGGAGTCCGAGCTTGTCGGCGTCAATGCTGAACCGGAAGTCGTGCGTTGAGTGGGCCTTGATCTTGTCAGGAACCTCAGGCGTCCCCTTTTCCGGCTTCTTCTCATCCTTCTCAGGCTTGGGATGCGATGAGGCGATGATCGAACCGGCCGAGCCTTCGGCAGCCCAGTCGGCCAACTGGTCCCGGCTGCGCAGCAGATCCTTCTTCATCAACAGGCGTAGGCGCGGCTTGTCCAGGTCACTGTCGCTGTTGTTGACGATCCGGCCGGAAACCTCCAGCTTCGTGTCCGGATTGATTCCGGCACTGACCGAACCGAGTTCGAGGTAGCTCGTGGCCGGTTTGGTGGCGGTGGGTTGCGCGGCGGTGTTGTTGGTCTGGGTGGCCGGGGTAGTCGCGGTTCTGGTCGGCGCGGTTGTCCCGGCCTGGGCAGAGGAAAGGGCGGGAACGCCAGCGAAAGTGAGCGCACTGCCGATGATCAGCAGCAGGAACATCCGGACCATCCGCTGCGGGCGCGTTGGGTTCACTGAAGTCCTGCCAGCTGGGATTTTGCCGCCAGCACCATCCGGCGCTCGTTGGCGAAGGACAGTCGCGCGGGGAGCTCGTCCATCGGGATCCAGGCGACATCGATCGCTTCCGCGTCGGGGTCATTCTCTATCGTCAGCCGGCCACCGGTGGCGCGCAGCAGATAATGGTGCACCACTTTATGGATCCGGAAGCCCGCCACCGAGAACCAGTAGTCAACGCTCCCAAGGTTGCCGACGATGTCTCCGGTGATCCCGGTCTCTTCGGCGATTTCGCGCACCGCCGCCTCGGCAGCTGACTCCTTGCCTTCCAGGTGGCCCTTGGGCAGACACCACTCGATCCGGCCGGCCCGATTGAAGCGCGCGATCACCGCGACGGTGTGCTGCGGCGAGCTGAAGTCTACGACTATGCCACCGGCGGAGGTTTCCTCCACGGTTGGTACGCGGGAACGTTGCGGTCCCGGCTTCGGCAATGGGGCAGACATTCTTTTACTGTAAACGGCTTGCCTGAGTGAATGCAGGATCGAAGTACCGTGGCGATGCATTTGTAGTAACTTGGCCGCCCCCAACAGGGGCATTACGGTAGATGCAGACAGGTTCCGCCCTGGGTAGCAGCCGCCCAAGGCTGCGAGAGAGACAAGATCCGGAGTGCACCATTTCTGACGATAGCGCGCCGATGGCCGTGCCCGACCCCAAGCTCGCGCAATCGCGTCTCGCCGACCGGCTCCTGGAGCTCGATCCCGTCGTCGGAGAGCTTGGCCGCCGGTACGCCGCCGCCGGGTTTGAACTCGCCCTTGTCGGCGGCTCGGTCCGGGATGCATTCCTCGGCCGGAAGGTTCCCGATCTCGACCTGACAACCGATGCGCGGCCGGACGAGACGCTGTCCGTCATCAAGGGCTGGGCCGATACCCACTGGGACATCGGCCGGGAGTTCGGCACGATCGGCCTGCGCAAGGGCGACGACATCATCGAAATCACGACGTACCGGGCAGAGGCCTACGAGCCCGATTCGCGGAAACCGACCGTGGCATTCGGTAACAGTCTTGAAGGAGACCTCTCCCGCCGTGACTTCACCATCGGTGCGATGGCGGTTCGGCTGCCGGATCTGACCTTTGTCGATCCGCATGGCGGGTTTGACGACCTGACCAGTGGCGTCATCCGCACGCCAGGAACGGCCGAGAGTTCGTTCTCGGATGACCCGCTGCGGATGATGCGCGCGGCCCGATTCTCCGCGCAGCTCGGCTTTGAGCTGCATCCGGACGTGCTCGCTGCCATCTCCGCCATGAGTGGGCGGATCGAGATCATCTCCGCCGAGCGAGTGCGAGAAGAACTGGTCAAGCTGATCTGCGCGAAGGGCGCCCGCCGCGGCATCGAGGTGCTGGTCGACACCGGACTGGCCGACCGGGTCCTGCCGGAGGTGTCGGCGCTCAGGCTGGAACGGGATGAGCACCATCGGCACAAGGATGTCTATCAGCACTCGCTGACCGTGCTCGATCAGGCGATCGGTTACGAAAGCACCGCCGAGGCGAAGACCGACCCGGGCGCCATCGTCGGGCCGGATTTTGTGCTGCGTTTCGCCGCGCTGATGCACGATGTGGGGAAGCCGGCCACCCGACGGTTCGAGCCAGGCGGTGCGGTGACCTTCCACCATCACGATGTGGTCGGGGCAAAGCTGACCGCGAAGCGGATGAAGGCGCTCCGATTCGATAAGGAAACCACCAAGGCGGTCGCCCGGCTGGTCGAGCTGCACCTGCGGTTCTATGGCTACGGTGACGCCGGCTGGTCGGATTCCGCCGTGCGACGTTACGTGACCGACGCGGGGCCGCTGCTGAGCCGGCTGCACGCGCTGACCCGATCCGATGTGACGACCCGGAACCGCCGGAAGGCCGAGCGGCTGGCCTTCGCCTATGACGACCTGGAGCAGCGGATCGTGCTGCTGAAGGAGCGCGAGGAACTCGACGCCGTCCGTCCGGACCTGGATGGCCGGCAGATCATGGAGCTACTGGATGTTCCACCCGGCCCGGTGGTCGGCCAGGCATATAAGTACCTGTTGAGCCTGAGGATGGAGCACGGGCCGCTGGGCGAAGACGCCGCCGCGGACCGGCTCCGGGAGTGGTGGGCGACCCAGGGGTGAGCCGTCCCTGACTGACCCCGTCCCTGACTGACCCCGGGCTTACCCTGCTGCGGCTGGCCCGGTCATCCGGCGTGCGGGGTCAGCGTCTGGATGAGGAGCGAATCGCAGCCCGTCCTTTGGCGAGGGTCGGCACGAGATGTTTGCGCCAAGGGTAGGAGTCGGTATTGCCCGCGCTGAGCGGCGGCACAACGGAGTCGATAGCCTTAGCAGCACTATCCTTCCGACGCGCTGTGAGGAGACCACGATGAGCGTGACTGACGAGTTCCGGGCTGCTCGGGATGCCCTGGTTGCAAACCGACAGGACTATGACAAGGCGGTCGCCGAGTTCAGCTGGCCAGAGTTCGAGGAGTTCAACTTCGCCCTGGACTGGTTCGACCAGATAGCCGTCGATAACGACTCACCTGCGCTGTGGATCGTCGAACAGGACGGCAGCGAGACGAAGCGCAGCTTCGCCGAGCTCTCTTCCCGGTCGAATCAGGTAGCAAACTGGATGCGGGCAGCTGGCGTCTCACGGGGCGACCGGATCGTCGTGATGCTCGGTAACCAGGTCGAGCTCTGGGAGACAATGCTGGCCGGCACCAAGCTCGGCGCCGTGCTGATACCCACGACAACTATGCTCGGCCCTGCCGACCTCAGCGACCGGATTTCCCGTGGCAAGGCGAAGTTCGCCGTTGTCGGAGCCCCGGACGCGGGAAAATTCGACGACGTTCCCGGTGACTACTCGTTGATCGTGGTGGGCGCGGACACCGTACCGTCCGGCGCGCACAACTACGCGGACGCCGATAGCGCCTCCCTGGAGTTCACGCCGGATGCGGCCACCAGGGCGGATGACGCGCTGTTGCTGTACTTCACCTCGGGAACCACGGCCCAGGCGAAACTCGTCGAACACACCCACGTCTCGTATCCGGTCGGCCATCTTTCAACCATGTACTGGATTGGGCTCGAGCCGGGTGACGTTCACTTGAATGTGGCCTCGCCGGGCTGGGCCAAGCATGCCTGGTCGAACTTCTTCACCCCGTGGATCGCCGAGGCCTGCGTATTCCTCTACAACTATGAGCGGTTCGACGCCTCCGCGCTGATGACCCAGATGGAACGCGCCGGAGTGACGAGTTTCTGTGCGCCGCCCACCGTGTGGCGGATGCTGATCCAGGCGGATCTCAGTCAGCTCGGCACGCCGCCGCAGAAGGTGGTCGGCGCAGGTGAACCGCTCAACCCCGAGGTGATCGAGCGGGTGCAGCAGGCGTGGGGCGTCACCATCCGGGATGGCTTCGGCCAGACCGAGACAACTGTGCAGATCGCGAATTCCCCCGGCCAGCAGGTCAAAGCTGGATCGATGGGACGGCCGATGCCCGGATATCCGGTGGTGCTGGTGGATCCGGCCACAGGCGAAGTCGGCGACGAGGGCGAGATCTGCCTCGATCTGAGCAAGCGGCCACTCGGGTTGATGGTCGGCTATCACGATGCCCCGGAGCTGACCCAGCGATCGATGCGCGATGGTTTCTACCACACCGGGGATGTCGCCGCCCGGGATTCGCAAGGCTACATCACCTATGTAGGCCGGGCCGACGACGTTTTCAAGGCCTCGGACTACCGGCTCTCGCCGTTCGAGTTGGAAAGCGTGCTGATCGAACACGAGGCCGTTGCCGAGGCGGCCGTGGTCCCGTCGCCGGATCCGGTGCGACTGGCTGTGCCGAAGGCGTATGTCGTGCTGGCAAACGGCTTCGAGCCGACGGCAGATACCGCGCGCAAGATCCTTGGGTTCTGCCGGGAGAACCTGGCTGCGTACAAGCGGATTCGACGCCTGGAGTTCGCCGAGCTGCCGAAGACAATTTCCGGAAAGATTCGCCGGGTGGAACTGCGGGCCCGCGAGCACGAATTGCATGCACCGCCGGTTGAGGAACCCGTCTCCTCGATCGGACCCGACGGCGGAGCGGAGCCTGCGGTCGGCGAGGGCTTCGGCCACGAGTTCTCCGACTCGGACTTTCCCGAACTGAAGGGCTAAGCAGCGCCGGCCTTGGCCCGAGGGCCCAGCGAGGACGCGAACATTGTGTGGCCTCCCCGGCAAGAACGCGGACTTGATGCAGGACCGCGCCTGAATTCAGGCGCTATCCTGCACAGCGCTCGCGTTCTTCCTGGGGCGACGGCGGGCGGCACGCATTAGCCATGTCACAAACTATGCCGTGGCCGTGTCTACTCGGCATAGGCCGTCCATCCCGGATGGCACGTGAACAGGAGACGGCAATGCCACGAGTATCGATAAGCCATCCGCGAACGGCGAAGGTCCGACTGCTGGAATGGTTCAGTTCCCGCAAGTACGGAGCCGTCCTCCAGCCATTGCAGGTCTCGATGCATAACTCCAGGGTGCTGACCACGATGATCGTCACCGAACTGACCGTCGGCCGATGGAGATCTTTGACGCCAACCCAGACGGCGCTGGCGACGATGGTGTCAGCGGGTGACATTGGCTGTAGCTGGTGCATGGATTTCGGCGTCTGGGAACATCTCAATCAGGGCGTTGACCCGGTTAAACTCCGTGAGGTGCCAAATTGGCGAGAGTCGGCTGTCTACACTGATGCCGAGCGCCGGGTGATGGAATACGCGAGTGCCATGACGCAGAGTCCGCCCACGGTCACCGATGAGATGGTCTCTCGCCTGCAGGCTGAGCTGAGCGAAGCTCAGGTTGTCGAGCTGACCGCGCTGATCGCGCTGGAGAATCAGCGCTCGAGGTTTAATTTTGCAATGGGATTAACAAGCCAGGGTTTCAAGGCAAGCTGCGATCTGGCGGACAGGTGATGAGATGACCCACGAAGCGGCCGAGTTCGACGACGACAGGACCGACACCGCCGGGAACAACGCGACCGACACCGGCGGAACCCGCCGGCACGTGGAGCTCTTCGCCGCCCACCGTGGCGACCTGGTAGGCGCCGCTTATCGGGTGCTGGGCAGCGTGCATGATGCCGAAGACGTTGTGCAGGATGCGTGGCTGCGATGGTCCGGCGTCGACATTGACACGGTGCGGATGCCGCGAGCCTACCTCCTGCAGACCGTGACCCGGCTGGCACTGAATCGGGTGCGCGACCAAGCCCGCCGGCGTGAGGAATACATCGGGCCATGGCTGCCGGAGCCCGCCGTCGCGGCCGAGGCAGAACATCAGGTGGAACTCGCCGACGACGTGTCGATGGCTTTGCTGGTGGTGCTCGCGGCGCTATCGCCGGCGGAACGCGCGGCATTTGTGCTGAAGGAGGTCTTCGGCCTCCCATACGGCGACATTGCAGAGGCGTTGGATCGTAGTGAAAGTGCGGTGCGACAGCTCGCCCATCGGGCGAAGAACCACGTCCATGAGCGGGCGCCGCGGTATCCGGTCAGTCCGAAGACACACCACGAGGTGACGGTCCGATTTCTCGAAGCCGTGCAGAACGGTTCGGTCGATGAGCTGTTGAGCCTGATGGCGCCGGACGTCACCCTGATCACCGATGGCGGCGGCATCCGCAAGGCGGCACTTCGTCCGTTGCTCGGCGCAGACAACATCATCCGGTGGCTGTTCGGCGTGTTGGCAAAGCCGGATGTCGCCGATCTGGAGATGTCGCTGGGCCACGTCAATGGCCAAAGCGCCGTCGTCGCCCACAATGGCTCCGCGATCGATAGTGTCGTGTTCTTCGATGTTGATGACGGATTGATCCGCGAGGGCTACGCCATCCGAAATCCTGAGAAGTTGCGGCACCTGAGGCTCGCCGACATCCGGGTAGAACGCGAAGTCTAGGGGCAGGAACGCGAACATTGTGTCGCCTCCCCGGCGAGGACGCGAACTTGATGCAGGATCGCGCGCGAATTCAGGCGCTATCCTGCATAGCGCTCGCGTTCCTCCGGGGGTTACGGCCGCGGGATGTTGCGCAGGTTCGAACGCGCCATCTGAACCGCCTCGCCGACGCCGCCACTGAGCACCACCTTGCTCATTGCCAGCGCGAAGCCCTTGAGCTGCTCACCGGTCAGCGTCGGCGGGATAGACAGCGCCCGGGGATCGGTGACTACGTCGACCAGGGCGGGACCGTCGACGGTGAAGGCCGACTCGAGCGCCTGCCGGATGTCGCGCGGATGTTCCACCCGCTGGGTGTGAATTCCCAGCGATCCAGCCAGTGCGGCATAGTCGACCATCGGGACGTCGACGCCGAAGTCCTGCAGGCCATCGACCAGCATCTCGGCCTTCACCATGCCGAGGGTCGAGTTGTTGAACACCACGACTTTGACCGGCAGCTTGTACATGGAAATGGTGAGTAGCTCGCCGAGCAGCATCGACAATCCGCCATCGCCGGATACCGAGATCACCTGCCGCTGACGATCTGCGAATTGCGCGCCGATCGCGTGCGGCAGCGCGTTCGCCATCGAGCCGTGCAACATCGAGGCAATGAATCGGCGCTTACCGGTTGGGTTGATGTAGCGCGCGGTCCAAACGTTCGACATCCCGGTGTCGGTGGTGAAGACAGCGTCGTCGTCGGCCACCTGGTCCAGGATCGACGCAACGTACTCGGGGTGGATCGGCGTCGTCTTCTCGACATCCTTTGTGTACGCGCCGACCACCTTCGTCATCAGCTCATCGTGCTTCTTCAGCCATTTGCGCAGGTAGCCTCGGTCAGTCTTCGTCTCGACGAGCGGTGTCAGCGCCCGCAGCGTCGCGCCCACGTCGCCCTGCAGCGGGAGCTCTACCTTGGTGCGCCGGCCTAGTTTCGACGGATCGATGTCGACCTGGGCGGTGCGGACGTCGTTCGGCAGGAACTGCGAATACGGGAAATCGGTGCCGAGCAGGATCAGCAGGTCGGCATCGTGGATTCCCGCGTGCGCCGCCCCGTAGCCGAGCAGGCCGGTCATCCCGACGTCAAAGGGATTGTCGTACTGAATGTGCTCCTTGCCACGAAGGGAGTGGCCGATCGGGGCGCCGATCTTCTCTGCCAGCGCAACCACCTCATCGTGAGCTCCCGCGACCCCCTGGCCGGCGAAGATCGCGACCTTGCCGGCCGCGTTGATGGCGTCGGCCAGTCGCCGGACCTCCGACTCGGGAGGCACGACAGCGGGAGTAGCCGGCAATGCGAGCGCAGGCGTCGGCCCGATGGCGGCCAACTCGGCTATATCGCCGGGCAGAGTTACGACGGCGACGCCACCCTGGGTGATGGCGGCCTGCATCGCGGATCGCATCACGCGCGGCGCCTGTGCCGCCGTCGATACCAACTCGGTATAGAGCGAGCATTCGTTGAACAGGCGATCAGGGTGGGTTTCCTGGAAATAGCCGGAGCCGATCTCGGTGCTTGGAATGTGCGAGGCGATCGCCAGTACCCGGGCGCCTGATCGGTGGGCGTCGTAGAGTCCGTTGATCAGGTGCAGGTTGCCCGGTCCGCAGGAGCCGGCGCACACCGCGAGCTCTCCGGTGAGCTGGGCATCCGCCGCCGCGGCGAATGCCGCTGCCTCCTCGTGCCGCACGTGGATCCAGTCGATGCCGCCCTTGGCCGAACCGCCGGTGCGGCGGACGGCGTCAACCACCGGGTTGAGGCTGTCGCCCACGATGCCGTAGATGCGGCGCACCCCGGCGTTTCGCAGTTGTTCGACGAGTTGATCAGCGACTGTGCGTGCCATTTTGCGAGCTCCTAACGGACGTTTCGGGCAATCCTGTTGCGGTCCTGGGGATTAAACCAGGCGACCGGCAGTCCCAACTTGCTACAACGCTCGAATGTTTCGGCTCAATACCAATCGGCGGCCGATTGTCTGCCAACTCACATCGCGAATGTGTATTCGGGCATGATAAAAGAACCGAAGCGAACCTTGAGTCGGAGGTATTGATGCTCGAATGGATGAGCGACAACAGCTGGGCCGTATGGCTAGCGATGATTGTCGTTCTCGGCGGCATCGAACTCGTCACCCTTGACCTGTTGTTCGCGATGCTTGCCGTCGGCGCGATCGGCGGCTTGCTCGCAGATGTGATGGGCGCGCCGCTTCCGGTCGAAATTGGGGTAGCCGGCGTGGTCGCTATCGGGATGATCTTCGCGGTGCGGCCGGTCGCGCTGAAGCACCTTCGGAAGGGGCCCGCACTGCAGCGAACCAATGCTGACGCGTTGCTGGGTGCATCGGCAATTGCGATCGAATCGGTCACCTCGTCGGCCGGCCTGGTCAGGATCGGCGGCGACGTCTGGACGGCCAGGGTGCTGGAGTCCGACGACGTGATCGAACCGGATGAAAAGGTGTACGTCGCACGAATCGATGGCGCGACGGCGGTGGTCAGCCGGGACGAAGTCGTTTAGCACGATTCTTATCCACTCCTCGTCGCGGAAATCACCTTCAGCGAAGAGTGGATGCAAAACGCAGGCACAAATGATTGGAAGCATTTATGGATTTCGGATTAGGGGCGGCCATAGGCGTCGGCCTCGTCGTGCTGTTCGTCGTCATCATCCTGGCGCGCTCGCTGCGCATCGTTCCGCAGGCCCGCGCCGGGGTGGTCGAACGTTTCGGCCGGTACCAGCGGACGTTGAATCCCGGCCTTTCCGTCGTCATCCCGTTCGTCGACCGGGTGTTGCCGCTGCTGGACCTGCGTGAACAGGTTGTCTCATTTCCGCCGCAGCCGGTGATCACGGAAGACAACCTCGTGGTGTCGATCGACACAGTGGTGTACTTCCAGGTCAACGACGCCCGGGCGGCAACCTACGAGATTGCGAACTACATTCATGCCGTCGAACAGCTGACTACGACGACGCTGCGTAACGTCGTCGGTGGCCTGAACCTGGAGGAGGCGCTCACCTCCCGTGATCAGATCAACGGCCAGCTTCGCGGCGTGCTCGACGATGCGACCGGCCGCTGGGGGATCAGGGTTTCCCGCGTCGAGCTGAAGGCAATCGATCCGCCGCACTCGATCCAGGATTCGATGGAAAAGCAGATGCGCGCAGAGCGAGACCGGCGTGCGGCGATCCTGACGGCAGAGGGCACGAAGCAGTCCCAAATTCTGACCGCAGAGGGCGAACGACAGGCAGCCATCCTGAGCGCGGAAGGCGCGGCCAAGGCCGCCATCCTGAATGCGGACGCGCAATCCAAGGCCGCAATTCTGCGAGCCGATGGCGAATCTCAGGCTATCCAGAAGGTGTTCCAGGCAATTCACGCCGGCGATGCCGATCCGAAGCTGCTCGCTTACCAATACCTGCAGACTCTGCCGAAGCTCGCCGAAGGGTCGTCCAACAAGCTGTGGATCATCCCATCCGAGATCAGTGAGGCGATTAAGGGCATCGGCGGCGCAATGGGCGCGAATGCGGCGGGCGGCGCAGGTCTGTCCGGAATGTTTACCGGTAGGACATCCGGCGATTCGGGTAGTGAATCCGGCGACTTCGGCGATTCCGGCGATTCCGGCGACGATGAGAGCGCGCGGGCTCCCGGACGCCGGGCGCAGCGTTCGGGCGTTGGCCGCCCGGCTCCGCCGGAACCGTTGGTCGATGCGACGAATGCGGTCGAATCGGTGCTTGAGGACATCCGAAATCCCAAGCACACGCCGCTGGAAGACGTTATCGAACCTCCGGCCATGCCACCGATTCCGAGCGGCCTCGACGCACCGACAACTCCTGTGTCACGGTCGGCTGCCCCGGCGCAGGCACCTGCCCCTGCGCAGGCACCTGCCCCGGCACCTGCAGAGCCAGCCGAGGCGCAGGCCCCGGATGCCGGCGATGCCGCGGCAACGGATGCCGCTGCCGAGCAGCCTGGGGATGCCGCCCGGGCTCCGGCGTCTTCCGAGCACCCTGCGCCCGAGCACCCCGAGGAACAGCGCTAGCAGTTGCCCGCCGTACGGCTCACCGCGAAACGGTCCGCTTTCTGCCCTAGTTCTGTGTCAAATGACGGACCGGGAAGCAGAAACCGGACCGTTTCGCCTGGGTGGGCCGGGACTACAGGAGTGAGCGGAGCCGGGCTTCTGCTTCGGCATTAATCCGCTGAATGACCTCGCCGGCCGGCAGGGATTCCCGGACCGCGCCCACTGCCTCGCCGGCGTAGACACTGGCGTTGCCGGGATCGCCGGAGCTATTCGCCGCTCGCACTTCGCCGGCTGCGTCGGCGTCATCCGCCAGTTCACTGCCGCGACCGTGCCAACGGTCGGTGAACTCATTGCGCAATGCCCGGCCGCCCCAGCGGGAGGGCCATGGCTGCCGCTGCGCCAGGTCGAAGACACTGGTGTAGACGGTGTCATCGCTCTCGGCGGCCAGGATCCGTTCCCGCAGTCCTTCCGGCATCGTAACCTCCGGGCTGGCCAGCAGCGCGGTCCCGATCATCGCGCCGTGAGCGCCCGCGGCCAGCACTGCCGCGAGTCCTCGTCCGGTGCTGATGCCGCCGGCCGCTACCACCGGCAGCTCGGTGCTCTCCAGCACGTCCTGCAATAACGGCAGTGTTGCTCGCTGCCCGGTGTGTCCGCCAGCCTCGGCGCCCTGGACGATGATCAGATCGATTCCTGCCGTCTCGGCCAGCCGGAGGTCGGCGAGCGTATTCACCTGCATCGCGGCGAGTGAGCCGACGGAATGCACATCCTCCACATATGGCGACGGATCTCCGAACGACAGGGAGATCAGGGCGGGACCGGTGGCCAGGCTTGCGTCCAGCAGCGCCCGGTCCTCGTCGATCGCCCAGGTCATCAGGCCGATGCCGAACCTGAGCGGCGTGATTTCGCCGCCGGTCCCGGCGTTCCGGTTCGAGAGAGCAGCCTCGGTCCGGGTGCCAGGGCTCGAGGGAACACCGTCGCCGTCGGTGCTACTGGCGATCGGGCCATACCGGGCAATGGTTGCATTCTCCGCGATCCATTCCGGACTGACGACCCGGCCGGCGCCAAGCATGCCGAGCCCTCCCGCGGCAGACACCGCGTGAGCGAGTTCGCCGCCGGCCCGGGAAGCCATCGGGGCGGAAATGATTGGGACACTCAGGTCCAGCGTCTGGGTCAGCCACGTCTTCAGCACACCAGCAGCCTAACCCGGCGGATGGGGGAACTGGCACGCAGACTCAATCACTGCCGTTCTTACTTAACGACGGACGTTCGTTGGCTCGCAGCCACTGACCTGCGGTGTCGGGTCAGCCGGCAGTTCGCTATCAACGGCACCGGCGGAGAGGCGGTCGGCGTTGCATGCAGCGTGCGGAAGTCGTACCGCTGTTTTCCGCCGGGAAGTCTGGCGCTGGGGCCGGTGCTGGTCGATAATCTAAACCAGCATTGCTATAACCAGCACTGGCGGAGAGCGAGGAGATTGGATCATGGCGACACGTCTAAACCCTTATCTCGGTTTTCGGGACGAGGCAAAACAAGCGATGGCCTTCTATCAGTCGGTTTTCGGCGGCGAGCTGACCAGCAGCACCTTTGGCGAGTTTCAGGCCAGCGATGACCCGGCTGAGCAGGACAAGATCATGCATTCCATGCTGACCACCGATAGCGGCATGGTGCTGATGGCGTCAGACACTCCCCAAGGCATGGACTACACGCCCGGGAGCAACTACTCCGTCTCGCTCAGTGGTGAGGACGAAGCCGAACTGCGCGGTTTCTGGGACAAGCTCTCCGACGGTGGCAACGTCACGATGCCGCTCGGCCCAGCTCCGTGGGGCGACAGTTTCGGGATGTGCGTCGACAAGTTCGGCGTGAGTTGGCTGGTGAACATAGCCGGATCCCAGCCTTAAGCCAGCACCAGGCAGTCGACGCCACGGTAAGTCGTCGAAGCGAGCGCCACGGTCAGTCGCCTTCGATGACCCGCCCGGTTGTCATGGCGGTTGCCGCAATGATCAGGTCGTGCGCCGCGCGCTTTGTTCCGCTCTGATGGACATAGGCCAACAGACGTCCGTGCGCCCCGGAGCTATTCAACTCTGCACCCCGCCGTAAGCACCACAGATTGACCGGCTACGTCGTTGTCAGCGATTTCAAAGGTTAGGACTTTCGTCGTCCCGGCATTTATCCTGTTATCACAACGTTAGGATCCGTGGTCGGACGTTCCGGCCCGGCCAGGCTTGTGAGTGCCTGGCGATGAAGAACGGTTTGGCTTCCGGCCCACGCTATGGCCCGTGATGATCGCCAATGACCGTCGCGGACCGCAGGCATCAGGGCCGACCCAACATCAGAGGATTTCGTTAGTGAGCACAGGCAATCGATCGGCACGGCGCACGAGTCATCACGCCGGACCGGCGCCTCGGCGCGCCAACCCCCGCAAGCAGTTGAAGAAGGCTGCAGCCGCGCGCGGCGAGCAACGCGCAAACTGGCTGAACTACCCGCGCGCAGGCGTGCCGGGCTGGACCCGCTGGCTGCCGTCACTGCGGCTGTGGCTTTGGGGCATCTTCGGCGCCGTCGTACTGGTTGTGGCCGCGTTCTGCATCGGCTACGCGGTGACGGAAGTGCCGACGGGCAACCCGCTGGCGAAGGCCCAGACGTCCACCGTCTACTACGACGATGGCAAGAGCGTGATCGGCAAGTTCTCTGAGCAGAACCGGGAAAGCGTAAAGATCGATGCCATCTCCGAGGAGATGCAGCAGGCGACCATTGCGGCGGAGGACCAGTCGTTCTACGAGAACCGTGGAATTTCGATTACCGGTCTCGGCCGGGCAGTGGTCGGCGTGGTCAGTGGCGAATACGCCGGTGGCGGTTCCACAATCACCCAGCAGTACGTGAAGAACTACTACCTCAACGATGACCACACCCTGACCCGCAAGGTGAAGGAGATGTTCATCTCGTTGAAGATCGATCAGAAGCTGAGCAAGGACGAGATCCTGGCCAACTACCTGAACACGATCTACTTCGGCCGACAGAGCTACGGTATTGAAACGGCGTCACAGGTCTACTTCGACAAGCCGGCTTCGGAGCTCGACGTCTCCGAAAGCGCGCTGCTTGCCGCCATGATCCAGCGTCCCGGTGCGGCTGATCCCGCCGACGAGCCGGAGGCGTACGAAGCCCGCTTCGGCTATGTGCTCGACGGCATGCAAAAAGAGGGTTTCATCACGGCGGACGAGCGGGCCGAGGCCAAATTCCCGAAGGTGGACAAGGCCAAGAAGAGCAACCAGTTCTCAGGCCAAAAGGGCTACATGCTCGACATTGTGCTCAAGGAGCTGGTGAAGCACGGCGGGCTGTCCGAAGACGAGATTCATCGCAACGGCTACAAGATCACCACGACGTTCAACAAGAAGGCGATGAAGGCAGCGACGGATGCCGTCAAGGAGATGCCGGACGACGTTCCGAAGAACGTGCACGTCGGAATCGCCTCGGTCGATCCCAAGGACGGCGCGCTGATTGCCATGTACGGCGGCAAGGACTACCTGAAGCAGCAGTCGAACAATGCGACGTACGACCGGGCAGAGGCAGGCTCGACGTTCAAGCCGTTCACCCTGGTGGCGGCGCTGGAGAACGGCGTGCGGTTGAACGATGTGTACAACGGAGCCAATGGCCTTCCGGTCGGTGACTGGAAGGGCGGCCTGCACAACTTCGGCAACGCGAGCTATGGCCCGATCAGCGTGCTCAAGGCGACGCAGAGCTCGGTGAACACCGTCTACGGGCAATTGAACGTTCAGGTTGGCCCGGAAAAGACCACCGATGTCGCCCGCCGGGCCGGAATTCCGGAGTCGACCGAGATCGAGAACGTCGACAGCAATGTGCTCGGCTCGGCCAGCCCGCACACCATCGATATGGCGACCGCCTATGGAACGTTCGCCGCAGAAGGCGTGCGGCACGAAACCTTCACCGTGCGCTCCGTGCAGTCCCCCGAGGGCGACGAGGTCTACAAGAAGGAAGTCGAGGGCGAGCGGAAGTTCGACAAGGCGGTGATGGCCGAGACCAGCTTCGCGCTGCGCCACGTCATCAGTTCGGGATCCGGTGGTTACGCCCGGAACCTGGGCCGGCCGGCTGCAGGCAAGACCGGAACCTCGAACGACAACAAGTCGGCGTGGTTCACCGGTTATACGCCTCAGCTGTCGACCGCGGTTTCGATCTACCGGAAGAAGGACGGCGGTAACGTCGACCTGGGCTCCTGGGGTGGCCGAAGCGAGATCACCGGAGGTTCGTTCCCGGTGCAGGTCTGGACCGCGTACATGCAAGACGCGCTCAAGGGCGAAAAGATCGAGCAGTTCCCCGAGCGGGGCAAGCTACCGACGGTGAAGACCTCCGAGCGGCCGCTCCCTGCTCCGCAACCGCCAAAGCCCAAGCAGACCGCGAAGCCCAAGCCCGAGCCCGAGGCGACCAGGGAACCCACTAAGGAGCCGACGAAGGAACCTACCAAGGAGCCGACGAAGGAACCTGAGCCCGAGCCGGAACCGACCAAGGAGGATCCGGAGCCCGAGAAGAAGCCGGAGCCGCCGAAGGACGAAGATCCACCGGAGCCGCCCAAGAAGGAGCTGAATCCGAATCCTGATCGGACCGAGGTCTTTCCCGGGGGCAACAGCTAACCGCCTAACGTAGCCTCCGGTTTCCGGTGCTTGCGAGGTAGGTCGGCGTGGGCTCACCGCTCAGTTTCGGGTCGGTCCGACG
This sequence comes from Saxibacter everestensis, assembly GCF_025787225.1. NCBI lineage: Bacteria > Bacillati > Actinomycetota > Actinomycetes > Micrococcales > Brevibacteriaceae > Saxibacter > Saxibacter everestensis. The sequence goes on from NZ_CP090958.1 coordinate 3,655,416, forward strand.
ACAGCTGACCCGACGCCGGGTCGGTAGGCTGGGAGGATGCCGACCCCGCCCAGCCAACGCGATCCGATCGCGCGCTGGGCGTCTCCCGTCATCGGCGGCGTGCTGGGCAGCCGGGCGGCCAGCTACAGCAGGACCTGGTTTCAGAGCGCGCAGATCTTCCTGCTGAGCTCGGCGGCCATGTTCGGCATCGGCCTTTTCGTGCAGGCGCCGTGTTACGGCAACGGCTGGGTTGAGGCGAAGAAGTTCACCCGGGTCTGCTCGACCCCGCTGATTGACCAGTACAAGCTCCTGGTCGCCCCGGTCAGCTCCGAGCAGGTGATCACATCGCCTGCTTCGGGCACGGCCAGTGGTGCGGCGGCCGGATTCGGTGCTCCTGGTCATGAGTTGCTGTTCCGGGCCCTGGCCACCCTGGTGCCCGATGGCAGCCTGACGGCGCAGAGCCGGTGGTTCTTCGTCATCGCGATGTTCGTCATCGCGCTGGGACTTGGATTCGCGGTGCTGGCAACCGCTCGGATTCTTGGCGATGACAGGCGCTGGCAGCTCGCCACGTTCGGGCTCAGCGCCGTTCTGCCGCTCGCCCTGCCGCAGTCCTTCACCATCGTCGCGATCGCGCTATCGCTGTGGGGGCTGATCTTCTGGCTGGGCGCGACCCGGCGCGGACGCAGCCCGATGCTTGGCGGACTATTGATCGGACTGGCAGCCCTGTTTTCACCCTTGGCGATGCTTTTCGCCTTGGCAATAGTCATCCACAGCGCGAAACAATGGTCTAAACGCGGCGGACAGGCACTAATGCTCGCTGGTTCCGCGACAGTCGTACTCGCAATTGGCTTCCTGCTGACGCCGGATCGTTTCCAGCGACTGTCCGGCATGCTGGACGACCCGGTCGGGCCGGGCTCGCTGGTCTGGACACTCATTCCGTTGCACATCTCGGCGTTGCCGAATATCGGGCTGGTACTTGCCGGAATCGGCATCGCGGCGACCCTGGTCCTGACCACGGCGCTCGCACTGGCAAGCCATCGGCAGTGGGGAATCGCGCCGATCTTGTTGCTGCTGTTCGCCGGTACGTTCCTGGTGCTTCCGTCGCTGCCGCCACAGCTGTCCTTATGGTTCGTTCCGCTGGCCTGCATCGCCGTGCGGGACTGGCGGTTGCACCTGCCGTGGATGCTCATCGAGGTCTTCTTCGTGATCTGCCTCTCGCTCTACCAGCACGGCGACGTCGTGGAGAACAAGGGCGGCCCGCTGTGGGCAGTCGCAGTGTTCATTGTGCTGAGGCTGGCGGCGATCACCGCCATCGCCGGCTTCGCGCTCAGCGAGCAGCTGTCCCGCGAGATTCGCCATCCGCGCACTCCAGCAGGATCTCGAGGCTTCGGGTAGTCTTCATTGCCACCTCTTCGCCGGCATCCGTGCGGCTGATTCCATCCGCCGAACCGGAGACCAGAAGCTCCCTCGCCGCGCGCAGAACGCCCCGTGCTGCGACCTCCCGCCGGCGCTCGTCAAGCGTCTCGATGTCGGCCACTTTGGCGAAGCCAACGATACGGCGGATAGCCTTAGCCCCGGCGAAGACGGCGGCATCCGTGCGTACCCGGTCGAGAAACTGCCGGAGCGTATCGTGTGACCACACCCGCGGATCCACCCGATCCGGCCACAGCGAGCTGAACTCATCCTCGAAGGCGTCCATCAGGTCCACGGGCAGCTGGGTCAGCCGGGCAGCCCGGTCTGAATCGCCAAGGGCGGCTGCCCGGGCGGCGGCGATCAGCAGATTCGCCCAGAGTGCGCCAAGATCAAAGCCGGTCGGACCATAGGCACCGAATTCGCTGTCGAAAGCGCGCACGGACGCCGGCTTGCCGTCGCAGGCGCGCACGAAGACCGATCCGGTATGCAGGTCGCCGTGCAGCAGCGATTCGGCCCGGGTCATGAACGCGAGCTTCGCCTCACCGATCGCCCGGATGGCCAGAGTGTCTGCCCGTAATGCGGCGACGTCCGGGGCATTGCCGGGCAGCACGCTGTTGTGCGGATGCTCGATGAAGGGTTCGGTGAACACCAGATCTTCGGTGATCTGGCTGAGCTCGGGGTTTATGCCCTGAGCAATTTGTTTCTTGTGTTCCGCAGTATCCAGGCCGAAAACAGAGCTGCCGAAGGCGGTACGCGCGACGTAGCGCCCGATCTCGGTCGCGGCTTGGGGATGAATGCGACCCTCGTTCAATTCGGCCCGCCAGACGGCGTGATCCGAGAGATCCTCAAGCGCCAGTACATAGTTGGCATGGTCGAAATGCAGCAGTGCCGGCACGTGTTCGGCGTCCAGACGCTGGTGCACCGAAAGCACCCGCGCCTCACGCGCTGACCGCTCGCGAGTCATCTCCCAACTGGGGTCGGTGCGCACGTGCGGCAGTGACTGCTTGAGCACGAGCGAACTGCCAGCGCTATCCCGCACGATGAACACCAGGTTCAGGTTGCCGTCACCGACCTCGTCGATTGACGTCAGTGCTTCGGGATCGATCCTGCAAGCCAGCTCGGGCACGACCCGCAAGTAGTCGGCAACCGTTTCAGTGCTGAGCTGCCTTGGTGCGCTCATCATTTCCTTCCCGGTGGCTCGTGAGGCAATAGCGGCCTAACCCTAAGCCGACGAACCAGCACGGCGTGAGTTCATGACGAATTGTTACTTCGCAAGGCCCTGAAATCCGCGTGACTTCGCGGCCAGCGCGTAAACCAACGACCAATTTCGGGCAGGAACTTCCGTAGGTGATGCACAATGAGGCAGATCCAATCCGACCTAGAGGAAGACCGCACCGTGACCTTGTTGACAGTTTGGCCCGACTCCGACCCGGGCACGACAGTGCTGCGCACAACCGATGCGGCCGAGATCACGGCCCACCTGGCCAGCCTCGGCGCACGTTTCTCACGCTGGGAACTCAAGGAACTGAGCGCCGACCCGAGCCAGGAGGAAGTTCTCGCTGCGTACCAAGCCGAGATCGACGCCGTTAACGCGAACGAGGGTTACACGCTCGTCGACGTGCTCAAGCTGCAGTCCGAGGGAAATCCTGAATACGAAGAGCAGGCTGCCGCGGCGCGGACCAAGTTCCTGGACGAGCACCAGCACGACGACGACGAGGATCGGTTCTTCGCCCGGGGCTCCGGCATCTTCTACCTTCGGGGCAATGGCACTGTCAGCGCGGTGTTCTGTGAGGCCGGCGACCTGATTTCCGTCCCGGCAAACACCACGCACTGGTTCGATATGGGCACCCGGCCGGAATACATCTCGGTGCGTTTCTTCCACGAGGAAGAGGGCTGGGTAGGCCACTTCACCGGCAGCGGCATCGCGAAGAACTTTCCGACCTACGACGAAATCGCCGCGCTCCGCTAACGCTGGGCGCTGGGCTGGGCCGGTCGAGCCGGGGCTTGGCTGACATTTGCAGGAGCCGGCGTTGAAAAGCGGGCCGAATGTGTTCGCCTGGTGAGAATATGCGGGTTACCAGCCGGTAAGCGGCTGCAAATGTCCTGTTCGGAGGTTGGTTCGCAGTTACTGGCGTGTAGCTCCTGCTAATGACTTCCGGTTCAGGGGACCGTGAAGCGGAGAGACCATCGCGCGGCCGATTCCGACAGCAATGGCACCCGCAGCTACCGCGGTGGCGACGACCGCCACAATCGGAGGCGGAGCGAGCGTCATTGCGAGGACGGCCCACATCAGCCCGACGATGACGGCAGCAATCACGCCGTTGCCCAAGAGGCCACGTCCGAGCCCTAATTCGCGAAGGGCTGCCCACCTCAAACCTTCGAGGACAACCTGGCCGGTAATCGCACCATAGACCGCACCGACGATGCCGGCGAATACGATAGCGAGGACGGCGTCTGAGGTGTACAGCTTGGCCTCCGGCGCGTGGACGATCGACTGGATCGCCAAGACCCCCATGTAGGCAACACCGCCCAGCAGGCCGATTACAGCACCGATCACTGACACTCCGGCTCGGGTGGGCCAGGACTTCAAACGAAACCTCATTTATTCATTATCTCCGCACCTCCCCGGGAGACATCTGCGGGACGGCACCTATCGGCAGCTCGTCTGGGCTGGTCGCTAACCCGGGGCTAACCCGCTGCCGGGCCGACATTTGCGGGAGCTGGCGGTGAAAAGCCGGACGGATGTGTTCGTATGGTGAGATTATCCGGGTTACCGACCGGTTAGCTGCTGCAAATGTCGTTCCGGGCCTCGCCATGGCGGCCTGATGCAGGCAGCTTGCCGCAGGACACGCTGACGCTAGGACAGCTTGATGTGTTGCTGGGATCTGTGCTCGTGCCCAGGCCGGGTCAATTAGGCGGTTCGTGTGTCATTGGTCCGAACTCATTTGATCTTCCGCTGGGGGAGTCTCGCCCGGTGGAACGCCCCCACCGGGTTCAAGTCCGGTGATGTTGTCGTTAGCGGGGTCGGGATTCGCGGAATCTGCCTTGTCCTCTGACGGTTGTTCGGATCCCGGCTGATCAGGGTTCTGCGGGTCTTTCTCCGGATGGTAGCTGGACATTGAGACTCCTGTGCACGCGGTAAGAGGGTGGCAGCAAGCGCTGCCTGGTCAGCAACCGCGTACCCCGAACAGGGGCCGCTTATGCGTCCCAGGCAGCACGAACGTCGGGCCGAGGATCGCGAGCTGGGTGTAAGAACGGGTCTGAATGTGCGCGCGTTCTTGCATCGCGTTCGCGCTCTTTCCCGCTCCCGAGCACAAAGCTCGCGTTCTTCAGTGCTGCGAACCAGCTGTCAACGCGCTCAACCAACTGTCGGCGCTGCGAACCAGCTGTCGACCGAGTCTGCTAGCTATAGGCGCTCGGCGTCGGGTAGACGCCGGTCAGCTCGTAGATGCCGACCTCCTGCGCCTTATAGGCCACCGGGTCGTGCAATGTGATCGTCCGGGCGTTCCGCCAGAACCTGTCGAACTGCGCGCTTCGGGCCGTTGCCCGTGCTCCGGTCAGCTCGAAAGCCTTGGATGTCGCCTCCAGCACTGCGCGGGTGGACGACACCTTCGCCGCGGCAATCTCAATTGCCGCCTCACCTCGAGCGTCGTCGCTCAACTCCCAGCCCGTCTCCATCGCGGCAATCAGCCGTTCGGTTGCCCGCCAGGTCAGCGCATCCGCGGCGCGCACCTGGGAAACGAGCTCACCGTGGGTCGTCCGGATGTAGGGATCCTCGGTTGCCAGGTCCACCCCAGACGTCGCCCATGGCCGGGTCTTGGTTCGGGTGTATTCAGCGGCGGACTCCAGGGCGCCTTCCGCGATCGCCACGTGCAGGTGGCACAGCACTGCCTGGAATAAGAGGATCGATAGCGAACCGCGCGGGCTCTGCGGGTCGCCGGTCTGCTCATTGCTGCCGAGCACGCACTCCGGAGCCACGATGGCGTTGTCGAAGATCACCGATCCGGATGCGGAAAGTCGTTGACCGATGTTGTCCCAGTCGCCCGGATGGCTGACGCCGGACCCCCTGCCGTCGATGACGATCGCCAGCTTCTCGCCGGTGTCGGCTCGGGTTCCGCTGGCGGTAATCCGGTCGGCCACCTCGGCTCCGGTGGCGAAGAATTTGCGACCGGAGACCAAAAAGTTTCGACCGTCCGGCATCAGGGTGAGCCCGGCGTCACGTGGGTTGCCGGCTCCACCCCAGAACAGCTGCCGGGCAGCTGTTTCCTGCTCGAGCGCCGCGATCGAATCGGCATTCCGATTCAGGTTGATCCGCCAGGAGTTCACGTAGTGGTAAGCGAGCGCGTGGCCTACCGATGCATCGACCCGCAAGATCGGGCGGATGGCGGTCAGCAGCTCGCGCCATCCGAGCCCGATGCCACCGCGTTCGGCAGGAATCAGGGCCGGAAGAATGCCGGCATCGCGAAACAACTCCACCTCGGCATGCGGGGCGAGTCCGGCCAGCTCGCGGGATTCGACATCCGCTGCCAGCACGGCGGCGAGCCCTGCGCACGCCGCCGTGAAGTCGGCAGGGGAGGCGGGATGTTTCGGCTGCTGAGACGGCTCTGGCGCCTGAAGATGCTTGGACACAGCCAAATTGTGCCTAATCCTGGGAAGAAAATGGCAATTGCGTCTCACGATAGGGACAAATGTTTCAGTATGTGACGCTGCTGAGGTTCTCCGGCTGATGGATACCAGACGATTATTGTGCCCAAAACCTTTCTCGGAGCGCGATAACTTCGCAGTGCGCTTCTCAAGTCTCGCTGAAGGAAAATGATGTTTTCAACCCGCGCTGCGCTCGTTACGGCGGTAGCCGCCCTGGCGCTCGTCACCTCCGGCTGCAGCAGTTCATCCGAGACAGCTGGCGAAGCCAAAGAGAAGTCGATCGTCCTGATCACCCCGACAGCCATCGGTTCCAACAACTTTCTCCAGCTGGCCAAGACCGGAGCGGAAGCTGCCGGCAAGGCCAACAACGCCGACGTGAAGGTTTACGAAAGCAAAGACCCGGCTAGCGTCCAGCAGAACATCGACGCGGCAGTCCGGGCCAAGGCAGACATCGTGATCGGCGTCAGCTTCAGCGTCCAGGACCAGTTCGATACCTCAGCGCAGGACAGCCCAGACCAGCAATTCCTCCTGGTGGACGCCTGCCCGGAGAAGCCGGCCGAGAACCTGACCTGCGCAAGTTTCAAGGAGTACGAATCCAATTACCTCGCCGGCGTGGAGGCTGGCCTGCTGACAAAGGCTGACAAGGTCGGCGCGGTTGCCTCGGTCGACACCCCGTTCGTGAACCGCTGGGTGACGCCGTTCCTCGATGGCGCCAAGAGCGTTAACAAGGACGTGAAATCTTCCGTACAGTACGTCGGCGGCGACAACCCGTTCGGCGATCAGGCCCGCGCCAAGGCCCAGGCCCAGGTCGTTGCCGACAGCGGAGCCGACTACCTCAACGCCGCCGCATCCGGCGGAAACTACGGCATCTTCGAGGCGGCAGAGGCAAATAAGGTCAAGGCCTTTGGCGTCGACACAAACCAGTGCCTCGATTCCCCCGGAAACGTCGTGGACAACTCCATCAAGCGGGTGGATGTCGCCCTGGAGAACTCGGTCAAGGACATCCTCGCCGGTAAGTCCGGTGACGTGAAGGTTTACGGCCTTGCAGAGAACGGCGTCGGGCTGACCGGCCTGGAAGAGGGCGTAGCGGATTCGAAGTGCCTTATCGCAGATCACCCGGACGTTATCGAGAAGGTGAAGCAGGTTCGCGATGACATTATTGCGGGGAAGATCACTGTGAAAGACCCTGTTACAGCCGGATGACCCACCCAGCAGTTGAGCTTGCGGGGATCAGCAAGGCCTTCGGGCCGGTCATCGCAAACCAGAACGTCGACCTGACCCTCCGACGGGGATCCATCCATGCCCTGATGGGCGAGAACGGGGCCGGCAAGTCAACCCTGATGTCGATTCTGTACGGGATTCATCGTCCCGACAGCGGGCAGATCCTACGGAATGGCTCGGCTGTCAGTTTCGATAACCCGCAGCAGGCAATGGCTGTGGGCTTAAGCATGGTGCATCAGCATTTCCGGCTTTTCGACTCGCTGACAGTAGCCGAGAACGTGGTGTTCGGCGCGGAACCGCGCCGCTTCGGCCAGCTCGACTCGGCCGCCGCCGAGCGGCGAGTCCGCGAGCTCGCCGACCAGTACGGACTCGCCGTCGAACCGGCGGCTCGGGTGGGCAGCCTGCCGGTCGGGGTCCGGCAACGCGTCGAGATCCTTAAGGCACTGCACCGGAACAGCGACGTCCTGATCCTTGACGAGCCGACCGCGTCACTGACTCCTGGCGAGGTGACTTCGCTGTTCGAGGTGATCCGCCGGGCCGCGAACCAGGGCAGCTCGATCGTCCTGGTCACGCACAAGATCCCCGAAGTGCTCGACGTCAGCGACGAGGTCACAGTGCTGCGCGACGGCAGGGTGTCCGGCCGGTTCCGCACTGCGGATACGTCCGCGGCAGAACTGGTCGAGGCGATGACCGGGCGAGTCGCCAGCCCTGCGCTGAATCCGGGTGGCGGCGACCGTGGGGAGCGGGTGCTCGAGGTCGCGGACCTCACTGTAAATATCGGTGGGCGGCGCAAGGTCGATGCCGCCTCGTTCGCCGTGCATGCAGGTGAAATCGTTGGCATTGCCGGCGTCTCCGGCAACGGTCAGCACGAGCTCGTCCAGGCCATCCTCGGCACCTTGCCGCGGCGGAGCGTCACGGGCTCGATCAGGCTTTCCGGAAATTCGGTAGCTACCGAGTCGGTGCGCCGCCGCCGCGGGCTCGGCCTGGCCGTCATCCCCGAAGACCGGCGCGGCGAAGGCAGCGCGGTCGAGCTGAGCGTTGCCGAGAACCTCGCGCTCGGCCACCATCGTCAACCACCAATTGCCGGCAAAGGCTTCTTCGGTAAGGGCTGGATGTCGCGCCGCAACCTCGCGCGCCGGGCCGGCCAGCTGATCGCCGACTTCGGGGTGAAGACTCCATCGGAGCAGACAACTGTCGGGGCGCTTTCCGGCGGCAACGCGCAGAAAGTCGTCGTTGCGCGGGAGCTCGGACACCAGGCACGGCTACTGATCGCCGAACAGCCGACCCAGGGCGTGGATGTGGGCGCAATCGAATCGATTCACCGCCGGCTGATCGACTACCGAAACTCGACCGGCGGCATTCTGCTGGTTTCGCATGAAATCAGCGAGCTACTCGCGCTTGCCGATCGGATTCTGGTGATGTTCGAAGGAAAGATCGTGGCAGAGTTTCCTCGCGCCGAGGCCACGTTCCATTCCATTGGCGGCGCGATGGCGGGTGCGGTCGATGCCTGAGCTGAAAGAAACTGACGCTATCGCCGAAGAAGCGTTGCCGTCGAAATCTGTGCTGGGTAGATCCGTGTTCCGGCAGCTGATTCGGCACCCTAGCCTGGTTCCGCTGGGCGCGGTGCTGTTGGCCGTGCTGATCGGCTCGGTGATCATGCTGTGCGCGGGCATCTCGCCGTTCGTGGCGTACCCGGCAATGGTTCGCGGCGCGCTGGCGGTGGAGAACCTCGATTACACGATCTCCGTTTTCACGCTGATCTGCGGCATGGCCCTCGCATTCGCCCTGCCATTGCGGATGGGTGAATACAATCTCGGCGGCAACGGCCAGCTGGTGTTCGGCGGCATCACTGCGGCGGCGATCGGCCTCTACGCTCCTTTGCCGGCCTGGCTGGTCATCCCGATCGCCCTGCTGGCGGGCGCCGTCGCGGGTGGCCTGCTGGCAGCGGTGGCGGGTCCGCTCAGCAGTAAGCTCGGCATCCCGATCATCATCACGACCCTGCTGCTCTCCACGCCGGCCGTGGCGCTGACCTCCTATCTGGTGCGCTTTCAGATCGGTGAGGCTGGCTCCGGCCAGGCGCAGACCGCCCGGCTTCCGGAAGCCGCGCGACTGCCTGGGATCGGCGATCTCGGCTACACCAACATCGGCCTGATCCTGATCATCGTGCTGCTGGTGGCATTCTGGCTTTTCGACAGTCGCAGCGCGCTTGGATATGAGCTGCGGGTGCTCGGCAGCAACGCCCGGTTCGGCGCCTACGGCGGCATAGGCGTCTCGCGGCTGGCCACCGGCTCGCTGGCAGTCGCCGGAGCGGTGGCGGGGCTCGTCGGGGCAATGATCGTTGCCGCCCCGCCGTACCGCTTCATCGATGGCGCGCTCATCTCGCCCGGATACACCTTCGCCGGGGTGGCTGCGGCGCTGCTCGCGGCCGGGCGGCCGGCTCTGCTGCCGCTGACCGCCGCGGTTTTCACCATCCTGCAGGTTGGTGGCAGCGGGATGGAGCGAGAGGCCGATGTGCCCAGGCAGCTGTCGGATGTCCTGCAAGCCGTCGTCGTCACGGTGTTGGCGCTGCGCACAGTCGTCGAGGCGCGCCGTGCCCGGATGCGGAGAGATGTCTGATGGACCTGTTCAACTGGGCTTTCGTTGCCGCCGTTCTGCTCGCCACCGCGCCGGTGCTGTACGCCGCGCTCGGCGGCGCGCTGTGTGCGCAGGCGGGAGTGTTCAACATCGCGCTCGAAGGCCAGATGCTGTGGGGTGCCTTCGCTGCGGTGGCCGGAAGCTACTACACCGGGAGTGCCTGGCTTGGTGTATTGATCGCGGTGCTGTCCACCGCGTTGTTCGCCGTCGTGCTGGCGGTGGGCTCGGCGCGCTGGAAGGCGGATCCGATCGTGATCGCGATCGGCACCAACCTGTTTGCGCTGGGTGTGACCGGCTTCCTTATCCGCGTGTTGTTCGACGTCAACGGCTCCTTCGCCCCACAGGGCCTTGCCGGCCTGGGCACCTTGACATTCCTGGCCGACGTGCCAATCCTCGGCGAGGTATTTGGCCGCAACTCAGCTCTGGTACCCCTTGCCCTGCTGACCGCCGTCGCTGTCGCCTGGTGGCTTGGCCGGACGCCTGCCGGCCTGCGGCTGCGCGGGGTAGGGGAGCACCCGGAAGCGGTTGCCGCCCTAGGCTTAAGCGTCGAGCGCTATCGGATCGCGGCAATTATCGCCGCGGGGGCCCTGTGCGGCCTCGCCGGCGCTCAGCTGTCGCTGGGAAATGTCAGTCTGTTCACCGAGAACATGACGGCCGGCCGCGGCTGGATCGCCGTCGCCGCCGTGATGATCGCGGTCAACCGGCCACTTCGAGTCGCCGTGGCCTGCCTGGGCTTCGGCGCTGCGGAGGCGTTCGGCTTTCGCCTGCAGGGCATCGGCGCCCCGCAGCAGCTCGCCGATGCCGCCCCGTATGTGATTACCCTCATCGTTCTGGTGATGGCACGTGGCCGAACAGCGATGTTTCCCGCAAGGGTCGCGGCAGAAAAGACCCCGGCAGACAAAGACCCGGCAGAAAAGGCTTCGGCAGAAAAGGTGGACACACAACGATGAACGCGCCGGAACCAACGGCCACCCTTGACCAGTCGATTCGGCTGCGCGGGAACACAGTTCAGATCCTCGATCGCCGGGTATTCCCCGAGCAGTTGCACTGGGTCGATTGCGCAAATCCCGCCGAGGTCGCCGCCGCCATCCGCGACATGGTCACCCAGAGTTCGGGCCCGCTGTACGCCGCCTACGCGGGGATGGCGCTCGCCGCCCGGCAGGCAGCCGACCTTCCGCTGGATGACGCCCGGTCACGCCTGGTCGAGGCCGGGGAGCTGCTGGCGAACGCCCGGCCGACCAATAACCATCCCAAGGAGGCCGTGCGTTTCGTCCTCGACAGCCTCGACGGTGCAACGACGACGGCGGAGCTGGTCGCGCTCGCCGAACGCGCGTGCCGACTCGGCGACGAGCGCTATCGTGCCCGCAGCAGGGCGCTGGCGGAGGCCGCGGTCGACCTGATCCCGGACGGCTCGAGAATCCTGACGCACTGCTGGATGGACTCCTACCTGATCGAGCTGGTCAAGGCGGCAGCCCGCGCCGGACGACGCTACAGCTGGGTCGCCACCGAGACCCGTCCCTACCTGCAGGGTGCCCGGCTCACCTCGCACACACTGCGTGAAATGGGCGAACAGGTCACCCTGATCACTGACGGAATGGGGGCCGCCGCGCTCGCCGCCGGACGCGCTGAGCGCGAGCGGCAGTCGAATCCCGGAGCCGACGGCGGTGACACGCGGAATCCCGAGACCGACGGTGCGCGGCAACCTGAGCCCGACGGCGCGCGGCAACCCGAAACCGGCATCGGCCGGATCGATGCCCTCGTCACCGCCGCCGACCGGGTCAGCATGGATGGGCATGTCGTCAACAAGGTCGGCACGCTTGGCCTGGCCGTGGCGGCGAAGGCCTTCGGTGTCCCCTACTACGCGCTCGTCCAGTCGCCGGATCGGGGCGCGCCCACCGGTGCGGACATCGTGATTGAGCAACGCGACCACTCAGAGGTACTCGAAGTGCTTGGCCGGCGGACGGCATCCGTCCTGGTCACCGACGCCTGGTACCCGGCATTCGATGCCACGCCCCCCGAATTCGTCACCAGTGTCGTCACCGATCGCGGAGCATTCGATGCCACCGCGCTCGCCGACTACTACCGCAGCTAGGAGACTCACATGACCAGCACCGAAGGTGCCACCACTCACCACATCATCGTCGATACAGACACCGGCATCGACGATGCTCTCGCGCTGCTGTACCTGCTGGGAAAGCGGAACGTCGAGGTCTCGGCGATCACGAGCGTGTACGGAAACACCCCGGTCGAGGACGCGGTGACAAACATCGGCCACGTGCTCGATGTCGCCGGCCGGCCGGACATTCCGGTTGCTGTCGGCGCGGCCGGCCCGATTGGCGGTGAGGCCCGGATCGCCGGCTACGTGCACGGCAAGGATGGCCTCGGCGACGTCATCGCAGACCGGGTGCCGCCGCGGAATGTTGTCTCGCAGAGCTCGGCGGAACTCCTCGTCGAAATGGCCCGCAGCCGACCCGGCTACTACGACCTGCTGCCGGTCGGCCCGCTGACCAACCTCGGGCTGGCACTTGAGCTCGAGCCGAACCTGCTGTCCCTGTTCAAGTCCGTCGTCGTGATGGGCGGATCCGGTCCATTCCCGCCGCTGGGCGTAGCCCAGATGGTCGATGCAAACATCCACAACGACGCCGAGGCGGCCCGCCGGGTCTTCGCCGCGCCGCGCGAGCGACTGGTGATGGTCGGCGTCAACGTCACCGCTGGCACCATCGTCGACGAGCATGCCGTCGCCGCCCTGCATAAGTCGGGGACGCGCACCGGTGAATTCACCGGGCAGATCCTCGAGGCCTACATGGATTTCTACCAGCACGCTTGGGGCCGCCGGGTCTCGCCGGCGCACGATGGCCTGGCGGCCGGCCTGCTGCTGCACCCGGAATGGATCCGGGAATCCCGGCTCGGCCCGGTCAACATCACCAGCGACGGCTTCGCAATCCGGGCGCACCTGATGGAAACCTATGACGGCCTCCCGGTCACTTGGCCGGTGGAGTCCGCACCCGACACGGTCGTGGTGACGGATGTCGACCGGCGAGCCTTTCTCGCTGACTTCGTTGGCACCATCGTTCACGGAGAGCGTCGGTGACCGACCAGCCGGTAGCCGCTGACAGTCCCCGTGATTCTGCCGTTGCTGAAACGCCGGCCGCAGATAGTCCAACCGCCGAAGCCCCGGCCGCGGACTACGCGCTGCTGGGCGACGCCGATGACGTGATCGGCTACCTCCGGGAGCATGATCTGCTGCACCTGCTAGCGGGACCCTCGGGCGAAAACGGCGCCGAGCCGGCGGACGGAAACGCCGAGCCGGTGGATGCCGGCATCGTCGTGCACGAGGTGACCGCAGGGAACATGAACCGGGTTTTCATCGCCCGCCGTGGCGGACGGGGAGTCGCCGTCAAACAGGCTCCGCCCTGGGTGCAGGTGGCCGGGCCGGACTGGCCGGCCGACCCTTCCCGGTCGGCGGCCGAGGCTCGGGCTTACGACTACCTCGCCAGGCTGACGCCGGAAGCCGTGCCGACCATCCACTACTTCGACCAGGACCAGCACGTTCTGGTGATGGAGGATCTTTCGGATCTTGAGGTGCTCCGTGACTTCTTCGTCGCCGAGGTGGCTTCGAGCGGCCCAGGCGGTTCTCCGGCTCTGGGCGGTACCGGAATCGACATCGCCGCTGTCGGCGAGGTCGTCGGCCGATTCATCGGAGAACTCAGCTTCGCCACCAGCGATATCGGCATGGGTAGCGCCGACCGGAAGGCCCTGATAGCGGCGGCGGTGAATCCGGACCTGTGCCGGATGACGGAAGACGTGCTGCTCGACGAGCCCTATCGTGAGCACGAGCACAACAAGATCCCGGCCGGCTTCGAAGCAGACGCCCGGGCGCTTTATGCGAACACCGAGTTGCGCCGTGAGTTGTCGGTTCTGCGCCATCGCTTCATGTCGTGCGCGCAGGCGTTGCTGCACGGAGACCTGCACTCCGGCTCGGTGATGGTTGGACGACGGGATTTGGCGCAGGTCACCACTGTCTTCGACCCCGAGTTCAGCTTTGTCGGCCCGATCGGCTTCGACCTCGGGCTGTTCTGGTCCAACCTGTCGATAGCCGCCGATGCTGCCCGGGCGGTTGGCCTGGATTCTCTGGCCTGGCAGCGGGATGCCGCTATCGGCACATCCTGGGGCGCTTTCGTCTCGGCGTGGCGAAAGCACTGGTCGGAGCGAGCGGATACCGTTTTCAGCGATGATTACCTTGAAGTCTTGTTAGCAGAGGTGTTTTCGGATGCGGTCGGGTACGCCGGGATTGAATCGGTGCGCCGGGTCGTTGGGTATTCACACGCGGCTGATCTGGAATCATTGCCGGATTGGGCGCGTGCCGGAGCCCAGCGGGTGGTGCTGAATCGCGCCGTCCGCTGGATCACCGGCCGGCATGACTACGCCTCACCCGCCGAACTGACTGGTGCCGTTCTTTCCCCGGCCGGTACCACGACCGAATGAAAGCAGGAACCAAGTGACGTCATCCACTCCCACGCCGGTAGCTCTCGCCGCGCGCACCGTCGTACTCGACCTGGAGGGCACCACAAGCGCAGCCGGGTTCATTCTGGGCGATCTTTACGATTACGCCCGCCCCCGGCTGCTGCCATGGCTGCAGGAGCATGCGGACGACGAGGAAGTGGCGGATGCCCGCGCGCAGGCCATCACGGACGCCGAGCTGCCGCCCGATGCGAGCGATGAGGACATTGTGGCTGCGCTGCTCGCGTGGATGGACTCGGATGTGAAGGCCACCCCGCTGAAGACGCTTCAGGGTCAGATCTGGGCCGAGGGCTTCGAGCGGCACGAGATTACCTCGCAGTTCTTCGATGACGTGATTCCTAAGCTGCACGCCTGGCATGCCTCGGGAGTGCGCCTTGCGGTGTTTTCATCCGGCTCGGTGACCTCGCAGCGTCCATGGTTCAAATATTCGCCGGAGGGTGACCTGTCCGGGTTGATCACCGACTACTTCGACACCGTCAAGGCGGGGCCGAAGAAGGCCGCGGAGTCTTACCGCACCATTGCCAGGGCTCTGGGTGACGAGCCGGGACAGCTGGTGTTTTTCTCCGATCACCCGGAGGAAATCGCCGCCGCGTCGCACGCCGGCTGGCAGGTGCTGGCTTTCTCCCGCGAGGGCGAGCCCTGGTTCGGTGCCGATTTCGGGGATGCTCCGGTGGTCGGCAGCTTCGCTGACGTCGAAGTCAGTCGGCTGTGACCGCTCCGGAACGGGCGACCCTGGAAGCTGCCGGGCGCGCACTCGCCGCTGAATCGGCTCGGTTCGCCGGTATGGGCTGGATGCGCGGAACCTCCGGCAACCTTTCGGTCACCCTGACCCGGAATCCGTTGCGGCTCGCCGTCACTGCATCCGGTCTGGACAAGAATGAACTGACGGGGGCCGACATTGTGGTCATCGACCGCTTGGGTGAGCCGGTCGACATCCCGCAGGCGCCAGGTCAGCCGGCGCTGCTTCGTGCCGGGCTACGGCCGTCGGCCGAGGCCGGCCTGCACGCCCGTATCGCGGAGGTTACCGGCGCGGGCGCGGTCGTGCACGTTCATCAGTTGTCGGCGGTTCTCGCCGGGCACTACTTTCCGGATGGCGTGCCGATTCGCGACATGGAAATGCTCAAGGGCATCGGGCACAGCGCGCATGACCAGACCGTCACTGTGCCGGTGGTGCCGAACGATCAGGACATGACCGTGCTCGGTGACGCTTTCGAGCAAGCCTATGTTCCTGCCACCGATGACGTTGCCGAAGTTCCCGTTCTGATCGTGGCCAACCATGGCATTTACGCCTGGGGCGCCGACCTGTTGCAGGCCCGGCAGCACGCGGAGATCATCGAATGGCTGCTTCGCTTCAAGGTGGAGACGCGGGAGCCAGCAAGATGACAGATCTGGCCGGCAGGTTGAGAGCGGAGGCGGCAGCCGAGGAACGCGGTGTCTCGGTCCAATTCGTGGAACGTCCCGCGGCCGACAGCCTGGAGGAAGCCGCGGCGATCCTGGGCATTCCGCCGCGTGGCATCGTCAAAACGCTCGTGGTGCGGCGCCGCGGCGGTTACCTGTTCGCCCTGATTCCAGGGGATCGGCAGATCTCGTGGCCGAAGCTGCGTGCCGTGGTCGGCGTGAACAAGCTGACGATGCCGCCCGCCGAGGAGGCACTCGAGGCGACGGGTTATCAGCGGGGCACGATTACGCCGTTCGGCAGCTCGACCGAATGGCCGGTGTATGCCGATGAGCGGATTCGGGGTGAACGGATCGCGATGGGCGCGGGTGCTCACGGTTACAGTCTCTTCGTCGACGCGGACGGATTGATCGACTCGTTCTCGGCCGAGGTCGCCGATATCAGCGATTAGCTCCGCGATATCACGTGCTGGTTTGGCGCGGGTGGTGTTTGAAATAGCCATCCAGGCTCGCGACAAACCGGCGCAGCGCGGCCTACAGTGACGTATGAGCGTCTATATCAGGTCGATCGAGACAGCCGTACCCACGACAGTTCTGCAGCAGGATCAGACCCGCGACGCCTTTGCCGCGCAGCCTGGCCTCGGCCGGTTGGGACAGCGGCTCATCCATTCAACCTTCAGCGCTTCCGGTATCGAGCGGCGGTACAGCGTTATCGACGACTTCGACTTCGAGCAGGATCGTGATCTCCGCGCCGAGCCGGTCTTCTTCGATCGCGACACCGCGCAGATGCTCAACCCCGGCACCGCCATCCGCAATCGGGTGTACACCAGCCGGGCCGCGGAGCTGTTCGTCGAAGCAGGCAAGCGAGCTCTGAAGGCCTGCGACGGCATCGACGCCGCCGATGTCACGCATGTCGTCACGGTGTCCTGCACCGGATTCTTCGCCCCCGGGCCGGACTTCATGCTGGTGCGCGAGCTCGGTCTCGCCCCGACGGTGAGCCGGCAGCATCTGGGGTTCATGGGTTGCTATGCCTCGCTGCCTGCGCTGCGCGTGGCGGCGGATTTCTGCCGCGCCGACCCGGATGCCGTCGTCCTCGTGGTCAGCACCGAGCTGTGCACCCTGCACGTCCGGGTTTCCAATGATCCGGACACTATCGTCGCTTCATCTGTTTTTGCCGATGGCGCCGGAGCCGCCGTCGTCACCGCGAAACCGCCCGGGCAGGACACTGCCGCCCTGCGTATCGACAGGTTCGGCACCGTGATCACGCCGGTCGGCGAGGGCGATATGGCGTGGACGATCGGCGATCACGGCTTCGAAATGGTCTTGAGCAAGTACGTGCCGCACATCATAGATGAGCACATTCTCGGCGCCCTGGAGCCGCTGCTGGCCGAGGAGCCTGAGCTGGCACGTTCACCGAAGGAGAGCGTGCGGCACTGGGCCATTCATCCGGGCGGCCGCAGCATCCTGGACAAGGTGGAGGCCAAGCTCGGGCTCAGCGAGGCGCAGTTGATACCGTCGCGCGACACACTGCGCGATTACGGCAACATGAGCAGCGCCACCATCCTCTTCGTGCTCAAACACATACTTGACGGGCGGCGCGAGGCGAGCTTGGGCGCGATCCTTCCGGGCGAGACGGGTCCAGGCGAGACGCTGGCGGACGAGAGCGTTCCGGACCGGGACGAGCGAGTGGCCGCGATGGCGTTCGGGCCGGGACTCACCGTGGAAACCGCCCTGCTGACCCGGCTCCCCGCTGTAGCGACCGGCTGAGTGAAACCTATGATGGGCCGCCCCGATCTCCGGCACCGAGCGGTTGACGAAATCGAGCAGATGGACGAACCTGGCTGCGATCCGCGGAAACTCAACCGGACCTATGCCCAGTTCCCCCTGGTCAACGCCGTGGTCGCCGGATGGCGCGGGGTCTACCGGAACCGGATCCGTGATCGTCTCGCCGGCGATCGCGAACACACGCTGCTCGATATCGGCTCCGGGGGAGGAGACCTGGCCAGGGCGTTTGCCCGGTGGGCCGCGCGCGACGGAATAGACCTGCACGTCACCGCCATCGATCCCGACCAGCGGGCGTACAACTTCGCGGTGCAGCGTCCGGCCGAGCGGGTCTCCTACCGTCAGGCGGCCAGCAGCGACCTGGTTCGCGAGGGCCAGCGCTTCGACGTGGTCATTTCCAACCATGTGCTGCACCACCTATGTACGGAAGAAACCGCGGCGATGCTGGCCGATTGCGAGCGGCTGGCGAACTCCTACGCCGTGCACAGCGACATCGCCCGTTCGCTGCTGGCCTACCGCTTGTTCTCGATAGGCTCCCTGCCGTTCTCTCCCGGCTCATTCATTCGTCCGGATGGCCTGACCTCGATCAGACGCAGCTACACGCTGCCGGAGCTGCGCGACATAGCCCCGCCGGGCTGGAGTGCGGAGAGCGATACCCGGTTGCGCAACCTGCTGGTCCGGGAGTTCGATGCCGGCCATGCTTGACGTCGTCATCGTCGGTGGCGGGCCGGTCGGCACGTTCCTCGGCTGCCTGCTGACGGCCGCCGGGCTGAAGGTGCGGGTGCTGGAGGCGCGAGCCGAACTGGACGGGCACTCCCGTGCGATCGGGATCCATCCGCCGGCGCTGCAGGCCTTCGCGAGAATCGGCCTGGCAGACCGGATCATCGCGGCCGGCACGCGGATTGACACCGGTGTGCTGCGCAGCAGGGGCAGTACGGTCGGGACGCTTTCGCTGGCGACGGCATCGCCCAAGTTTCCGTTCGTGCTTGCCCTGCCGCAGAACGCGACCCAGCGCCTGCTCGAGGATCGGCTGCATCGGCTGGCCCCGGCCGCCATGCAGCGCGGCCGCACAGTCACCGGAATCCGGCGGATCGACGCCGGCTGGGAGGTCGCGGTTGCGGGCGACGGGCAGTCGCTGAGCGCCCGTTGCGTCATCGGTGCGGACGGCGCACGCAGCCGGATGCGCGGTTGGCTTGGCATCGCGGCGCGCCCCCAGGACTATCCGGACACCTACCTGATGGGCGACTTCGCCGACTCCGCTGGTGCCGCCGACCGGACCTCCGCGATCATTCACCTGGAGCCCGGCGGCGTCGTTGAATCCTTCCCGCTGCCCGGCGGTATCCGGCGCTGGGTGGTGCGGACACCGTCATTGCAGCAGACGGCCCGGCCTTACGACCTTGCCGAACTGATCCGGATCCGGACAGGTGAAGCGGTCGCCGCCGAAACATCCACAATGATCAGCGCTTTCGCCGTGCGCCGGGCAGTCGCCGAACGGATGGTTGCTGAACAGAAGTCTCCTGGCAACGGATGCGCGATGCTGATCGGCGATGCCGCGCATGAACTGAGTCCGATCGGCGGCCAGGGCATGAACCTGGGCTGGCTGGACGCGGCGGCCCTGGCGCCAATGCTGGTGGACCTGCTTCGCGGGGTCGGCGATCGGCGGATCCGGGAGGATGAACTGCCGGACTTCGAGCGCACCCGACTACGCTCGGCCCGGATCGCGGCCCGGCGGGCCGAACTCAACATGGCACTCGGCCGGCGAACTCCGCCCGTCCTCGTCGGGATCAGGGATGCCGGATTCCGGCTGGCTCTCAGGTCGCCCGCACGCGAGGCTCTGGTGGGTGCTTTCACCATGCGCGGGCTGTAGAAAGCCAATTAGCGTAATCGGCGGAATACCCGGTAGTGTTGGCAGGTCTGTGCTCGGCGTTTTACCGGCCATCCGGCCAGGATCAACGCAGTTATCCACGAACACGACAGTCGCAGCAACCCTCCTGCCACGGAAAGTCCGTGGCCGTTTTAGACCAGAGGAGGTGGGTTAATTTTGCGTCACTATGAGTTGATGGTCATCCTGGACCCCGAACTCGATGAGCGTTCGATCGGTACCACGCTCGATAAGATCCTCAATGTTGTTCCCACAAGCGGTGGAACTCTCGACAACATTGATGTCTGGGGACGTCGTCGCTTTGCGTACGAAATCCAGAAGAAGACCGAAGGCTACTACGCCGTCGTTGATTTCCATGCAACGCCGGACACAGCCAAGGAACTCGATCGCCAGCTCGGTCTGAATGAGACCGTCCTGCGCACCAAGATCCTCCGCCCGGAAGCCTAAGCAGCCGACGCTAGTACAGGAGTCCTCACATGGCAGGCGAAACCGTCATCACGATCGTGGGTAACCTCACCAATGACCCCGAGCTGCGTTTTACGCCCTCGGGAGCAGCGGTGGCGAACTTCACGGTTGCTTCAACTCCACGGAATTTCGATCGTCAGTCGAACGAGTGGAAGGACGGCGAAACGCTGTTCATGCGCTGCTCGGTCTGGCGCGACGCCGCAGAGAACGTCGCGGAGTCGCTTACCCGTGGAACCCGTGTGGTTGTCCAGGGCAGGCTGAAGTCGCGCAGTTACGAAACCAAAGAGGGTGAGAAGCGCACCGTCATCGAGCTCGATGTCGATGAGGTAGGCGCCTCGCTTCGCTACGCCACAGCCAAGGTCACCCGCGCCCAGCGCGGCGGCGGCCAGCAGGGCGGCGGTTTCGGTGGCGGCCAGCAGGGTGGCGGCCAGCAGGGGGGCGGCTTCGGCGGTCCTCAGCAGGGTGGCCAGCAGGGCGGCTTCTCGCAGCCTGCGGCACAGGACGATCCTTGGGCAGCATCGAATCCACAGAGCGGGCAAGGCGGCGGCTGGGGCGCACCCGGCAACGACGAACCCCCGTTCTAAAAAACTTCTTCATTGATCACTACAGGAGACCATCATGGCAAAGCCGGAACTCCGGAAGCCTAAGAAAAAGGCAAATCCGCTGTCGCTGTCTCAGGCGGCTGCAATCAATTACAAAGACACCGCAATGCTGCGCAAGTTCATTTCGGACCGCGGCAAGATCCGCGCCCGTCGGGTGACCGGTGTCTCCGTTCAGGAACAGCGTCTGATCGCGAAGGCCGTTAAGAACGCCCGCGAAATGGCTCTGCTTCCCTACTCGAGCTCCGCTCGCTAAGGGGAACCACAATGGCAAAGCTCATTCTGACCCATGAGGTCACCGGCCTCGGTACCCCCGGCGATGTCGTCGAGGTGAAGAACGGTTACGCGCGCAACTACCTGGTTCCTCGCGGTTTCGCCGTGGCCTGGTCCAAGGGCGGCGAGAAGCAGATCGGCTCGATCCGCGCAGCTCGCAAGGCTCGCGAGGTCGCAAACCTCGATGACGCCAAGGCCCTGAAGGCAACGCTGGAAGCCAAGTCGGTGAAGCTGGCCGCCAAGGCCGGCGACAACGGACGCCTCTTCGGCACCGTGACGCCGACACTGGTCGCAGAGGCCGTCGAGGCCGCCAGCGGCACCAAGATCGACCGCCGCAAGGTAGAGATCCCCGCGCACATCAAGACGCTGGGCAACTACCAGGCAACCGTGCGCGTGCACGAAGATGTTCTCGCGACGATCGACCTCGAGGTCGTTGCCGGCGAGTAACCGCATCAGCCGAAAGGCGCCGTGGCAGTTCTGCTGCCCGGCGCCTTTTTGCTGTCTTCGGCGGGAGGCCTGAGGCACGCCTGGTTCAGGCTGTGCGTAAATGGTTACGGCACAGTCGTCCCAGCAGGCCTAGCGAAAGAAGGACATTCCGGTGAGATTTGCCCCCGAACATTTAGCGATTCTGCTTGGCCTTGCGCTGGTGGTGGTCGCGGTCGTGGCTGTCGTGATCGTCCTGCTGGTAAAGCTCGTTGGGAGTAGGCCTGATCGCCAGTTCCCCGAGGGGCGTTCGGAGCATCGAGACCCTCGGCTCTAGGTCAGCTTAACCGCGTCGTCCCTCCCGGGTGGGGGGTGACGAGTAACAAAGCAGTTCGACGTGCCCGGCAGCCGGAGATGTCAGACCCCCAGACCGGTCAGGCCATTCATCGATAGTGGGTGCCGGATAGCCTGCCTGGCCAAGGCAACGAAACATGACACGATTAGCTCATGTCCCTGTCTTTGAACGCATCGACCGCCATGGGCGAAGCCGACCTGATCCGGTTGCGGGCGCTACGCAAGATGCGAGTTATCGCAGTCTCGCTATTGATTCTCGCGGCAATCATCTTCGTCCTTACCCAGACGCTGACCGACCGGACCGGCGTATGGGGCTTCGTGAACCGAGGCGCCGAGGCCGCCATGATTGGTGCGCTGGCCGACTGGTTTGCCGTGACAGCGCTGTTCCGGCATCCCCTGGGTCTGCCTATTCCGCACACCGCGATCATTCCGAAGCGCAAGGAAGTGCTGGGCCAGAGCCTTACCGAGTTCGTCGCGACCAACTTCCTCGATGGCGCCGTGGTCAAGGACAAGGTGTTGCGCGCCGAGCCGGCGCGCCGCCTTGGCGAGTGGTTGAAACCGGTCGAAAACCGGCAAAAGGTCGTGGTCCGGGCCGCCGGAATAGCTAGCGTCGGCATCTCCAAGGTCAAGGACGCGGACGTGGAGAGTCTGGTCGAACAGGTGATGCTGCCGAAACTCGCCGAGGCAGAGAAGAGTCCGCTGTTGGGCCATTTTCTGGCTGGGGTGGTCGAGGACGGCAGCCATCATGGCCTGGTCGATCTGGTGGCGACCGAGTCCTACGCCTGGCTGACCCGGAACCCGGACGTGGTGGAGCGGGTGGTGGCGGGCCGTGCGCCGTCCTGGGTACCTCAGTGGGTCAACGCCCAGGTGACGAACCGGATCCGCCAGGAGTTGCTGGGCTGGGTGTCGGACGTCCGGGATCGTCCGGATCACCCGGCACGTAAATCACTTGACGAACTGCTCGCAAAGCTCGCCGATGATATGCAACACGACGCCGGCACCATGGCGCGCACGGAGGCCGTGATCAACCGGGCGTTGACCCGGCCTGGCCTTGCCGATACGGTCACGGCGCTCTGGAGGTCGATCCAGCGCGCGCTGATCGAGGCCCTGGATGACGAGGAGGGCGTGCTGCGACGGCGAGGTATCGAGGCGCTCGGAGACCTTGCGGAGCGGCTGACCGCGGAGCCGGAGTTCCAGCAGCGCATCGATAGCCAGCTGGCTTCGGCGGCCGAAACCATTGCGACCTCATTCGGTCCTGAACTGGCTACGGTCATCTCAGACACGGTTGAGCGCTGGGACGGCAATGAGGCGGCGGAGAAGATTGAGCTGCACGTGGGCCGCGACCTGCAGTTCATCCGGATTAACGGCACGGTTGTCGGCGCGCTCGTTGGCCTCGGAATTCACGCGCTCACTCTGGTCCTGGGCTAGCTGTAGCAGACTCGTCCCTGCTCAAGATGGACGACGTGATCGCATTGTTCGGCCTGGCCGACGTCATGCGTCGCGAGGACGATGGTGACGCCGCGGGACCGTTCGGCCTCGATCGCCCGCGCGATGCACTCCGCGGCTTCAAAGTCGACGCCGGCGAGAGGCTCGTCGAGGAGCAGCAGATCTGGACGCTGTGCAAGACCCTGGGCAACCAGGCAGCGCTGACGCTGGCCTCCGGAGAGCGTGCCGATGCGGCGCCCGGCGAGGTCGCTGATGCGCATTTGTTCGAGGCTATCGTGGATGATTCGACTGTCCTCATGGTTAAGCCTTCCGAACATGCCGCGGGCTCTCCAGCGCCCCATCGCGACCGTCTGCTTCACGGTGATTGGCAGCTGATCGGAGACTGCGCTGCGCTGCAGGACGAAAGCGACGTTCTCAGGCAGCCCGGTGATCTGTCCCCTGCTGGGCTCGAGGATGCCTCCCAGTGCAGAGAGGACAGTGGTCTTGCCGGAGCCGTTGGAGCCCGTTAGCGCGGTGATGTGGCCGGCGGGCATCGTGAGATTGATGTCGCACAACGCGGGCTGGTGGCCGTAATGGCAAGTGACATTGGAGACGGTAATGGACGCACGCACATGTTGATGATAACCGTTATCATCAACATGTGGAACTTCTGACATCCCCTTTCGAAGTGTCGTTCGTCTTTCGCGCATTAATCGCGGGTGCGCTCGCAGCAATACTTTGCGGCTGCATCGGAACGTGGGTGGTTTTACGCGGACTCGCGTTCTTCGGTGATGCGATGTCGCATGGGATGCTACCCGGGGTAGCGATCGCCGCTTTGTTGGGCGGCAACCTCATCCTCGGGGCTGCGCTGAGTGCTTTGGTGATGGCGGCGGGGATCACGTGGGTCGCGCGGGAATCGAAGCTGTCTCAGGACGTTAGTATCGGTCTGCTATTCGTGGGCATGCTGGCCGTGGGCGTCGTCATCGTCTCCCATTCACAGTCCTTTGCCGTAGACCTAACGGGCTTCCTGTTCGGCGACGTTCTCGGAGTCCGGAGGCAGGACCTGCTGTTCTTGGCTGTTGCCACCGGACTCGGAGTGCTGGCCAGCGTTCTCCTTCACCGGCCGTTTCTGGCTTTGGCTTTCGATGAGCGCAAAGCGACCACCCTCCGCCTTCGACCGCAGTGGGCCCACGTCGGGATGCTGGCGATTACCGCCCTGGCAACTGTGGCCTCGTTTCAGATCGTCGGCACACTGTTGGTCTTCGGCCTGCTGATCGGGCCGCCGGCGACGGCGTATCTATTGTTCAGTCGCATCGGAGCCATCATGGCCGCTTCGGCAGCGATCGGCACCCTCGCGACCTATGTAGGCCTGCTCATCAGCTGGTATGCCGAGACATCAGCTGGAGCGACCATTGCAGTGCTGACTGTGCTGACATTCTTCGCAGTGCTCATCGCGAAACGCTCGCTCATGGGGTACGATCGAACAGCTAAATGAGAAACAGAATCATTATCACTAGAAAGAAATTATGCAGAACCCCAGAACTATGGCTGCTTCGACCTGTGCCCTGATCGGTCTTATTGCACTGTCGGCGTGCCAGACGGGCGGCGAGGGAGCTGCCACGTCTAATGGAAGCGAACCGCCCACGCCGCATGGTTATGTCGAGGGCGCTGAGGAGGCTGACGAGCCGCAGCTGCGGCTGGCCGTCAGCGACGCTGATACCGGGCGAGTTTCCATGCTCGACCTCCTCACTGAAGAAGTCATCCAGGAGGTGCCCGCCACGCCGGAGACTCAACTTTTAGCGGCTGATAGTCGTTATGTCTATCTCGGGGACGCTAAAGCGGGTGCTGTCACTGTTGTCGACACCGGCGCGTGGACTGTCGACCACGGCGATCACAAACATTACTATCGTGCCGACCCCCAGGTGGTCGGGGAGGTCAGCGGTACTGACCCCGCACACGTGGTCTCCGAAGGTACTGCCGTAGCGTTCTTCTTCGACGGTGACGGGGCGGCCAAGATCTATGATCGGACCGCCTTCGACAACGGGGAACTCAAGGAGACCGGAACTGCGAGTCCCGGTCCACACCACGGCGTGGCTGTGCCGTACGAGGATCACGTCGTCTCCACTGTCCCCGGAGACCGGCCGGACGACCTGCCCTCCGCTCTCGCTGTCTACGACGAAGCGGGAAAGAGTTCGGCAATGGACGTGTCGTGTGAGCAGATCCACGGCGCCGCTGCCAGCCGCGAAGGACTGGTGTTCGCCTGTGCTGACGGTGTGATCAGCGTCAATGAGGACTTCGACGCCGAGTTGCTGTCGTATCCGGGTGAGGCAGGCGATGAGCGCGCGTGGTCCATGAAGGCCGGCCGGGACCTCATCGCTGTCCCATTCGACGGCGGAGGTGTTGGAATTCTCTCTCCTGAGTCAGGGGAGTGGCAGTTCGCAGACACCACGGCCCCGGTGATCTCAGTGGGGGTGGCCCCGGATGATTCGACGACTGTGGCTCTGGATGAGGACGGCACCGTCTATGCGATCGACCCGAAGACCGGCGAGGTGCTGGCTGAAGAGAAGGTGATCGAGCCCGTGGGGCCCGAAGCCGACTCGCACAGTGGTGGGCCATCGGTTGCCGTGGATCGCGAGCGTACCTACGTCAGCGACCCAGTTGGCGGACGGGTGGTCGAGCTCGATACTGCCGACGGGCTGCGCGAGGCGCGCAACTTCGACCTAGGCGGACAGCCTGCTGGCTTGGCAGTGACGGGTCGATGATGCACGGGAAGTCACCGAGAAGACTTCGCGGCGCAATCGGAGCTGTTCTCGCAGTCGTGGTCCTCGGATCAATCGGTGCGTGTTCGGAGGCCAGCCAGCGGCCGAGCATCGTGGTCACGACGAACATCCTCGGCGACGTAGTGAATAAGATCGTCGGCGGCAATGCCGAGGTCATGGTCCTGATGAAGCCGAATGCTGATCCGCACTCCTTCGGTATCTCCGCCAAAGAAGCAGGCGCGATGGAGAGCGCCGACCTTATTGTCGCTAACGGTCTTGGGCTCGAGGAAGGGTTGGAAGCGAATCTGGACAACGCCGCAAGCGAAGGTGTGCAGATACTCGAAGTTGGCGAGCACCTCGACCCTCTCGAGTACACGTCGGGAGAGACCGCTGGCGCGCCTGACCCCCACTTCTGGACCGACCCCGCGCGAATGGTCAAAGCGGTCGATGTGATCACCGCTGCCGTGGCCGAGGAAGCCGGGACCAGTGTGGCTGAGGACATTGCGCCGTCTGCCGAGAAGTATCAGGCGCAACTCGAGCAACTCGACACCGACATCAACCGAACAGCAGAGGACATTCCCGAAGAGCGACGGAAGCTGGTGACGAACCACCATGTCTTCGGCTACTTCGCCGATCGGTTCGGCTACGACGTCGTCGGCGCAGTGCTGCCCAGCGGCACGACTCTGGCGTCGCCGTCGGCGGCCGATCTTGAGGACCTCGCCAGGACCATTGAGAGCGCGGGGGTGCCCGCGATATTTGCGGATTCATCCCAGCCGCGGCGGCTAGCCGAGGTCCTGTCAGAAGAAGTCGACATCGATGTTGAGGTGATCCCGTTGTTCTCGGAATCGCTGACCGAGCCCGATGAGGAAGCTGGCACCTACATCGACATGCAGCGGGGTAACGCTGACCGCATAGCAAACGGGTTAAACCAGGGCCGGTAGGCATCACGGATAGGCCGCGTTCAACCACTGAAAAAACAGAATGAGATGAGAAGTATGAGAACACAACACAAACTTGCGACATCGTGGTCGGCCGTTCTGGCCGCTGCAGTTCTGCTGGGCGGATGTGCCGCCGCTGAAGATGACCGCGAACATGCAGCTGAAGGTACAGAAGCGTCAGCCAAAGAGGCCGAGGCTCCCCGGCCACGATTGGTGACGACCTACGACGGGGGCATCATGACCCTTGACGCTGAGACGCTCGAAGTCGTCGACGATATCCCGCTCGAAGGCTTCAACCGGGTCAACCCAGTTGGCGACGGTCGGCACGTCATGGTCTCGGTCGCCAACGGATTCCGGCTATTCGATGTCGGGGTATGGTCTGAAGAACACGGCAACCATGCCCACAGCTATGCAGGACCCCCGTCTCTGACAGACACCGTCTACGAAACTGATACGCCAGGCCATGTGGTCCAGCACGGTGAAACGACTGTGCTCTTCGGTGATGGCGATGGGCGGATCCAGATATTCAACACCGATGACTTCCTGTCGGGCGCGTCAAAGCCGAAAACAGTCGAGGCCGAAGAACCACATCACGGAGTGGCAGTACAGCTGGAGAACGGCGAGCTGCTACACACTATCGGCACTGAGGATGAGCGCTCCGGTGCTCTAGTACTCGATACCGACGGCAATGAGATCACCAGAAATGACGAATGCCCTGGAGTCCATGGCGAGGCAGCCGCGAAGGGCGACGTGGTCGCCCTTGGTTGCGAAGACGGAATTCTCTATTACAAGAACGGAAAGTTTACCAAGGTCGAGTCCCCGGACGACTACGGTCGGATTGGCAACCAGGCTGGATCTGATGAATCGCCGGTTGTCCTCGGCGACTACAAAGTCGACGAAGATGCCGAAGTCGAACGGCCCGAGCGCATCACCCTGACCAACACCGAAATCGGCGAAATGAAGCTCGTCGACCTGAACGCCTCATATAGCTTCCGGTCACTCGGACGCGGCCCTGACGGCGAAGCGCTGGTCCTTGGAACCGACGGCAAGCTACATGTCATCGACGCCGAGACCGGTGAAGTCACCGACTCCTACCCGGTCACCGATGATTGGAAGGAACCGACCGATTGGCAGCAGGTCCGCCCGACACTGTTCGTGCAAGGAGACCGCGCATACGTCTCGGAGCCGGCGAAGAATTCTCTCCACGCCGTGGATCTCTCCACCGGTGAGGTGATAAACACCGCCGAACTGCCACATAAGACCAACGAGGTCACAGGAGTGACCGGGTAGCCAGACACGGCAACTGCCTTGCTACGTGAAAGCGCTCTTGGCGACTACAGCCGAGGGCGCTTTCAAGCGTGCAGACGAAGCCAGACCATGGTCTGGAACGCAGGTGACTTTGGCCTTCGTCGTCACCGGGGCTGGGAGCCATGCTACTGGCCGGTATCTCCACAGGCCGAGGGGTGTACCTGTGGGAAACCTCTTCGTATTCTGTTCGATTCGCCGAAGAAGTTTCTTTTGTGCACAGGCTGGGACACCGTGTTTCCGCAGGTCAGAGGCCCTTTGGCGCGGTAAGAAATTCTCTATCCACAGCCTTCTCCACACACTGTGCACAGCATCGGTGCGTCGATCCACATCTTGTCCACAGGCCGGCCCACAGGGCAGTTCGCCAAGCTCGGTGGTGGCCGTTACGGTGGAGCTTCCGGCGTAGCTGGGGCAATGACAATTTTCGGTCTGAGCGGACGGCCGGCTCTGTCAGTGCCAGGCGGTAGACCTAACAGTAGAGCCGAACTCATAGATCATCCCGGGGGACTAATTGGCAGTAGAAGCAGTCGCTGATTATTCGTCATCTACCAATACCCGAACCCCGCCCCAGGACGTCGCCGCGGAGCAAAGCGTTCTCGGCGGAATGATGCTTTCAAAAGACGCAGTTGCCGACGTCGTCGAGGTGCTCAGGGGCGACGACTTCTACCGGCCCTCACACGAGTCGATCTATGAGGCAATCACCGACCTCTACGCAAAGGGGGAACCCGCCGACGCCGTCACCGTATCGCATGAGCTGACCAAGCGCGGCGAGATCGGCCGGGTCGGCGGCGCAGCCTATCTGCACACCCTGATTTCGTCCGTGCCGACGGCTGCCAATGCTGGGTACTACGCGGAAATCGTCCGGGAACGCGCCGTGCTTCGCCGACTGGTCGAGGCCGGCACCCGCATCGTACAGCTGGGGTATGACGCCGAGGGCGACGTCGACGATGTGGTGAACAACGCCCAGGCCGAGGTGTACGCGGTCACAGAGCGGCGCACAACCGAGGACTATGTGGTTCTCGGCGAGATCATCGAACACACCGTTGAGGAAATCGAGAAGGCCGGGGATCACGGCGACGGCATGATCGGCGTGCCCACCGGCTTTGCCGACATGGATGCGCTGACCAACGGGCTGCAGGGCGGTCAGATGATCGTCGTCGCTGCTAGGCCGGCTGTGGGCAAATCGACCTTCGCTCTGGACATTGTGCGTTCGGCGGCGATCAAACACAATATGGCGTCCGTCGTTTTCTCGCTGGAAATGGGACGCACCGAGCTCAGCATGCGTCTGCTTTCGGCGGAGGCACGGATTCCGTTGCAGAAGCTGCGCAAAGGTGACCTGAACAATGACGACTGGACCCGGCTTGCCCGCACGATGGGGCAGGTTAATGAGTCGCCGCTGTTCATCGATGACAGCCCGAACATGTCGCTGGTCGAGATTCGGGCGAAATGCCGACGCCTGAAGCAGCGCAATAACCTGCAACTCGTCGTGATCGATTATCTGCAGCTGATGTCCTCGGGCAAGAAGGTGGAGTCACGTCAGCAGGAGGTTTCGGAGTTCTCGCGTGCGCTGAAGTTGCTCGCCAAGGAAATCCAGGTGCCTGTCATCGCGCTGTCCCAGCTGAATCGTGGTCCGGAACAGCGTACGGATAAGAAACCGATGATCTCCGACCTTCGCGAATCCGGTTCGATCGAGCAAGATGCTGACATGGTCATCTTGCTGCATCGTGAGGATCTCTACGACAAGGAGAGCGGTCGCGCTGGTGAGGCCGACTTGATCGTGGCCAAGCACCGTAACGGCCCAACCGACACGATTACCGTTGCTTTCCAGGGCCACTACTCGCGGTTCGTCGATATGGCGCACGACTAGGCGCAGCCGTAGCCGGCAGCCGCAACACGCACACTCGGGCGGCGACGCGAGATGCCGTTCGCACTCCGACCTGGGCCAAAGGGCCAGCGTCCGTGGGTGTTGATTCGGCAAGGATGCCGGAGAGGGAGACGAATGACGCAGCTTTCACCGGGCTGTTCCTAAGTCGGAATGACCTTCGGGTGGAAAAGGAAACACATCTTGTCAGACTCATGAGAGAAGATACTCCTGATCTTGAAGGCGCTCCTGACGACGTTCCACCTGCGACCGATCCTCTCCCACCCGACGCCTCGGAAGTGGCGGACAGGGCGCAACGCGGCCAAACGGAGGAGCCAGGGACCGGCGGATAGACTGCGGCGGCCTCGGGCAACCGAAGTCGAGCTGATCCAGGATATGGAGTTTTCAGCGGGTTCGTGTCCGGCCGTCCGGCGTCAGCATCGCCCAGGTCAGTTCGTCGATGATCATTGCACGGCCAGCGTGAGCTGAGGCCTGGGTCGGCCGGCGAGGGCGAGGATGAGGTCTCCGGCATCCGCCTCCAGCACGGTTCCGTTTCCGGACTGCCACTCGAGGTCTGTCGCCTTCAGCTTCCTCCCGCCGGGTGCGGTGCCGAAGCTGGAGGCGAGGTCGCCCGTGGTGAGGCTGTCGAGTATCAGCCTGGTGGCCTGGTCGTCGGCGGTGCGCGGCAGTCCGAGGGCCACGGTGATGTCCAAGCCGTGGATGACCACATGGGCGAGGGTGCCGATTGCGCCTCCTCCGGGGAACGCCCAGGCGGCCATGGTGTCGCTCCATAGGTCGTCCAGCAGGGTGTCGAACGGCCGCTCGCCATCCCGGCGCGCGATCTTGTTCGAAAGCGCTTCGAAGTTGTGCCCGACGGCCGCAAGCTCCGCCATGTAGGCGGGCCCGTCGTACCGGGCTGCCATGGTCATGTGGGCGACGACGTGCCGCACGTTCCATCCCTCGCAGAGTGATGGGGCGTCGGCTATCGAGGTCGGTTGGCCGGCCAGGGTCTCTGCGAGGGCCTGGAATTGGAGCCCTACGAGGGCTTGAACTCCGGTATCGGTTGTAATCATGCTGTTCTCCTTGGGTCTAATTCAACGGGTCGATCTCTACGTTTTGCTGGCGATGTCCGTCGTGCAGAAGTTGCTTGGTGGTCATGATGCGCTTTCCTTGGTGGCGATCGAGGCAATGTAGTCAGCAGCTCGCTCGAGTGCTGTGCCCCATCCGGCTCGCGCTGCGGGCGTGCGCATCTCCGGCGGGAGGCCGCGTTGCGTGGTGATGACCTCGGTTGTGCCATCGCTCCGGTCCACGAATGTCAGCTCGGTTAATACGCCCGAGTCGGTTTCGCGCCAGGACAGGAACGCTGGCGCATCGACCTTGACGTAAACGGCGCGCATGGTGTGTTCGTCGCCGCTGTGGTTGTTGACCATGGTGGTCTCGAAGGCACCGCCGGGCCGTAGATCGACCACGATGTTCTGCACCGGCGTGTGCATGCCGGCGGGCCCCCAGAAGTGAGTGAGGTGCTCTGGCGTAGTGAGACAGGCAAACACCAGCGCGCGCGGCGCCGGGTGAATGTATCGGATCGTGAAGTTCTCGTCCGTCGGGTACTCGCTCATCGCTCATCCTTGGTAAGCCGGCGCAGATGTTCCTCGAGACGGCTATGCCTGTCGAGCCAGCCGCGGCGCTGTTCATCGATCCAAGCCAGCACCTCGATCAAGCGGTCGACCTCAAGGGTGGCAGGACGTGCCTGAGCGGCCACTCGCCGCGAGACAAGTCCAGCCTCTTCTAGCACTTTGAGATGGCGCGAGACGGCCTGCTGAGTGAGGTCGAACGGCTCGGTAAGTTCCTTGACGGTGGCATCCCCGTGCGCCAGCGTGGCGACGATTGCCACACGAGTGGGATCGGCCAATGCGCCGAAGGTCTGTGCGAGATCCTGAACATTCACAACACGATCCTTGCACAACTAAATTGTTGTGTACAGGTTTAGGGGCCGTCAACCGCGATTCGTATCTGGTGCCCACTGTTGCACTACCTAAAATGGGAAGCAGTATTCGCCGATGTCGGCTCGATTATGCCCGCCGGCATCCGGAACTATGGCAGCCAGCTCGGCCTGGTTCGCGCGGACTCTGAGCCCGGACAGCCGGATAGGATGCGGAAATGACCGATGCCTCGAAGACGATTCTGGTAACCGGGCCGACGGGTTACATTGGCGGCCGCCTGGTGCCTCGGCTTTTGGACCGGGGACACCGCGTCCGGGTTCTCGCCCGCTCACCGCAGAAATTGCGGGATGTGCCCTGGGCCGACCAGGTGGAAATTGTTGAAGGCGACCTTTCCGATCAGGAGTCGATCGCGTCGGCCTGTCGGGACATTGAGGTTCTCTACTACCTCGTGCACTCGATGAGCGGCGGGAAGAAAGACTTCATGTCTGAGGAGGCTGCCTCCGCCCGGCGGGTGGCAAACGCCGCGAGACAGCAGGGGGTCCGGCGGATCGTCTATCTCGGCGGACTGCACCCGGAAGGTGAGCTGTCCAACCATCTGCGCTCCCGCCGCGAAGTAGGCGAAATTCTGCTCGAATCCGGCATTCCCACAATTGCCTTGCAGGCCGGAGTGGTAATCGGATCGGGTTCGGCGTCGTTTGAGATGATCCGGCACCTGTCTGACCGGCTTCCCGTGATGACGGCTCCTCGCTGGGTGCGGAACAGGATCCAGCCGATTGCCGTTCGCGACGTGTTGTATTACCTGACGGCTGCCGCTGAGGTGCCGGGCGACATCAACCGGACGTTCGACATCGGTGGTCCCGATGTCCTGCAGTACGGGGAGATGATGAACAGCTACGCCGCGGTTGCGGGTTTGCCCCGGCGGCGAATTCTGGTGGTGCCAGTTCTGACGCCGCATCTGGCTGCGCTTTGGGTAAATCTGATCTCGCCGATTCCCAGGTCGCTGGCGATTCCGCTGGTCGAATCGCTGCAGTACGACGCGGTAACGAAAGAATCAGATATCCGGTCGATTATTCCGGAGCCCACCGCCGGATTGACCTCGTACCGCGACGCTGTTCGGCTTGCCCTGGTGAAGCTTCGCGAGGGCCAGGTTGAAACCAATTGGTCCGGCGCGTCCATCACCGGTGCTCCGTCCGATCCCTTGCCCAGCGATCCGGACTGGTCTGGACATAACGTGATGACCGACGTGCGGAGCAAGCGCACGACCAGTTCGCGGGAAGCGCTATGGCGCGTCATCGAGGGGATCGGCGGCGAGAACGGCTGGTATTCGCTGCCGCTGGCCTGGACGGTTCGGGGCTGGCTGGACAAGCTCGGCGGAGGAGTGGGTCTTCGACGTGGCCGCCGCAGTCCCGAACGGCTCAACGCCGGTGAAGCGCTTGATTTTTGGCGGGTCGAAGAGATCGAACGGCAGCAGTTCCTGCGCCTCCGGGCCGAGATGAAGTTACCTGGCCGCGCATGGCTTGAGATGAAGATCGATGAAGATGACGATGGACTGGTTTACCGGCAGCGCGCCGTGTTCTTTCCGCGCGGATTGGCCGGCCAGATCTACTGGTACGCGATTCTGCCGTTCCACGGCGTGATCTTCAAGGGCATGGCCACGAAGATCACCGCGACGGCAGAGGCCAGCAGATAGCGCCGGATCAGGCCTGGCTGTCCTGCTCAACGATTGAGCCTAGGATCCGTCGGCGGTTGTGTTCTGCCATAGATCGGGATCGTACCTACGACCGGCGGCTATGCTCAACCAAAGACTCAACTCGACGGAGCCCATTGGTAACTGGGGCGACGGCGTCCGAGAGGAATGAGTCCCGTGAAGGGGGTATTCGTGCGCCAAGGTCGGCGATCGGAATTCCGGGAGATTGTTCTCGACGATTCAACTGTTGCGCACGTGCATTGTTCCGGGACCGGAACTGACACGTATGTACTGGTGCATGGGATTGGCGCCTCGTCCCGGTACTTTCGGCCACTAGCGGAAGAACTGTCGCGGGTTGGAACGGTATTCGCGATCGATTTGCCCGGCTTCGCCCGTACTCCCAAGCCAGCCCGCTCCTTGTCGATCCCGGAGTATGCGGAGATAACCTGGCGGTGTCTCGACGAACTGTCGGTGGTTCGGCCAATACTGGTCGGGCATTCGATGGGCGCCCAGATTGTGGTCGAGATGGCCAGACTGCGCGCTGCGGCGCGCGGCGTCGTTCTGCTCGGACCCACGGTCAACCGTGTGGAGCGGGCGGCTTTGCCTCAAACTGCCCGGTTAGCTCAGGACACCCTGAAGGAGCCGGCGAAGATTAACGCGATCGTGTTCTCTGATTACCTTTTCCGCTGTGGGCTGGTGTGGTACATCAGGACACTTCCCCACATGTTGCGCCATAGGATCGACGAAGCGATTCGTGAGGTGCGGGTGCCAACCGTAATTGTTCGGGGCATAGCTGATCCGATAGCTCCGCGGAGCTGGGTAGACGAACTCGCGGCGCAGTGTCCGGTGGCGGAAGTAGCCGAAATTGCAGGCGAGCGTCACGTTCTGATGTACAGAAGCGCGCCCGAGGTGGCACTGCTATGCCGGAAACTGGCCGCAGCGGTATGAAGTACCTGGAATACGGAGCCGCCTGGATTCTGGATTACGTCTACATCGCGTTCTGGCAGGTTCACGGGTTTCTTTTTCCGGCCAGCAGCGAAGAATTGACCCGAGGGACTGATCACACTGCCGCTCCGGTGGTGCTGATTCCGGGGGTGTATGAGACCTGGCAGTTCATGCGGCCGGTGGCCGACCGGCTGCATGAACTGGGGCACCCGATCTTTGTCGTTGAGAGTCTGGGATACAACCGCGGAACCATACCCGCTATGGCCGAGCTGACTGCCGGCTTCCTCCTCGAACGCGACTTGCGAAATGTCGTTATCGTCGCCCACAGCAAGGGCGGCCTGATCGGCAAACGTGTGATGAGTTCCTCGGCACAAGCAGACCGGGTCAGTTCGATGATTGCGATTAATACCCCGTTTTCGGGCTCGGTGTACGCGCGATTTGCACCGGGACAGAGCATTCGGGCTTTCTCTCCGCATAATGCAATTCTGTTGAAGCTCGCGGAAAACCTTGAAGTCAATGAGCGGATCACGTCCATCTACAGCAGCTTCGACCCGCATATTCCGGGTGGTAGCTTCCTGCAGTCAGCAACCAACGTCGAACTGGACACGATGGGGCATTTGAAAATCATCGGCGATGCCAGGCTGCTCGACGCAATCGAGCAGGCGCTATAGCCTGACGCGGTTCTCAGTCAGCTGGCATTGCCGTGGCTCGATCCGAAGCCGTGGCCCGATCCATTGCCGTGGCCCGCTCGAAGACCTTCCTGCCGGCAAACCATGTCTGCTCTGCCCGGAGGCTGGCGACTGAGCTGATGTCGATGTCGAACGGATTTCGGTCGAGCACGACGAAGTCGGCGGATTTACCTGAGCTGAGCGAGCCGGTGATCTCACCGAGGCCCATCGCCTCGGCGGCATTGATCGTGAACACGGCGATCGCTTCCTCAAGGGTAATGGCCTGTTCCGGCCAGAGCTGGCCGGGGAACTGACCCGTGGGGTCCATCCGGGTGACCAGGCCCTGGATGCCTTCCCACGCATTCGGCGATTCACTCACCGGCCAATCGGAACCGCCGGCCACGAGCGCGCCGGAATCCAGCAGATCGCGGTTGGGCTGCAGCTTCGAGGCGATTCCGGCGGGAAGTGCGGTGGCGATGGCCTGCGGGATGACCCCCGGCACCCAGAGGAAGGGTGAGATGTCGGCGCTCACGCTGAGAGCGGCGAACCGGGGAACATCGTCTTCGTGCACGAACTGGCCGTGCGCTATCTGGTATCGCGCAGCGGTGAAGCCTTCCTGGCGGATGACCTCGACGGCGTCGAGCACCATCCGCGCCGACGCGTCGCCAGTGCAGTGGATCTTCGCCGACAGGCCTTGTTCCGCCGTTCGGCGCAACCAGTCCAGCAGCTGGTCGGCCGGCATCGTCGTCTCGCCGCAAAAGTGCGCTCCGTGGGCGTCGTCGGGAAGATACGGTTCGAGGAATGCGCCCGTTCTGGCCGGCGGCACGCCATCGAGGAATATCTTGACGAAATCCGGCCGGTGGTGAATGCTTCGGAAGTTATTGGCCTGCGCCAACAAGGCATCACCGGTCGGCTGGAAGCCGAAGATCTGGTCGTTGACCAGCATCGAGCTGACCACCCAGGCATTCAATTCACCTGCGGTGTCCAGTGACTTCAGCGCGCCTAGGATATCGACGGAGACGGCGGCATCCTGGATAGCGGTGATGCCGTAGCTACTCAGGATTTCGATTCCGCGGTGCGAAGCCAGTCGATGCTGCTCGGCGGTCAGCGCTGCGCTGGCGGCTTTCGCCTGCTCGACCGGGATGCCTGCCGCTTCGAGCAGTACCCCGGTCGGTCGGCCGGTGACGCCGTCGAGGACGACGATGCCACCCTCGCCGGGATCGCTCTCCGCGGTGATTCCGGCAAGTTCGAGGGCGCGGGTGCTGACCCAGCGGTTGTGATGGCTGTCATCGCTCAGCATCACGGGGCGTCCTCCGGCCGCCTGGTCGAGGCCATGCCTGGCCTGTTCTGTGCTTAGCTCCTCCATCAGGGTGCTGCCCCAGCTGCCGCCCGTGACCCAGGCGTCTTCAGGTAGTTTCGCCGCGTGCTTTTCAACGGCCTGCAGAATCTCCTGGTACCCGGCATTGGCTGAGAACCCAAGTTCGAACAGATCGGCTTTGCCCGCCACCGCGTGATGGTTATGGACATCGATCAGGCCCGGCATCACGAACGCTCCGTCAAGGACGTGCTCGATGGTCCCAGGCCCGCGGAACGCAGCCACGTCCGTTTCGCTTCCCACGGCCAGTAGCCGGCCGTCCCGCACCGCCAGTGCCTCAGCCCACGGTGAAGCGGCGTCCACGGTGTAGATGCGGGCGTTAGTGATGATTAAGTCGGCGGTGGCCATTGCTGCTCCGGAAGTTTTAGTCGAGATCGGGCGTCGTCTAGGACGCCGGGTCGTAGCGGTCAGGGTGCACAGTCGTCGAGATCAGACGCCCGAACGCTCCGAAGGTGAAGTGCACCGGCGTTTCCCCTGTTTCATCCAGGCCGAACAGCACGCCATGCGAGCGGATCGACCGGGCGTTCCGGTGGTCGGCGATCGTCACCGATCCACAGGGGATGACCTTCTCCCGCCAGGCGAAGACATAGATGCCTGGCCGAATCTGGTAGACCGTGTTTTCATCGGTGTCGGCCAGGCCGCGTTCCGGACCCGCCAGGCATTGCCAGGTGTACCACTGCGGGCTGAGGTAGACGTGCTCGTAGGCGTGCTCGGAGCTGTACACCCAGAGCACCCGACGACCGATCAGGTCGGTCGTCGGCGTCGGTTCCGCGCCGCCGGTCTCGACGCCGGATATCAGTGCCGGCACGAACTTCTGCTGCACCGCAGTCTGGCCTGCCGATGCCTCGCCGATAATGCTGAGTATCGAAAGCGCTCGTCCGTTGTCCAGATCGAGCACGAGCGACACAGCTTCACGCGGCAAATGCGTGTGGTGGAACTGGACGTAGTAGAGGCCGGAATCGACCAGGATGGCTTCGTAGGAATCAGTGCCTTCCGATGCCTCGGTGGGGTCGCCGGTACCAGGCCGGTATTCCCAGGCGACAGTGTCTTCGGCGAAGTGGTGCGTTATCGAGGTGCCCCGCTCGTCGATCAGCGTCACCTCAGCTCCGGCCAGGTCGGGGCTGAGATCCGACTTGTTGGCGTCGAATCCGGGTGCGAGGCCGTCTAGCGGAAGCCAGTTCGAAGTGTCCGATAGGTTGACCGTGGTGTCGGTCATTTTCTAACTCCTTCAGTGGTTTTGGATTGTCTTTTCTGGATCGCCAGGACGCAGATGGCAGAGAACGCGATACCGCCGACGCCGAGCGTGAGCATGCCGGCGAAACTGCCGCCCATTCGTTCGATCAGTACGCCGCTCACGGCAGGACCGATGGCGAAACCGGTACCGATCATCAGGTTGGTTGTGTTCATCATCTGGCCGCCCTGGTCGAGGTCGGCGATGCTGGACAGGATGAACGGGAGGATGAATGTCCAGGTGAACTTGAAGATGATCGCGGCCACCGCGAATCTGACCACGCCGGGTCCGCCGAAAAGCAGCAGAATGCTGACCGCCATGAACACATAGCCCACGGCGAGAAGCCAGGCCCGATTACCTCGGCTGCCGATAATCGTGGCAGTCACCGCCGACGCGATCCCCGCCACGGTGGCCACCGAGAGAATCCTGCTGCTGGTATCCGGTGCCAGCCCCGCGCCGGTTGCGATACCGACCATGAAGGACCAGGTTCCACTCAGCGCGATGTAGAACAGCAGCACCCCGAGCAGGCCAAGGGCGATCCGCCCCACCGGCAACCGGGATCGATCCGGACGGGGCAGGGCAGCGGACGCGGCCGTTCGCAGGAACTCCGTGCCCGGGATCAGGCGTGCCACCGGAAGCGACAGCAGCGCCAGAACGGCAAGCCCCCAGTAGACCGCGCTCACTCCGTGGTTGACGAAGATCGGTGGGATGATGGCCAG
This sequence comes from Saxibacter everestensis, assembly GCF_025787225.1. Classification (NCBI taxonomy): domain Bacteria; kingdom Bacillati; phylum Actinomycetota; class Actinomycetes; order Micrococcales; family Brevibacteriaceae; genus Saxibacter; species Saxibacter everestensis. The sequence goes on from NZ_CP090958.1 coordinate 3,693,854, forward strand.
CACGAGCGCGCCCATAGCGAGCTGGCTGACCACGAAGATGCCGAATGCGCGGTTGCGATTACCGGTCCTGCCGCTGATCGAGAGGATGATGACGATGATCGAACCGGCGGCCAGCGACGTGATCAGCCGGACGCCGAGCAGCTGCGGATACGACGTCACCAGGCCGGAGACCACGTTCCCGATGATGAAGATGCCGGTGAAGACAAAGGTTGCGATCCGCAGGTTGAGCCGGGGGAGCCACAGGTAGGCCGGGATCGTCGCGAGGCTGAACGAGCCGAGTTCGACCGAGAACAGGAAACCGACCTGGCCCGGAGTCAGCGAGAACTGCTCCGAGAGCTGCCCGGCAATCACCGGAGCTATCAGCAGCACGGTGTTCAGAACCGCGCTGAAAACGGCGATGTAAACGTAAATTCCGCGATCCCGGGAGCGGCTGGTAGCGCCTGCCGCAAGTTCAGGAGTCTGGGTGGTGTTCATCGGTTCCCCTTGGGTATTGGGTCGCTCGTTAGTTGGAAGACGTCGCTCGTTGGCTGGAAGACCTTCTGGAAGAACGCAGTGGAATGTGCCGGTGCTTAGGTTTGAGTATGTGCGGAGGCTGCCCGGTCAGTCTCTGCTTTGCCCGGGTTCGTGCTCGGTTTGTCAATGGCTGTTCGCTGGCCGGCAACCTGCCTTCCGCCGACGGTGACAGCATTGATGAAAAGACGGAAGGGTGCCTGGTGGAACTTGGTCTGGCAGGGAAGGCAGCGCTGATCACCGGCGCAGTTTCTGGCATCGGACGCGCCTGCGCCTACGCCCTGGCCGGCGAAGGAGTGCGGCTCGGCCTGATCGATCGTGACGAGGACGCCGGTCGTCTGCTCGAGTCGGAGCTCGGGGCTTGCGTTCCGACGCGTTTCGTGGCGGCCGATGTCACCGACGAGGTTGCCTTCTCCGCCGCAATCGGGGAGATCGCCACCGGATTCGGCGGTCTGGACGCGGCGGTCGGCTGCGCGGGTGTGTCGGGACAGTTCGGGCGGGACGTCGACGATGTCTCCGCCGCGGAGTTCAACCAGGTGCTGCACGTCAATCTGACCGGGCAATTCATCCTGGCCCGGGAAAGCGCCCGCCATCTGCGCTTCTCGGGGTCGCCATCGCTGGTCTTCCTCGGCTCCGACTCAAGCTTCGTGGCAGCGCCGCGAATGCTCGCCTACAACGCCTCGAAAGGCGGCCTGCTGCAGCTGACCCGTGCGCTCGCCGTCGACCTGGCCGGCGACGGGATCCGGGTCAACTGCGTATGTCCATCAATAGTGGACACCCCTTTGGCCCGCGATGACCTGATGATTTCCAGCGAGGAATTGCGCCGACAGGACTATCCGGTGCAAAGCCCTGAACAGGTCGCGAATCACGTGCTGTACCTGGTGTCTCCGGCGTCCTACCCGGTCAACGGCACCAGCCTGGTGTCAGACTTCGGCTACCTGGCTCGATCGTCCTTCCCAGCCTAGAGAACACGTCCTGCCTAGAGAACCCTTCTCCCGATAGAACGCCTTCCCGCCAAAAAGCCGCCCAGAGAAAGCAGCAATCGTGAACAGTCCCAGCTCATCCCTTCAGGGCAAGGTAGTCGTGATCACCGGCGGAGGCACGGGAATCGGTGCCGCTGCTGCCCGTCGATTCGCCTCCGAGGGCGCCAAGGTGGCACTGATCGGACGTCGCCGCGGGCCGATCGATGCAGTCGCGGCCGAGACGGGTGGCCTTGCGGTGGTTGCCGACGCGAGCAATGCCGTCCAGGCCAGGCAGGCGATCGCCGATATCGTGGCCCGCCTCGGCCGGATTGACGTGCTGGTGGCGAATGCGGGCGGGCATGGCCAGTCTGCCGTTTTGGATACCGACGACGCCTCCTGGGAGACCAGCATCCGGAACAACGTCACCAGCGCCTTCGTGATCGCCAGGGAGTCCCTGACCCAGCTGATCGAATCGCACGGCCAGGTCGTGGTGGTTTCCTCGTTGGCCGGTCTCTTCGCCGGCCCGAACGTCGCCGGGTACACGGTTGGTAAGCACGCCTTGATTGGGTTGACCCGTTCGTTGGCCAGGGATTACGGCAGACATGGGGTGCGGGTCAACGCTATTTGCCCGGGCTGGGTGCGAACGCCGATGGCGGACGAGGAGATGGCCCAGGCAGGCTTTGATTCCATCGAGCAGGGGTATTCGCTGGTCACGAAGGACGTTCCGCTCGGCCGCCCGGCCGACCCGGAAGAGATAGCCGCGGTCGTCAGGTTCCTCGGCTCGGCGGAATCTTCGTATATTACGGGCGCCGTGATCGTGGCGGACGGCGGAGCACACATCGTGGACCTGCCGACCATCGCACTGTGATTGCGGCGGGCGCTCAGCGCTGGAACCGCTCCAGGTCGTCCTCCAGCGTCGCGTAGATCTGCGGCCGCGAGGTGCGCAGCCACTGAGCGGTGAGCAGCCCGGCGACGAGAGCGAGCAGCAGCAGTATCGGCAGCAGGCCGATCACCGGGTTATCCGAACCGGCCAGTGCGGAGAAATTGCGGATGGCGAGCGCCACGATGATCGCCAGACCGATACCGCCCAATCCTGGAGCGACCAGGGTCTTCCACAGCCGCGGATCCCGGCTCCGGCGGAAATTCACCACGATCGCAATGGCGGCGAGTAGCTGCAGGGTCAGGATGCCGAGCGTACCGAAGCCGGTCATCGAAGCGGTCAGCACCGCGATCGGGTCCAGGCCGGCGACGAAGTAAACGAATGCGACAACGGTTCCGAAGGTCAGCTGCAGGATGCTGGCGTTCTGCGGCGCTCCATTGACCGAACGGGTGTGTCCGAGTGTTCGCGGAAGCACGCCCACCCGGCCGAAGGCATAGATGTAGCGAGTCGCTGAATTGTGCAGGGCGAGTAACGCGGCGAAGAGCGAGACCAGCAGCAGGACCATCATCACCTTGGTCAGCGAGCTGCCAAGGTATTCCTGCGAAACGGAGAACACCAGGTCACCAGCCGAGAGGTGCTCAAGACCGGCGGCTTGTGCCTGCCGGGCGCCCACGGCGCTGACTATCGCCCAGGTGGTGAAGGCGGCGAACAGGCCGATGAATGTGATGGCGATGTAGGTGGCTCGGGGAATCGTTCGCCTTGGGTCCCGGGCCTCTTCGCTGAACAGCCCGGTGGCCTCGAAGCCGACGAAGGCGTTCGCGGCGAACAGCAGTCCAAGGCCCAATGAACCGGAGAACACCAGTCCCGGCGTGAACGGTTCGAAGCTCAGACCATGGCGGAAGAGCACCGAGATGTCGAGGACGAGCAGGATTGACACCTCCAGCACCAGGCACACGCCGAGCACCTTTGCGCTGAATCCGATCCCGCGGCGGCTGAGCACGAACGCGGCCAGCGCCGAAATAAGCGACCACCAGAACCAGGCGAGGTCGAGCCCGGTGAGGTCCTTGACGATCGTCGCCGTGAAGAAACCCGATGTGCCGATCGCGCCGGCCACGAAGCAGTTGTAACCGAGCAGGGCCACGTAGCCGGCGACCAGTCCGAACGGCCGGCCGAGGCCCCGGACCACGAAGGCGTAGAAACCGCCCGAGTTGACCAGCTTCTTCGACATCTGGGCGTAGCCCACGGCAAAGAGCAGCAGGATCACCATCGCCATCAGGAAAGAGGCGGGCATCCCACCACCGTTGCCGATCGCGATTCCGATGCCTGCGATCACGATGATCCCGGTCAGGGGCGCAACGGCGGCGAGCACCAGAAACACGATTCCGCCGACACCCAGCGCATTGCGCTTCAGTTCGGTGCGTGAGCGGTCGCTTGCTGCGGTGGATTCGGGCGATCCATCCCGTGGCGATATCGGCTGTGACATGTTTACGAGTATGTGGCGACCGGGGACAGATGTTCTTGTCCTACCGCGAAGGTGGCTAGTTGCTGGGCGCACGGATGCACGTCGGACCGGAGCATCCCGGTGTGGACCGTGTGTACGATGTAGGGAATCTCACGCGCCAGCGCAGCTGAGAAGGAGGTACGTGATGATTCATGTACAGCGATCCGCCAACGATGTTGGACGCGTGCATACGTCAATTGCTCACAGTTTTCCCGAATGGCACACCGCCGTGTCCGAATCGTTCGTTCCGCTTCAGGTGACGAGCAACAACGCGGACATGTTCCGCGGCCGGATGCGCTCGCGGGTGATCGAAGATGTCTCGCTGGTAGAGGTGACCGCGAGCAGCCACACCGTGATGCGGACGCCGTCTCTGATTGCCAGTTCCGATCGCAGGTATTTCAAGTTGAGCCTTCAGCTTTCGGGCACCGGCCTGCTGATTCAGGACAACCGGGAAGCCGCCCTGCGGCCTGGCGACCTGGCAGTCTACGACACCCACCGTCCTTACACGCTGGAGTTCGAACAGGACTTCCGCGCCATGGTCCTGATGTTCCCGCATAGCTTGATCGGTCTGCCGGTCGACGCGGTGGGGCAGCTCACGGCGGTACGGATGCCGGGCGACGAAGGGATCGGAAAGCTGGTGAGTCCCTTCCTGGTCCAGCTGGCAAATAACCTCGACCAGCTCACCGGCGGCAGCGGCTCGAGGCTCGCGCACAGTGCGCTCGACCTGATCACCACATTGTTTGCCGCGGAGCTCAACCTGCCCGACTCGTCAAACCCGCATCAGGAACTCACCAACGACATCCGCGACTACATTGAGGCGCAGTTGGGGAATCCGGAACTATGTCCGGCAATGATTGCCGGCGCGCACTACATTTCGACCCGGCACCTGCACAACCTGTTTCAGCTGGAGGGCACCACTGTCGCCAGCTGGATTCGTGCCCGTCGGTTGGAACACTGCCGCCGGGATCTGCGCGATCCGGTATATGCGCGGCTGCCGATCGCCGCGGTCGCCGCGCGGTGGGGCTTCATCGAGGCGGCGCACTTCAGCCGGATCTTTCGTGCTGCGTTCGGGGAATCTCCGAGCCGGTACCGTGGCGCAGCGGCGGCCTAGCCGACTGCTTCGCTGCGGGTCAACATGCGTTCCCCCGACGACAAGACCGGCCTGCTTTCCGCAATCCATACTCGAAACAGCGCGGTGTTTCATCGGCGCAGAATCAAGGCCTGGTCGCGAAGAGGGAGAAGAATATGGCAACGAAGCTGTTCATCGACGGCGAGTGGGTTCCGGCATCCGGTGGTTCCTTTCCGACCTACAATCCAGCGACAGAAGAAGTGCTCGACGAGGTCGGGTTTGCCTCGTCGGCTGATGTGGAGGCCGCGGTTGAGGCTGCCCGGCTGGCATTCGGCTCTCCCGCCTGGCGGGACATCTCCCCCGTGCAGCGAGCGAGGCTGCTGTTCACGCTTGCCGACCTGATCGAGCAGAATTCCGCCGAGCTGGCCGAGTTGGAAACCAAGGATCAGGGACAGCCGATCGGTATCTCACGCGCGGTGAGCGTGACCGGAGCGGCCGAGCACTTCAGGTACTACGCCGGCTGGGTTACCAAGATCGAGGGCAGCACCTCTCCGGTGTCATTCCCGTCCACCCTGCACTACACCCGACGTGAGCCGGTCGGCGTCTGCGCCCTGATCACACCGTGGAACTTCCCGCTGATGATCCTTGCCTGGAAGCTCGCGCCGGCACTGGCTACCGGGAACACCGTGGTGATCAAGCCGGCCGAGCAGACGCCGCTGTCGGCAATCCGACTGGTCGAGCTGGCCCGGAAGGCCGGCTTCCCGCCCGGCGTCATCAACCTGCTCACCGGCGACGGCAGCATCGGCGCGGCGCTGGTGGAGCACCCTCGGGTGGACAAAGTGTCATTCACCGGATCGACCGAAGTTGGCCGTTCGATCGTGCGTGCCAGTGCCGGCAACCTCAAGCGGGTCACGCTCGAACTCGGTGGCAAGGCGCCGAGCATCATCGCGGCAGACGCGAATATGGACGCCGCGGTAGGCGGCAACCTCAGCGGCGGTTTGCTCAATAGCGGGCAGGTGTGCGCGGCGTATACCCGGTTCTACGTGGACAAGAAGCGTGAAGACGAGTTCGTCAGCAAGCTCGCCGCCGGTGTCGAGGGGATGACGATCGGCTCCGGGCTGGATGAGAGCACGCAGCTGGGGCCGTTGGTCTCCGACGAGCACATCGCCAGGGTGGAAAAGCTGGTGGCCACCGGCGTACCGGACGGCGCCGAACTGGTGACCGGCGGCAAACGCACAGGTGATCGTGGCTACTTCTTCCAGCCGACGGTCTTCGCCGGTGTGCACGACGATATGACGATCGCCCGGCAGGAAATTTTCGGCCCTGTGCTCTCGGTGATGTCCTATCAGGACGACGACGAGCTGCAATCCCTGATCGACCGGGCCAACGATTCCGATTATGGGCTGGCCGCAACCGTGTGGACCCGCGATATTTCCGCGGCTAATCGACTGGCCAACGGGATCCGGGCCGGAGCGATCTTCATCAACATGCCACCGGTGCCCGACATGGCGGCGCCCTGGGGCGGTTTCAAGTCCAGTGGCTGGGGGCGGGAAATGGGCCCATACTCAATTGACGCCTACACCGAGGTCAAGGGCGTCTGGATGCACTACGGAGAGTGAGAGACATCGTCATGCCCGACACCGAGCAAGCCACGTCCACCGGCACACACCCGCTTGATCCGCTGACCGCGGAGGAAATCAGCACGGCCCGCAAGGTTTTGGTCGATGCCGGCAAGGTCGGCGAGAACACCCGGTTCCCCCAGGTGTTGCCGGTCGAACCGGACAAGGCCGACCTGCGCGACTATCGCGATGGCGATGACTTCGACCGGCAGGTCATCCTGACCCTTCTGGACCTGGCCACCGGCGAGGCGGCCGAGGCCGTGGTCTCGGTCGGCAGGGCGGAACTGGTGTCCTTCACCGCGTTGACGACCGGAGAGCATCCTTACGGGCAGCCGCAGTACTTATTCGAGGAGTACGCCCTCGCGGAGCAGATCGTCAAAGCCGATCCGCAATGGCAGGCGGCGATGGAGCGCCGCGGAATCACCGACACCAGCCTCGCCTTCGCCGCACCGCTGGCTCCCGGCGCGTTCGGCCGGGCGGATGAGGTCGGTAGACGGGTGATCAGGTCGCTGACCTTCATGCGCAATTTCGTCGGCGACAATCCCTGGGCACACCCCGTCGAAGGCCTCATCGTGCACATCGACCTTACCGAGCAACGGGTGATCCGGGTGGAGGACGCCGGTGACGTGCCAGTGCCGTCGGCGGAGGGAAACTTCGATGCCGAGCACGTCGGTCCGGCGCGAACTTCGTTGAAGCCGATCGAAATCACCCAGCCCGAGGGCCCAAGCTTTACCGTTGACGGCAGCCACGTGCAGTGGGAGAACTGGAAGCTTCGAGTCGGGTTCAACGCGAAGGAAGGGCTGGTGCTGAACAACGTCACCTTCCGGGATGGCGACGAGGATCGTTCGGTACTGCACCGCGCCTCGGTTCCGGAAATGGTGGTCCCCTACGGCGACACCTCCAGCACCCGGTTCTGGATCAGCTACTTCGACGCCGGCGAGTATCTGTTGGGTAAGAACGCCAACTCGCTCACGCTCGGCTGCGACTGCCTGGGCGTGATCCATTACTTCGATGCCTTCGTTGCCGATGACCACGGCCATCCGGTGAAAATACCGCAGGTCATCTGCATGCACGAAGAGGATTACGGCATCCTGTGGAAGCACACCGAACTGGGCAAGAAGCCTGAGGTACGCCGTTCCCGGCGGCTGGTGATCTCGTACTTCGCCACGGTGGGCAACTACGACTACGGCTTCTTCTGGTACTTCTACCTGGACGGAACCATCGAGATGGAGGCGAAGGCGACCGGCATCGTCTTCGCCGGCGCATCGATACCCGGCGAAGTTAATCCGCATGCTCCGGAGGTCGCACCGGGCGTTATCGCGCCGGTTCATCAGCACTTGTTCTGCGCACGGCTGGATGTCGCCATCGACGGCCCGGATAACACGGTTGAAGAAGCCGAGGTGGTGCGGATCCCAACCGGTGAAGCCAATCCGCACGGCAACGCTTTCACCTTCCGGCGTACACCGCTGGAAACCGAACGCGCCGGCAGGAGGAAGGCCGACACCAGCGTCGGCCGGTCGTGGTACGTGACGAATCCCGGGCGGCGCAACCAGGTTGGTCAGCCGACCGCCTACCAGTTGATCCCGCAGCCGGGTCCTACCCTGATGGCGCAGCCAGGCTCATCGGTGGCGTCCCGGGCGGAGTTCGCCACAGAACACCTCTGGGTTACCCGCTTCGACCCGGCCGAGCGATTCCCGGCAGGCGACTACCCCAACCAGCACGTCGGTGACGGCATCGGCAAGTGGACCGAGGCCGATCGGGGTATCGACGACACCGACATTGTGCTCTGGCATGTTTTCGGCCCGACGCACATCCCGCGACCCGAGGATTGGCCGGTCATGCCGGTGGACTACTCCGGGTTCCTGTTCAAGCCCCACGGTTTTCTGGATCGCAACCCGGCACTGGACCTGCCCGATGGCGCGTCCGGAAGTGCGGGTGAGGGCGGAAGCTGCTGCTCCTCGCCGGGCTGAGTGGGATCCGCGGCGGCTCGCCGGGGTTGACGCCCGAGTGCCCACGCTCCGCCTGCGGCGCCATGGTTCTGGGACGGCGCTTGACGACCGTAGCGGTGAGTCGAATTCCGCCGAGGTAACAAGGTGAAATTGGCAAGACGTACGAGCAAGTCGGGGTCGATACTGCCTACGGAAAGAAGGGAGTGTCAGTGCCGACAAGCGCAGAAGGTAAGAAGAATGAGTCCCTTGAAGTGGGGGCCGTTGTCGTGAGTAACTCGCCAGGCTGGAAGGCGAAGATTAGATCTACGCTCCGAAATACTCCGGAGGTCATCGGGGAGCTGTCTATGTATGACAGTCAGGGTCAGGCGTACATTACCGAGAAGAACGGCATCACTAATGTGGTCGATGCCAAAACTGTTCGGTTGGCGACTGATCTCGAGAGACTCAACATTATGACAGGCTGACCGTGGCGAGCGAAAAGCACTCACCTTTTTCGCCGATCGTCGTAGCTCTGACCGGATCACTGAAAAGGCACCCCGCCATGATCGAAGCTTTGCGGAGTGGAGATCTCGAAGCCGAAAGTGCCTTTGGGTACTTTCATTCAGCCTCAGCACTGCTCGGAAATTCCACCGGCGCCGACAGGGATTTAGACGTGCTTCAGATGCACGAGGGGTTCTGGTGCCTCGACAGCAGCGATGTCGAGGGATCGAACGACGATGAACTTGCGTGGTTTCAGGCGGCCCTGAACTCTCCCGCTCGGATTCCACTCCCGATCGGGCTTGTCATGCACTCGGCTGCCGCCGCAATCGACCGGCTGGGTGAGTGGACGCTATCCGGAGTGAGGATCCAACTGCCGCTTAACGCTCACTGTGATAGCTACTGGAGATGGCTGGAAACGGCCGACCTGTTCGCCGTTCCGCACGAGGAGGGAGGCCAAGGTGCACAGGTCACGCTCTGGTTGGCGAGATCTAAGAAGCAGGTTTCCGAGGCAATCCTCGGGTGGCTGAACGAAGTCAGTATCGCCGCATTCGCCGTGGCGACGGGGAAACCGGGCGGTACTGGTGGGCAACGGGAACAATTTGATTCTCGATGGGAACTCCGCAATCCAGGTCGGTGTGTGACGTTAAGGTTTGACGTCCCTGAATGGTCGGTAGTCGCCGTGGCGAGTCTGGTGTGGTTGCTGGCCGAGGCTGCTCATCACGCTGGGGCGAACGAAACGGCAGTGATCCAGGTGGAAAAGTTGTAGGCCTCCCGCTGGCCGATCCCTCGACAGAAAATGTGTTTCCAGATATGGGGATGCCGTTTGAACCGCGCCTGTGCCGGTGCGAGGATGAAGGCTGGCCATCATCGACAATCGAAAGCAGAAACCAGCCATGGCGCAGCAGCCTACGGATCCGCAGCCGGGCAAATGGAGCAAGTCCCGCATCTTCTACCTCGTAGCGGGGATAGCAATCTGCGCTATCGGCATCGGGCTGATCCTCACCTCCATGTAGCGCTTGCCGCCTGGGGCGGCCGGCGCGCACCGCGTCCCGCGGTCGACGGATCGCCATGAGCGAGCGGGTGTACGGGTGCTGCGGGGCCGTGGGCACGGCTTCGGTGCTCCCGTCTCCACGACGTGGCCCTGCGCATTCCGGACGTGGGCAGCGATCGCGTCCGTCCGGGTCTTGCGGAGGTCAGTTGTCGAGCCGGTGCTGCCAGTATCCGGGTTTGCTTCTTTGATGAGCGTAGGCGTGAGTATCACGACGCTTGTATTGGTGACGTAGTACAGCACTCGGTACGGAAACATCCGATCGGCTAAACGAGATATGCGGCGGGCTGTCAGACGCGGACGCGAAGCGTGCCGTCTAGGGTTTCCTGGTTTGAGGGGGTGGCGCGGCTGTACCGCTGCCAGGTGGCCCGTTACGCCCTTGGGTCAGTGCGTAGCTCACAGCGTCAGTCAGGGCGAGGTAGTCCAGTGCCCGTGCCTCGTCCAAGCCGGTTTCGTGCCCATGCGCCGCCAGGTTGCGCAACATCGCGATCCCTTCAACAGCTTTGACCGTTTCCACCTGCACGAGGCCAGCCTCATGAGCGCGACGGACAAGCTGTGTCGCACTACCTCTGCCGGTGGCGAGGCCTGCGTCGATGAGAAGCTGCCTCAACTGTGCCTCCACCTGAGCGAATGCCTGTAAAACCGCCGCCGCCGGTGCGATGCGCGCAATCTCGGCCAGTTGCTCGCTTGGTCGAGCGCTGTCGAGTCGTCGTGTTTCCTCCAGGGCAGGTTCACCGAGGTTCGCTTCAATCTCGGCGACCTCCTGACTCCAAACCACTTCCAATGGTCCAGCTTTGAGGGTTGTGAAGGGCCGGGCGAGCAGGGTGGCGAGTTGACGTCGAAAAAGCGTCGCGACCGCGAGAACCACGAGTGGCCAGGCGAGCGAGCCGACGAGGGAGGCCGTGAATTCGAAGCCAGACATGACCACACACTATCGATAGTTGACGCTACGATCCGTTCTCGCTGACAACTGGTGCTGTCCGCACAACGTTCGTGCGTCTGTTAGTCGTTTCGGTCGCGGTGTCCAACTGGCGGCTCCTTTTCCAATCCGCTCGGGATCAGTCGATAGAAGTTCCTGTTCACCTTCACCCCAGACCTCATCCGCGGTAACAAACTCGGTCGTGACTGCGAGTGGTCCAAGTTCCTCGAGCTCAACCCTTCGGCGGGTTGGGATCCTTGCCGTAGGAGTTCTTCTCGCCGATTGTTCCGTCTGTTTTCTTGATCGTGTGTTCCACGCCGTCCCGCTTGGCAGCCTCCCGGCCTACTGCTTGCTGCTCCGCCTTGGTCCCTCCGACCGCGAACGCTCTACTACTACCTTGACGCTTGCTCTTCCAATCACCATCTTCTTGGTAGGTGTCGATGTCGCCTTTAGCCATGATTCCTCGCTTTCATATTGGTGATGTGATGATGGTAAGCCAACGATGGCTAAAACCAACCCCCACTAGTCGGGTCCGGCGCTAGTTCTTCTTGGGTTTAGGCGGACCGGGCTTATTTGCAGGGGAAGAGCCTTGAGGAATAATTGGAACTCGAGCGGGTTTTTGCCCTTCCTTCGAGACCACGCGCTGCGGTGCCTTGTTCTCATGTGTACGTTGCGATCTATTCTTCTCTGTCATCAGACCCCTGTCCTTATCTGCTTCAGCTCAAATTGGAGACAAAGTGCCCTCTGACCCAATTGGCATACTATTTTACATCTTTTTAATATTTCCTGGCCTGGCGTACCGGTACGCCACCGCAGGGCACCGTGCAACAACACGCCGATCGCCCTTTCGCGAGGTCGCCGCTGTGGTTGCGGTGAGCGCCCTCTGTTGGGTGGTCATCGTCTTGATCGTATTCATCTTCAGTCTTGTCGTACCAGGTATTAGCGAAACAATGAAATCAATTGTTCTCGATCCCAATCGAGTCTTCTCACGCCATCCAACTTCAACCGTAGGTTGGTTACTAGGATTTTTGGCTTTCTCAACTGTGATCGGCTTCTTGCTCGGTGGTGAGAAGTTGTACAAACGCCGGACTAAGTTTCTCCAGCGCTTCGGTGGCTCTATCAACGAAACCTCCGGCTGGGAGGAAGCCTTCGACACCCGATGCCCAGGAGAAAGTGAAGTGCACGTCGGAATTCAACTGAAGAGTGGTGCGTGGGTGCAAGGAGTTCTACTTTCCCGAACACCATCTACAGACGAAGGCCCGGACCGATCTATCCTGTTATCCGGTTGCATCCAACAACGGCTATCGGGCAGACGGAAGCTAGAGGACGTTAAGGGCTATGAAGTACTAGTGGTGCATGCGACCGAGATCGACTTCATGTCAGTGGGTTACTACCCGCCCGGGACATCGGATCGTTGGCAAGGCATCGCTCCCCGCGCGGGGGCTGTGTGATGAGCTTCGGCTGCCAGCGTCAACCGCCGAGCGGATCGCTCGATATTACTCCAATGGTGGTCTGCGTTGGAGTTCCGTTTGGCCACACTCGACCGCAATGGATCATCCCTCACGGCGGCACCATCTGCCTTGACGGCATAACCCGCGCTATCACCGCCGACTACAACTGATCCCACGCGTGCCGGGCCCAGCGGACGGGCGGTGACCGCTGCGATTCACAGACCAGTGGGCGAACCAGAAAGTGCGACCGAAACTATCTCTAGACCGTTTTCGGGAATTGCGATAGAATGGTGGAAGAAGGTACCCGAGCGAAGAGGAGTGAGCCATGGCGACGTCGACTGTCACTGCGACCACGCAGGCTGAGCGTGAACGCAGGGTCGCTGAGGCGATTCACAGTGGCGAGATGGAGGGTCTGCACGTCTCGGACGCTGGCCGTGAGGACGCCCAAGAGTACGTCGCCGGCCGTATCGATTCCGATGAGCTGGTTGCCCGCGCCCGCGCCCGCTATGGCCTCGGCTGATTTCGCTGACCCGTACCTCGATCCAGAGACGGGTTTATTGAGGAACAAGATCGGCGCCCGAACGAAGGTCGCTCTCGATGAGGCGGAGGGCGACCTTTCGTTTGCCCGCCTGATGCAGCTCATGGATCACCCGCCGAAGGCGACGGGTGACCTTAATGAGCTGTGTGCGATTCATCGCCAACTGTTCCAGGACGTCTACGAGTGGGCGGGGGAGCCGCGCACGGTCGACATCCGTAAGAATGTCGCGGGAGCTGAGCATTTCCTGCCTGTGTCGATGATCGAGCGCGCCGGCGGCTTCGCCGCAGAGGAGCTGCACGCCGACAACTACCTGCGTGGCATGGACCGAGACCGGTTCATTGACCGGCTGGCCTATCACTACGACCAGTTCAACTATGTGCATCCTTTCCGTGAGGGCAACGGCCGCACACAGCGTGTCTTCTGGAACCGTGTCGCTCGGGACGCTGGATGGCAGCTTAATTGGCGTGCCGTGCGCGGATCAACCAACGACGCCGCATGTCGGGCAGCGTCCGAGCATCGCGATCTCGCGCCGTTGTGTGGCATGTTTGGCGAGATCGTCGCCAAGGCTACTCCGGTCGCTGAGCGGGGTGCCGCGTGGCGGGCCGCCGAGCAGGCTCGGCTGTCATTCCCCACAGGCCCCTCAGGTGCCGTCCAACGCCGCCATGGTGGCCCATCGAGCACACCCCAGGCACGGATCACGCGCGCACCCGGACGGGGGCCCGGTGGGTTGGGGGAGGGGAGATGAGCAGGGTGATTGGTTACGCCCGGGTGAGCCCGCTTGAGCAGAAACCCGAGGCGCAAGAAGCCGAGTTGCGAGCAGCTGGCGCGGTTCGCGTGTTTGTCGACCACGGAGAGTCCACTCGTGCGCCCGACCGGCCGCAGTGGAATGCGTGCCTGGAGCATCTGCGCGAGGGAGACATGCTCATGATCCGTGCACTCGATCGCATCGCCGGGACTGAACAGATGGCTATTGAACTGATCTGTGATCTTGGGCGGCGCGGCGTCAGGCTCCGAAGCCTCACTGAGCCCTTCCTCGACGTCGACACGTCGACACCAATGGGAGAAGTCATCGTAAGCATCATGGCCGTGCTCGCCCAGCTCCGGATCTCGACGATCCGAGAGAACACTAGGCTCGGCCTCGTACACGCTCGCGCCAATGGGCGTGTTGGCGGTCGCCCGTCCGTCATGACGCCCGAGCGCACCGCCGCCGCGGTGCAGATGCACGCGACCGGACGCAGCATCGTGCAGATCGCGAAAGTGCTCGGCGTTGGCAAGTCATCCGTTTCCCGAGCACTCGCCAAGGTGGACGAAGAGAGCAAGGCGACCGCATCCGCGTAGACCAACGGCATCCAACGGTCTAAATCACTGTTGGGACGCTAGTTCGATACACCTGTCGTTGCAGCGGCAGTCGCTGAGTAGTGCAATTCCACCCCTACGTTCCACCGGCAAGAGGGGACGCGCCCGGTCGCCGAACGGTGACTCGGCAGGCGACCTGTCAGGTGGCTATTCGATACCCATTATGGGGTGGATCCTAGTGTCAAGGCTGATTAGTAGAGCCGGACACTTTTACCGGTGACATTGCGGGCGCCATTAAAATTGTATTCAGTGTTATGTCCCATCCGGCTGGTGCAGATGGTGGGGCCGCTTATTTTTGTCGTCCAGCAGATCCGCGCATCCCTGTTCCTTGAGTTGAACGCTCCTCGGGAAGGCCATGTGCCCTTTGCTGTGCCGGTTCCAGCGAACCCAAAGTTAAAGCTGGGTACGTTTCCAATCCAGCAAGGACGGTTGTTCGAGCAGTTGCTTCTCGTCGGGGTGAGCGCCGCGGGCCCCGCGATAGCCACCACTGACTCGACGACTCCGGACTCAGGGTCAACGGTGACCTTCTTTGTTTGATCGGTCGTGAGGAGCTCCTGCTCCTTAGTCGACAACTCGTCTTCGTCCGTGCTTTGATCGCTCAACTGAGCTATTGCCGGACCCAGCTCCACGACTTGTTCTTCCTGGGACGTCGTCTCATCATCGGCCATGGCCGCTCCGCCAGATAGGGCGACGCTGAGGCATGTGACGGCGAGGAATGTGAAAAGCGAAGTGGAGCGACGGAGCATGAGGGGATTATCCGATCTAGGGGGATATCTACTTGTTCACCAGCAAATCACGAAGGTCGCAATTCAATGTGTCGAGCGCATAACAATCGTCGCGACAAGCGCTTATCTGGGTATTAGACATGTTGCTGTCCAGCTGTCACCACCAGGGCTGCCCTTTCGGCCGTGGGTATGCGATGGATTGATGGACCGGTGCGCGATCACGGTGTCACCTTCGAGGTCCATGCGGCAGTCCAGGTTTCGGGTCCGACAAGCCCGTCGATAGTGAGCCCTTTCTCTTCCTGGAACTGCCGGGCTACTGAGGCTGTCTGATCTCCGTAGAGACCGTCGACGGCTATAGCCCATCCGCGGGAACGCACCTGGGTTTGCCAGCGTTGGAGATCGGAATTGTGTGAGTAGTAGCCGCTGACCGACGTGGACGGTCCGTCTTTGGGGCCGAAGTAGGAACCAGCAGGCAGGGGAAATTTCGGCGCTGCCTTGGTATCGGGAGGCGGTGTAGAGCCGGTGCCACCACCTCCGTAGCGTTTCCATGCTGATTGATCGCCAGCGAAGTAGTTGAGGTCAACGTCGCCGGCGATACCTGGGGTGCTTCCTTTGAAGCTGTATTGCCAGAGTGCTCGGACCGGCCAAGGGCCGGTCCCTGGGTCGCTGCTTCCCGGCCGCGCTACCCATAGTCCTGCCCCCGTGCGCCGGACTTTCGTCCACGATCGGGCTTTGAGCGTGGAGGTATTCATGTAGATGAGCGGGACTACTCCTGTTTTCGCTGCCACGCGCCTTAGCCACTCAGCGGCCCAGCCATCGGGGTCCCGATGGTCGATTTCCCAATCCAACGCCATGAGTTCACCGGCGCGGTGGCCAGCTCTCGACAGGAAGTGGTCGGCCTCCTGCACAGCGTTGCCGCCCTTGGCGAAGTGATACATCCCTACCAGGAGATCCCTTTCCCGAGCAGCCGCCATGTTCGCCGCGTAGGTGGGATCGGTATAGCTCGTCCCTTCCGTGGCCTTGAAGATTATGAAATCCGGGTCGACCTTCGACCAGTTGATTGCGCCCTGCCAGTGCGACACGTCCGCACCATGTAATACCGCCATGCCGATGTCCTCTCCTGACGCCTAGTTTCGTTGCCCTAGCCCCGCCGGGGCCTGTTGGCAGGAGATCGTCATTTTTGCACCGACCACTGACAGGCCAGCTCAAGATGCCGGCGGACCTAGGACCCTCGCGGAGCGAGACTCGCTGTCAGTAGTGCTGGCTACGGTTCCCATACGACGTAATCAGACGATTACGTTTCGGTTCGATTATTAGGAGCTCCATGGCTGACGAAGCAGTACGGGAAGCCCAGCAGTGGGTTAACGCCACATACAAAGGCGTGAACGGTTACACGGCTGTGGCCGAGGACGGAATTACCGGTTTCGCAACGATCAAGGCACTCACCAAAGGCCTGCAGCACGAGCTCGGGGACGCCAAGGTGGATGGGATCTTTGGTGATGGGACTCTTGCGAAGTTGACGGCACAGTTCCCGGTCGTGAATGAGAACACAACGAACAAAAACGTGAGGATCATTGTCCAGTGCGCCATGTACTGCAAGGGATATGACGGCGGCGGCACCGACGGGATCTTCGGCGCAACCACCAAGAGTGGCATTTCTCGATTGACGACCGACATGGGCCTCGGTGGAGGGATCGGGATCACTCCGAAGGTGTTCCGTGGCCTCCTCACCATGGATGCCTATGTCGTGACGTCCGGTGGAACTGAGGCGGTACGGCGGGTCCAGCAGTGGCTGAACGCGACATACACCAAGCGCGAGAAGTTCATGATCATCCCCTGTGACGGGAACTTCTCACGGGACGTGCAGAAGGCCCTAGTTCGCGCACTACAGTTCGAGCTCGGACAGAGTGACGCCGCAGCCGATGGAATCTATGGCGCAGGAACCGCTAGCGGAATCAAAGCCCAGGCGGTTCTGTCGGTCGGGTCGGCCGACACTGCAAAGAAATTCGTGCGGCTGTTCCAGGCAGCGATGATCTTCAATGACCGCACCGTGCCCTTCGACGGTTCGTTCACCGCGTCGACGAGCTCGTCCGTCAGCGAGTTTCAACGCTTCATGGTGTTGCCGGTCACCGGCAAGGGGGATTTCCAAACGTGGGCAGCACTGCTGGTCAGCACGGGTGACGCTGAACGTCCTGGCACCGGCGCCGATACCCGTTTCCCTATCTCCAGTGCTCGAGCTGCAAAGCTGTACGCTGCCGGGTACCGAGTGGTGGGCCGCTACCTCACGAACGCAACCAGTGCCGGCGCCTTCGACAAGAAGATACAGCCGGGGGAGACCACTGCGATCTTCGACAACAAGCTGCGCCTCTTCCCGATCTTCCAGACTTACGGCGGTCACGCCAGCTACTTCACCCGGGAGCAAGGTGAACGCGACGGCGTGGCAGCCTATGACGCCGCTCAAGAGTACGGATTCCACCGGGGAACCATCATCTACTTCGCTGTCGATTACGACGCCATCGACGAAGAAATCTCATCGACGATCTTGGCGTACTTTACCGGCGTGGTTTCTGCGCTCCGGTTCAGCGGCAGCAAGTACTTGCCGGGCGTGTACGGGTCGAGGAATGTGTGCCTTCGTGTCTCCAGGGAAACGGGTATCAGCCGAAGCTTCGTCAGCGGAATGTCCACGGGGTTCAGCGGGAACCTGGGGTACCCGATGCCGGATAACTGGGCGTTCAACCAGATCAAGGAGTTCCACTTCGAGGACCCGGACCCTGAGTTTCGCATCGATAAAAGCATCGTGTCGGGGCGCGATCAGGGGCAAAGCTCTGTCTCCGCACCGGCCGCGCACGACACCGCGTTCGATGCCGCGTACACGACTCAGATGACTAACGAGATCGTCGCCTGGTTCGACCAAAACATGACCGGGCCACAGAAAGCTGTCGCCATTCATCTCGACCGGGCAGCAAACGTGAAGTTCATGCTTCAGTTTGACGCTCTAACCACGAGGTTAAGCCGTTCCTACAACATGAAGAAAGCACTCATCCAGACTGTGCTGCTGTGGGAGTACTGCCTGCAGAACAGACTGGATGCTGCCGCCGACGTGGCGGTCAAAGATTATTACGTGGCGCGGATGGCCGGAATCACTCCACCATCTCAGCTGCCTGACGACTCCAGCACTGGCGTGTGCCAGATCTTCGCCCGCACCGCTATCGATGCCACCAACTTCGCCGTCGGCAAGGGGATCTATTCCAGCCGGACGTTCGATGCTGCCAACTGGAGAGACGTCTGGCAGATGTGGCAGAACCTTCAGGAGGAGGCGGGCAACATCGCTCAAGCCGCGCTCGTCCTCATCCGAGCGGCGAACCAGGCCGGCGTCGGAGTGGACTACTGGAACTTCTCAGCCGCCAGCGTCCGGGCTGTTCTTGCCCGATACAACGGCACCAATGCTGACGCTACAGAGTACGGACGCCGCAATTACGGCCTGTACACAATCCTTGAGAAGTACAACGCCCTGTCCCGAAGCTGATTAACGGCCCCACGATCCCAAACCGTTCCTGTGACTCGGTGGGATTGTGGGGCGTCAGGGGACCTCTTCGGCTAACTGGTCGATCGCCATATATCCGAAAAGCACCAGCACCGGGATTGCCGCGGCAAGGATCAAGAGCGTCGATGTCGTGGCTAGGATCCATGCCGCGCGTCTGCTCTGCGTGCGATTGATGAGGGTTATAGCGAACGCCGAGTAGGCAAAAACACCCAGCACGACGATCCACACCGCAAAGGAGAGCGGAACACCTGATAGGTCACTAATGAGGCTGACTATCAGGAAGAGCATGACGATTGGAACGACAAGGGGGAACGAGACACCAAGCGCGACAACCGCCAACACCATCGGTGCGTGGTGCTGCTTTCGCTGGGGAGCCACCGTCGGCGACGGTACGGCGCTGACCATATTCATGTCACCGCGTCTTTCCTTAGGCGATTCGTGATCTAAGCGTAGCGTCCGAAAAGTGACAGCCAGGAGTGGCCACAGTGATGAGAACTCGAGAAGCAAGCGACGCCGGACTTTGATCAGTGGCTCAATCGTCTCTCCACGTCCGACTCTCTCAAGAATCCTCCGCTGATAGGCCGCCTGCGCACCTTACAACCGCTGTGGTGAGACACATCCGAGGAGAGACTGTCAGTGGCCCTGGCTAGGTTGGTTGTAACGTCCAAATCGGACGTTGAAAGCGAAGTTCGATTTATAGGAGACAATGTGGCTGATGAGCTAGTCAAAGAGACTCAGGTTTACCTCAACCAGACCTACGGGGGACGCTCTGGCTGGGTCAAGCTTGGCGAAGACGGTCTCACGGGTTGGGGCACCATACGCGGGCTCACCCGGGCGCTGCAGTACGAGCTCGGTCTCACCGCAGACGGGGTCTTCGGTGATGGGACCTTGGGCAAGTGCCCGACGATCAACGAGAAAACGGCCAACAAGAACCTGATCCGCATCGTTCAGGGTGGTCTCATCTGCAAGGGGTACGGCGCCGATTCTCCCAACGGTGCTGGAACGTACGGAGCCGCCACAAAGAATGCGGTACGGGCCTTGCAGACCGACGCGAACGTGCCAGACAAGAGCGGAGAAGCCTACCCGCAGATCGTCAAGGGTCTGATGAGTATGGACGCCTACAAGCTGATCCGGGCAGGGTCAGCAAGTATCCGGGAAGTCCAGCAGAGACTGAACAACAAGTATTTCGCCTACACGGGGTTGCGCCCTGCCGATGGTGTCTACACTGCCGGCACGAACCGCGCCCTGATCATGGCTTTGCAGGTCGAGACACCGGGGAACCACGCCGTCGACGGCATCTGGGGAGGTGGGACTTTTCAGGATATCCCGAATGGTACTCCCAGCGACGGTACTAATCTCGCGATCTTGGCGCAGTGTGCCCTACGTGTCAACGGGTATTCCGTGCCGCTCACCGGCTTCCTCGGGTCCAGCGACACTCGCGATCAGGTGCTCAAGTTCCAGCGTTTCATGATGATCGGCGTTGATGGGGTTATCGGTCGCAGGACCTGGGCAGCCCTGCTGGTCAGTTACGGCGATAAAACTCGACCTGCCTACGGTGCTGATTTCGCCGTCGCGGCTACTGTGGCCGTGATGAATGGCGCGTTCGACGCCGTGCACTTGCACAATGGGCACGAGGAGACAGATGAACTCAAGGTGATCGGACGCTACCTGACCACCCTCAAAGACACCGAAACCAAGCAAGCCCTGACCCGACAGGAGTTCCAGGAGGCATCAAACCGTGGGCTGCGGATCTTCCCGATCTACCAGACTGGAGGAAGAAGCATCACGGATTTCACCGCAGCAAAAGGAAAGAGCGATGCCGCGGCCGCCGTAACAGCGGCGACCAAGATTGGCTTCACAACCAACGCCATCATCTACTTTGCCGTCGATCTGGACGTGACCGACGACCAGATCACGTCAAATGTGCTGCCGTACCTCTCGGCCGTCCGCAGCTACATGACCTCGCTAGGGACGAAGGGTTACAAGGTCGGCGTCTACGGGAGCCGCAATGTTGGAATCCGTGCTAATGACCTCATTGAGGCCGCGTTCGTCTCCGATATGTCCTCAGGGTTCAGTGGGAACCTAGGGTTCCCACTTCCTCCGAAGTGGGCCTTCGACCAGTTCGCCAACGTCAACGCACACCGCTGGTACACCGATCCGGAGGGGAACAGGGTCGACGGGAAGGACTTCGACATCGACCTTGTGATCATCCAGGGCCGAGATCCCGGCCAGGCGTTGCCCGTCACATCCTAGTCGGGCTGCTTGTGGCTCCGTGTGTACTCGTCGTACCGGTCGATCGCGGCCCCGTCCATTGTGGGCTCTGCTGGCCGGAATGCTAAGTACCGTTCCTCGTTTCGGTAGGGGAAACGGATGTTCACGACATCGGCGCCGTTGTCGGCGAAATCGACCTCCCAGGTCACAGTGGCCGGGCCGTTGTCATATCCCTTCAGCTCGTACACATCTGTGACTTTCAACGACTCACACGGCGAAACATGAGTGTCTCCTTCGGGGTGCGACGGCAATCGCTGTTGCACCTCGAGGGAGTCCTTGCTCACTACATCCCCGGGGTCCTCGTCGTCTTCAGGAGTGTAGGAAATCAGTGCCTTCCGCGAGTCTGCAAACGAATTGATTGAAAACCCGGCAAAGTCTGAGCTATCTCGACCTCCGCCGACGTGGCTAACCATCGCGCCGGTCCTCTCCCAGCACCCGGGTTGTGAATCGATCGGGGTGGGGGACGAACACCCGGCGAGCTGGACTGCCGCCAGCCCGACAACCAGAGATACGGCGAGCGACCTTCGTCGAATCCGCGGCCGCTCAGATCCGAATTTCATCGCTGCGATACGTACTGAACTCAAGCGGCAACGGCCTCCAAACTGGTGGAACGGGCGGAAGGCCCATACATAGAGGCCAGTGTAGTAGGCCGACCGCAAGGCTCCGGAAGACATTCCCAGCGCATTTGATGGAGTCTAATGACATTTAGAATGCTTTACTGCATTTTAGTGGAGAGCCTGCGTATAAAGTTCACAATCATTTGCGGCGTACCTCCATGAACTGTCGGACGAGCGGTGGGATGGCGACGTCGCTGCCTTAACCCGGGAGGAGATTCCGCCAGGTATCACATGGGAGAGGAAGGATTCTGGCGATGATGACAAGTAGGCGCGACCGACGATCGGGCAGCAAGGCAGTCAGGTACGGCAGGAACAACACGCTACTGAGGTATATGCTCTGGAGCATCTGGAATTACCGGTACTACTGGTGCTCGAAGCCCAAGGACTTCACCGATACCCAGATCGACCACATCATTCCTCAGTCCGTGAGCCCTTCGAAGCGCACGGAGCTGTTCAAGGCGTTCGTTTTGCCCGACGACTACGACCTCGATGATCCAAGGAACCTCGCGCCGATCTGCGCCGACTGCAACGGCCCGAATGGGAAAGGGGGCAACGTCCTGGCCCCGACACCCGCGCTTGGTGGAAAGTTGGAAAAGGCCAAGAGGATGCGCTCCGACGTTATAAAGCGAGTGAACGCCTTCAACCGCAACTCGAACCTCGGAAAGGCTCTGCTGCGAGTTAGCGAGTCAGACCTGAACAATGACGAGTCACGCAGACTGTTTGAGGAACTGGCCCCGGGCGTCGTCCAGAAACTCGCCCTCATTAACAAAGACAAGGCCGACTTTCAGACGTGGCGAACAGAGAACGTCGAAGTCGAGCGTCAGCCGCCGCTCGAAATCGTGGTCTCAGTTAACAGCAGAGGGAGAACCGCGCTCACAATCCTCGAGGAGGTGTGGGATTGCAACTTCAGCGAGATTTTCGCCGATCCGGTCGACAGCCTACGCAGACAAATAATGGATAGAACGCAGGTCGAGTTCGAATCGATCGAACCGTTGTCGACGGGTGTGACCAACGCGGGGCCACCCAGTGAGCACTACATCGACATCACGATTAGCCCTATCGACTTCTCACGAGTGGGTTCTACCGTGGAGTTCACTTTCACCGGGCATTTCGACACTGTCTTGTCCGCCTCCCTGGTCCAAGGCGGCCCGGACGGCGATGGGCTTGACGAACTTCAGGGCGAAGCTGTCGCAACTGGATCGTTCTCCTTCGACATTCAGTGCGATTCTTCGATGGACGCAGAGAACCTTGACATCGGCGAACCCTCCATCACGTCCTGGCAAGCCATCGTCGACCTAAGTTACAGCTGAACCGCCCGCCGAATTGAGAGCAAAGACGTTATCGCTCGCTCTGCGGTTGACGCAAAGTTGCGCTTCACGTTTAGCAACATTTAACCGATGTAGATACCGGTTGATCGCGTTTAGTTGTATTTACTTAACATAAGATACGTTATCTGCGTTTTATGGAAAACTCCACTCAGCCCACGAATTGGGACGCTAGATCGATAGCACCTGTCGTTGCAGCGGCAGTCGCTGTCTGCAGTGCAACTCCCCCCGCACGTTCAGCGAGACGTTTCAGCGCTCCAGCACGGCGCTTAATCACTTCGGGTGCTGGTGTATCGGCCGTTATTGCGTCCTGCAGGTCATCGATTGCTTGTTCGACATCGGATCGATCGCCATCGTCGGCAACATCGGGCAAGGCTGTGCGTAGTGCCTTCAGGAGGTCGACCACTTCAGCTGCTTTCACTCCGATGGATTGATTCTGCTCGGAGTGCTTACCCTGTCCGATCACGCCGTTATTGGTAGCAACGTCAACGTTGTAGGTGTCGCTTGAGCCGCCCTTCACAATGATTTGCACCGCGGCATCAACCTGCCCTTTCGAGGGAATCTCATCGTCTCCGACGTTCGCGGCAATCTCGGCCACTAGACCAACCAGTGCCGTACGGGCCTTCCCAACCACGCCAGCCATCGTCTCGCGAGGGATCTGGTAATAGATTGTCTGGACCGTTTGGTACATCGAAAGCTCACGAGACCAGAGGCTTGCGAGCATAGGAAAACCCTGCATGGACATCTTTATCGAGTCACGTTGGTTAGCCAGTTGTTCCAGTTCTTCAATTGGTTGTCGGAGGTTGACCGAGTCGGGAACTTCGTCACGAACTTCGGCCGGTAGTTGGCGAGTGCCAATCCGTTGGCCTTTGAACCAAGTATTACCACTGGTGCCATCAGCGAAGAGGCCGGCGGGAATGCACCGATAGGTTGGCAGCGCGTCTTCGTTTGAATAGCCATTCAGCTCCAAAGCAGCCCATTCACGAAGCGCGTCTGATCGCGTTTCAGACCCCAGCATCAAACAGGCTCGCAACAGACCTGCTAAGGTCTCGGATTCATCGAGGACCCGGTTTCGCAGCATCCTCAAACTGGTGTCGTTGCTCATGTCCCCAACGATAGTCGCGCTCGAATCGAGTCGGTCGATCACGGTATTGGTTGGAGTCGGGCTACGACCGTGGCGGCCTTCGACCGTGCCCGCGGGACCATCGGATGCCTGCGCTGAAGGCGTGCCCAGAACAAAGATCCGCGGTCAGCTCGGCGGCGAACGAGCCGTGGCGATCCGACTGGCCGAGATCCTCCGCGGCTTCCGGCTAGCCGGAGACCCCGACGGCTCACCCATCACCCAGGCAGAAGCAGCCGTGAGAATAGGGATCGCTAGGTATACGCTGCAGCGCCTCGAGAGGTGTGCCGGTAAGGATGGCGACCCCTACGAGTACCCGACATACGCCACCCTCGTGGGCGCTGCCGAGCATCTCGGGCGTAGGTTCGTCGTCCGTTGACATTTCCTATATGATCTCTGAAGTAGTATTCCGTCGTACTGGTGTGCGGCGAAGAATCGATGTCAAGGGAGTCATTGACGGATGAGATATAGCTCGGAAACCTGGCCAATGGGCGCAGCCATGCTGCAGTATGGTGCGACGCTCCCGGATGGCAGCTCGGTTCAGGACGCGGATCGTTCCGTCTGGGACAAGGTATTCGCCGAACTTGTGCACGAGGGATTCGATCACGTCGACTTCACCGACACCTGGCTTCGTCCCGGCGACCTCTCTGCAGATCGGCTCGCGGAGCTCAAGGCGTCACTGGATGACGCCGGACTCAGGGTCACCGCGATCTCGGTTGTCCGCCGCAGCGTTATCGCTCCGGATGAAGAGGTCGCGCAGCAGAACTTCGACTACGCCATGCGCACCATCAAGGCAGTGAAGTACCTCGGTTCCGAAATACTGTCGCTCGGGTTGCACATGCCGCTGAGTAAGGAACAGAAGGACGCGCACTGGTTCTGGCTGGCCGACGGTCACAAGGATCCCGAGAACGACCCCGCCACCTGGAATCTCGCCGTCGGGCGGATCCGCGCGCTGAGCGATGCCGCCGCCGAAGAGGGCATCAAGGTGTCGCTCGAAATGTACGAAGACACCTACGTCGGCACCGCTGACAGCGCCGTCGCCCTGGTAAAGGACATCGACCGCGAGAACTGCGGACTTAACCCGGACATCGGCAATATCGTTCGGCTGCACCGCCCGGTTGAACACTGGGAATCCATGTTGCAGAAGATGCTTCCGTACACCAACTACTGGCACATCAAGAACTATCTGCGTGATTACGACCCGGCGACAGGGGCATACTTTTCCGCGCCGGCGCCGCTGGCCTCAGGCTACATTTCCTACCGCCGAGCGATGGAAATCGCGCTCGAGGTCGGATTCGATGGCCCGATCTGCCTGGAGAGTTACGGCGGAGACGGCCTGGCCGTCTGTGCGCAGAACCGCGAGTACCTGCGCGGCATCCTGAAGTTCAAACTGGGCAAATAGTCCCCAGCCTCCCGGGCGAACCGCCCACCATCCCGCCGTCCACCGGGCCAACGAACGGCGCGCGCAGAACCACGGCCAAAATCATCAAGCAACCAATATCTCAAAGGGGAGTGCTAAGTGTCTTCGGCAACTTCAAACGTGCTTCTGGACTCGCCGGTCCTCAAATCGGCGATCTCCAAGGCATCCCGGCGGCTCATGCCGATGCTGGTCATCCTGTACGTTGTGGCGTTCCTGGATCGCACCAACGTGGGCTTTGCCGAAGCCGCGCTGGAAGCGGACAAGGGAATTACGGCAGGCGCCTACGCGCTCGGCGCCGGAATCTTCTTCATCGGTTATGCGATCTTCGAGATCCCCAGCAACCTGATGCTGAAGAAGGTCGGCGCCAAGATCTGGCTGGCCCGGATCGCCATCACCTGGGGAATCGTCTCGGCCTGCTTCGCCTTCGTGCAGGGCGAAACCTCGTTCATCCTGCTCCGGTTCCTGCTCGGTGTCACCGAAGCCGGCCTGTTCCCTGGCGTGATCATGTTCCTCGCGGAATGGTTCCCGAACAAGGTGCGGGTGAAGATGTTCGCCATCTTCTACCTGGCCCAGCCGTTCTCTCAAATGATCGGCTCGCCGCTGTCCGGCTGGCTGATCAACATCGGCGACCAGGTTCCGGGCGTTCACGGCTGGCAGGTGATGTTCTTCATCGAAGGCATGCTCGCCGTCCTTGCCGGTATCGCCTGCTTCTTCTTCCTGATCAATGGGCCGGAGAACGCGAAATTTCTCACTGCCGAAGAGAAGCTGGCGCTGAAGAATGTGATGGCCCAGGAAGACACTGTGAAGGAAGAAACCGGGCCTTCCGGCGTGCTCGCCGCAATGCGTAACGGCCGGGTTTGGTACTTCACCATCATCTACTTCTGTCTCCAGGTCGCGGTCTACGGCGTGACGTTCTACCTGCCGCAGCAGGTATCGCAGCTGACCGGTAAGGAAGTCGGCATCGAGGTCGGCCTGCTCTCGGCGCTTCCATGGCTCTTCGGGCTTTTCGCCTGCTACTTCGTCGGCCGCGCAGCCAATACGGTCGCACGGCGTCGGAACTTCGGTACCGCGCTCTTCCTCTCCACCGGCATCTGCATATTCGGTTCGGCGTGGGCCGGCGTCAACGGCCTGCCAGCCCTTGGCATCATGTTCATCTGCCTCGCGGTCTGCAGCTTCCTGTCGATCGGCCCGATCGCCTGGTCGTACCCCACTGCATTCCTCACCGGAACCGCCGCCGCGGCCGGAATCGGCCTGATCAACTCGCTCGGAAACCTGGGCGGATTCGTCGCACCGATCCTGCGCACCGAGGTCAACGACTTCTTCAACTCGGCGACCGACAGCGCGGGTGTGTACGCGCTCGGTGTGCTGCCGTTCCTTGCCGCGATCCTGATGTATGGCACCAAGCGGTTCAGGAACAGTGCGGACGCGTTGCTCGACAAGTAATACTTGCCCGTAGGCTGCGCTGCCGTTCGCTAACCGGCGGCAGCGAAGCCGGCGAGCGCACAGTGACTTGCGCCCGGCGAGCGCACCGTGACATAGAGAAGAGTAGGTCCACAATGCATGAGGTCCTGGCGAACCTGCCCGAGGTACTCCGTATCGATGACGCGAACGAGCGTATCCGTACTTCTCACCAGTCGACCGGGCGCCGGATCGCCTTGCTGGACGACGACCCGACCGGTTCACAGACCGTGCATGGAGTCAGCGTGGTGATGGTTTTCGACCGGGACGAGTACCGGTCGGCCCTGGCAGAGCCCGGGTCGGAGTGCTTCATTCTCACGAATACCCGTGGCCTCGACGAGCCGGAAGCGGTCGACCTCAACCGCCGGATCGCGGCGGACCTCTTTGCCATCGGAGCGGAACTGGATGCGCCGGTGTCGCTCGTTTCGCGCAGCGACTCCACCCTGCGCGGGCACGTCGTTGCGGAAATGCGGGCACTGAACAGCGCGTCGATTCTGGCGACGGGGGCCGGCTTCGACGGCATTCTGTTCGCGCCGGCATTCTTCGAGGCCGGCAGGTTCACCGTCGATGACGTGCACTACGCCGGGCATGGCGATGACGCGCAGCCGGTCGGTGAGACCGAGTTCGCCAGGGATGCGACATTCGGCTACTCCTCGTCGAACCTCCGCGAGTTCATCGCCGAAAAGTCGGCGGGCGAGATCCGAGCCAGCGACGTGCTCAGCCTGAGTCTCGATGACATCCGGATCGGCGGACCGGAGCGGGTCGCCGAGATCCTGTTGACTGCCTCGGATGCGCAGTTCATCGTGGTGAACGCCACCTGCTACGAAGACCTCGAGGTCGTTCTGCTCGGCGTGCTGGAGGCGGAAAAGTCCGGGAAGGTGTTCGCCTACCGGGCGGGCCCGTCGATTGCCCGGCCGCTCGCCGGCATCGAGGCGAAGGATCCGCTGACCGCGACGGACATCTTCGACGGCGGTGCGCCGGAAGGCAAGTCGCACGGCCTGGTCGTCGTCGGCTCGCACGTCGGCCTCACCAGCAGACAGGTCAAGGTCGCCCAGGATCGGTGCGGTCTGGTCGAGGTTGACCTCGACGTCAACAAGATCGTGGACGTCAACACCCGCGAGCAGTATCTCGCCGAGGCGGTTGCCAAAGTGCAGAAGCTGCTGGCCGAGAACGACGTGCTGGTCTACACCAGCCGTGACCTGGTGCGCGGCATCGACGAAAAGGACTCGCTGCGGATCGCCCGTACCGTGTCTTCGGCAGTTAATCAGGTCGTGCGCGGCGCGCTCGAAGTTCAGCCGCGCTGGGTTATCGCCAAGGGTGGTATCACAAGCCATGAGGTCGCCGTCGAAGGTCTCGGCATCCGCCGCGCCACCGTGCTCGGCCAGCTGTTCCGCGGACTGGTCTCGGTGCTGAGCCCGAAGGCGGCGTTGCCGCAATCAATCGGCGTGCCCTACGTGGTCTTCGCCGGAAACGTCGGCACCGAGCAGAGTCTTGCCGACGCCATCGACATCTTCACCGGCACGAAATCCTAAAACGCCCCCTCCGGACAGAAGGTACCCACCATGTCAAAAATCGCTTGGATCGGCCTCGGAGCCATGGGTTTCCCGATGGCCGGCTGCCTGGGTAGGGCAGGACTCGATGTCACCGCCTTCGATATAGCTCCCGGCCGGGCGCAGCAGC
Organism: Saxibacter everestensis; assembly: GCF_025787225.1. NCBI lineage: Bacteria > Bacillati > Actinomycetota > Actinomycetes > Micrococcales > Brevibacteriaceae > Saxibacter > Saxibacter everestensis. The sequence continues at coordinate 3,722,296 of NZ_CP090958.1, forward strand.
TCTCGGAGTTCGGCGTCAAGGCTGCAGGATCCGCCGAGGCAGCCGTAGCTGAGGCCGACGTGGTGGCGCTGATGGTGGCGACTCCGGCGCAGGTGGACAGTGTGCTGTTCGGAGAGTCCGACCTCGCCGCCGCAATCCCGGCCGGCGCGATCGTGCTGGTCATGGCCACCGTCGGGCCGGAGCCGGTCGCGGACTGGACGGCTAAGCTTGCCGGCCGCGGCGTGCGCATCGTCGACGCTCCGGTATCCGGCGGTGTAGCCCGCGCCGGGACGGGCGAGTTGCTGATGATGGTTTCCGGGGACCCGGAGGATGTCGCCGTGGTGCGTCCGCTGCTGGAGGCGATGGCGTCACATGCACCCGTGGTCGGCGCGGTTCCTGGCGAGGGCCAGAAGATGAAGCTGGTCAATCAGCTGCTGTGCGGCGTGCACATAGCGGTGGCGGGTGAGGCACTCGCGTTCGCCGAGCGGCTCGGGCTCGATATCGGGGCTACCTGGGAGGTGCTCCGGCATGGCGCCGCGAACTCCTTCATGTTCTCCGACCGCGGCGAGCGAATGGTCAATGAGGAGTTCGACGTGGCGAAGAGTGCGATCGATATCTTCGTCAAAGACATGGGGCTGGTTGTGGACGCGGCCGAGCAGAACGGCTTCGCCGCCCCGATTGCGGATGCTGCGAAAGTGCTGTATCTCGAAGGCGCGGCCGCCGAGATGGGCCGCAAGGACGACTCGAGCGTGCTGGAGATCTACCGCAACCGCTAGCCGTTGCCCTGCTTAGGGCAGGATGGCGTCATGAATGGTATCGGCGCGCAGGTCACCCTGGTCACCGGAGGAACCCGAGGCATCGGGGCAGCGATTTCACTTGAGCTCGCCCGCGCGGGACACGACATCGTGGCGAGCTTTCACAGCGACGACGGCGCGGCGGAGGCATTGCGTGCGCATGTCTTAGAGCTTGGCCGCCGGTGTCTGACCGTTCGCGCCGATGTGGCGACCGCAGCCGGTGTCGAGCAGCTGTTTGACGCCGCCCTCGATGAGTTCGGCTACCTGACCGGCCTGGTCAACAACGCCGGTGCGACGATGCATGTTGGTGCGCTCGCCGGCACTCCGGCTGAAGTGATCCGCAGCGTGATCGACGTCAACCTGACCGGCACCATTCTGTGCGCTCGCCGGGCGGTTCAAGCCATGTCGACCGAGAGTGGTGGACGTGGCGGCACCATCGTGAACATTTCGTCCGCGGCGGCCACTCTTGGTTCGGCAGGGGAGTACGTGCATTACGCGGCCGCCAAAGCAGGTGTGGATGCCCTGACATTGGGCCTGGCCAGGGAGGTTGCTGCCGCCGGCATCCGGGTCAACGGAGTAGCACCCGGCACGATCAGAACCGGTATCCATGCCGCCGCTGGCGATCCCGGCCGCCCGGACCGGGTCGCTGCCCGGGTTCCGCTCGGCAGGGCGGGTGAGCCTGAGGATATCGCACCCACAGTTGCGTACCTGTTCACGCCGGCGGCGGCCTATATCACCGGCACAACGATCCGGGTTGCCGGCGGACTCTGACTTCCCGGGCCTGGCCCGCTGCCATCGCTCCCGGCACCTCAGCCGGAGCAGGAGTATCGGCGGTCGGGGCATGCCAGGCCCGGACGTTTGCAGGAGCTGACTCACCGGTAACCCAGCAAATCTCACCATCCGAGCAGAATTCCCACCCGAAACCGGCCTAGCTCCTGCAATTGTCGTGCCCGTCCTCCGACTCTCTTGGGCTGGGGTGCACCTTGAGCGGGAATTCCAAAGATACGTTTGCAAATAAACAGTTGCAAAGGAATCTTTGTAAGGCTAGGGTTCCGGTATGACCATTCCTAAATCGGCCGACATGAGGGGACGCACTGTTGACTCGTCGTCACTCAAGGGCCTCGCGCACCCGCTCCGGATTCGCATCCTTGAGACGTTGTGGAGTTACGGCGCCAATACGTCCTGCGGATTGGCAGAGCGGCTTGGCGAATCGAGTGGATCGACCAGCTATCACCTTCGGCAGCTGGCACGACACGAATTCATCCGCAAAGTCGAAGGCAAGGGAACCAAGCGGGAGTGTTGGTGGGAAGTGATGCCGGGCGGACTCACCCTTGCGACTCCGGACCTCGCGACCGATCCCGCCACCCGCGCGGCATCGCAACTGGTCTCCCGCGAGTTCGAAGACACTCGCCAGCAGGCATTGAGTCACTTCGTAGTCAATGGCTTCGAGCTACTCCCCAAACACTGGGTCGACGCCAGCACGATAACGACCGCCCACTTCAAGCTGACCAGCAAGCAGCTGGCGGAGATCTCGGCGGAGTTCGAGAAGTTTCATGATTCGGTGCTCGCGAAGTATCGCGGGCAGGACGAGCCAGGCGCACGTCCGGTACAGGTTCACATCAACGCGTTTCCACTTATTGATGGAGAGGAAAACCCGTCATGACAATGCTGCTTGACGTTCCGTCGGCTCGGATCCGAGAGGCTTATCCGACGTCGGACCACGCCAGCGTTCGGGCTCGCGGCATGAGCCGGGCGGCAATCTTGTTCGGCAGTGCCGTGGTGAATTGGGGACGACGCAGGGCGCTGGCGAGCGCGGATCCAAGGGAGATTGTGTTCGAGCTGCGCGATGACCAGGCCCGGACGGCGGCCGCCGAGCGCTTCAGTGCCCTGTTGCCTTAAACTTCGAAGTTCGTCCCGACGAAAGCCGGTCGGGACGTGCCAGCCAGGGGGTGCGACTGTGCCCTGGCGGGCCGCGCCAGCCTAAGGTTGGCGACTCCAGCGGCGAGGCGGCCCGGCGACTTTTGCAGCAGCTAACTCGTCGGTAACCTGCCAGTTCTCACTATCTGGGCGGATTGGGACGGCGATTCACCGCCAGCTCCTGCAAATGTCCCGCCTGACAGTGCGGCTAACGGCCGACCGTCATCCGTCGTCCGGGAAGAGTTCCTCCCCATACGCCGGTTGGCTCGGCTGCTACTCGGGCGTACTTGGCACAGGCTTGTAGCGCGGGGCAGGAATTGCACATGGCAGCGGCCTTGCGCATCGTGGCTTTCTCTGGTGTCTGCCAGTAATCGGGCATTGCCTGACAGGGGGTTTGAACTGTTTCGAGCACCTTTGCGAGGCGTTCCCAAGCGGGTATAGCGGTGTCGGGGATGTTGACGTCCACGTGTTACTCCAGATCTTCGGACGGTCCCTTGCCGTCCGTACGTACCTGACGCTAAGCCGCTCGCGTTACTCCTATGTAAAACGAACGTTTCCACAGTGGTCTTCTTCAACCAGGGAGCCCATGTGCGCCACGTCACACCATACAGACATTGTCCCGGAGCCCCAAGAATAGATCGAGGATCGATGTTTACCCGCGCTACAGAGGCCGCGGTCCGCGGCGACCGATGCCGGGGTCCTGCTGAACCGCTGCGGCGACCGAAGCCGCGACCGATTCCGGGTCATGCTGCGACCGAGGCCACGGTCCTGCCGAGCCGCTGCGGCGACCGATGCCGCGGACGACGCGGGCGCCGCGAAACGCTAGGCTCGTACTCATGGCGGACCTCGGCAGGATACTTGGCCTTGTTGTGCTGGCCACGGCCGCAGCCGCCTGTACCGCGCAGGTATTGCGCGGAAAGTTCGTGTCGCCCAGGGCGGCACCGCCGGCGCACGCGGACGCCGTGATCGTGCTGGGCGGGATATACCGGGAACGCGTGCCGGTGGGGATTTCGCTGGTCGAAAACGGTGTCAGCGATCAGCTGATCCTTTCGGTGCAGAGGCCCTCTGAGGCGAACGCCATCACCATCCGCCGTCGCTCGCGAAGCGAGGCAGCACATCGCCAGGTGCTGATCGGAACGTTCATTCCGCCGTCGGATGACACCAGAGGTGAGGCGCAGGCAATTGCCGAGCTGGTCCGGCGGCACGGCTGGGGCAGCATTGCCGTGGTCACCTCGAGCTATCACATTGCCCGGGCGCGACGGGTGATTGAGGCGCAGGTGCGCAGCCCGGCATCGGGCGGCGCGGGAGCGGGGCCCGCTCGTCCGGTCCGGATCCACATGGTGGCGTCGCGGCCATGGATGAACGGCTGGCGCTGGGCCCGCCGGATGGCGATCGAGCCGCTCGGCATCCTGCGCGATGTCGTATTTCCGCCGTCGCGACTGAACCGGCCGGATATCCACGAAACGCGCCGAAAGGCTGAACTCAAGTAGGCTTAATAGGTGATATTCGAGAATGACCGCGTGCCCCGATCCGCCGGGAGCGCGACGTGAGCAAAACTGAGCCAGGCAGCCCGACGCAGCGCACCGCCGCCGGGCCGATCAGGTTCTACCAGATCTTGCTGTGCCGCGGAGTTCTCGGCGTCATTTTCGGGGTTGCAACCATCTTCTGGCCGCGGGACGACAGCAACCCGCTCGACCTTGAAATGCCGATGGGTATCGTCGATGGAGTCATCGGTTGCTACCTGCTGGCGACCGTCGTGCTGCTCGGTTGGCAGTCCCGGCATCCGGGCGTGGCGCCAAGACTCCGGGTCTTCGCCATCATCCAGGCCGTCGTCGCCCTGCTGGCGGCAATCGGACTCCTGACTTTCACCGGTGATCAGCAGACCCTGCAGCTCGTCGTAGGTGCCTGGGCTCTGCTCAATGGACTGCTTGAAATGTTCTCCTGGCTTGAGGTTCGCGGCCGGTACCGAGGTGCGCAGGACTTCGTCGTGACCGCCGGCCTGTTCCTCGTGCTGGCGGCCGTGCTGTTCTTCGTGCCCCGGATCGGCGCGCTTTCGGTGCTCGGACTGACCGGAGCGGTTGCACTGATGAGCGGCGTGCTGTTTGTGCTGGGCGGGCTAACCGCGCGTAGGCTAGTCCGGACCGGCTAAGAAATGTTCGCTTTAGTCGACCCACTGACATCGACCGATAAACCCGCCGCGGCAATGGCGCCCAGGCCTTTGATCCATTCCAGGAGCCATCGGATATGAGCCACGAAGCCGAAATCCTCAACACCATGGGCATTCCGCTCATCCGGGAACGCATTGACCCGATTGCGCCGGTAAGCACGTCACCCGAGGTGGACGGCTGGGACCCGGCCGCGCCGCATGCGCGACCGCTGACCGACCTCGGCAGGGCCGAACACGAGCTGTCGCCTGCGCTGCTGGACCGCCTGGTCGAACTATCCCGCAGCCCGCAGTTGCTCGTCGCAACCGACTATGACGGCACAATCGCGCCAATCGTGGAGATCCCATCCCAGGCGTACCCCCAGCCGGGATCGGTTGTGGCGATGCGCGCGCTCGCGACCTTGCCGAACACCGAGGTGGCGGTGATCTCGGGACGTTCCCTGCGGGACCTCGCCGCGATGTCGCGATTGCCGATTGAGGTGCAACTGGTCGGTTCGCACGGTTCCGAATTCGATATCGATACCGTGTCCAGCCTGCCCGCGACATTGACCGAACAGCTGGCCAGGCTCAAGGCGGACGTCGCACAGCTGGTCTTGGAATGTCCGGGAATGCGGCTGGAGGATAAGCCGGCCGGTGTCGCCATTCACCTGCGTGGAGTTTCGCAAGAGGTCTACGACAAGAGCCTGGCCCTGATCGATCAGATTTCCGCCCGTGACGAGGTCTACGCCACCTCGGGCAAAGACGTGGTCGACCTGTCCGTGGTCAAAACGTCGAAGGGCGCAGCGCTGCGTGCGCTGCGGGCAAGACTCGGCTCCTCGGCGGCGCTGTACATCGGCGACGACACCTCCGATGAACGGGCGCTGGCCACCCTGCAGGGGCCGGACCTTGGAATCAAGGTGGTTGGATCCGGGGAGGACACCCTCACCGCGGCATCCGTCACCGTGCCGGACCCGGCCACTGTGTCGCTCGTGCTCGCCACGCTGTTCGACTTGCGCCGCGCCTGGCTCTTCGGCCGCAGTGCGGTGCCGATCGAACGCCACAGCATGCTGGCGAACGGCCGGTCGACGGCACTTGTCGACCCAGCCGGCCGGATCTGCTGGATGCCGGACCCGTTCCCGCATTCGGCGTCGATGTTCTCCGAGATTCTCGGCACCGAGGCCGCAGGGTTCTACGCCATCGCGGCAGCAGATGGCTCGAAGCCGTTGACCCAGCGATACATCCCGGGTACCACCACCGTCGAGACTCGCTGGCCCGGATTCAAGACGACGGACTACCTTGGCCCGGCCGCTTCCTCCACCACGACGCTGGTCCGGGTTGTCGAGGGGGAACGTCCCGCGACGGTGACTTTCGCGCCGCGGCTGGATTACGGCACCGCGACGAGCCGGCTCGAAGTGGTCGAAAATGGCGTCCGGGTGATCGGAACCTCCGAGCCGATCGTGTTGCATGCACCCGGAGTGAAATTCCGGATTCAGGCCGAGGGCCAATCGGACACCGCGATCGCCGAGTTGCCGATGGGCGGCGACCCCGTCGTGCTGACCCTGACCTGTGGCGGCTCGGTCGCGGAACAGGACCGCATCCGCAGGGCAGACGGCGGCGAACCAGCACAGCGGCACAAGGCCAACGAGTACTGGACGTCCTGGGTCGAAACGCTCGATGTACCGCAGTTCAGGCGGGAGGCCGTGGTCCGGTCGGCGATCACGCTGCGCGGGCTGTGCCATGAGCCCAGCGGCGGTGTTCTCGCCGCTTCAACCACCTCGCTGCCGGAAGGGATCGGCGGCACCCGTAACTGGGACTACCGCTACTGCTGGCTGCGCGACGGCTCGATGACGGTCAACACGCTGCTCTCGCTGGGATCCACGACCGAATCGATCGGCTTCCTGAATTGGCTCAGCGAAATCCTGTCCCGCTCGAACGGTCCGGAGCAGCTGCACCCGCTGTACGCCGTCGACGGATCCACGCTCTCGACCGAGGCCGTTCTCGATGCTCTGCCCGGTTACGCCGGTTCCCGTCCCGTCCGGGTCGGAAACGCCGCCGAGCACCAGGTCCAGCTCGATGTTTTCGGCCCGATCACCGAGCTGCTCGACGACCTGACCGAATACCTCGGCGAACTCAGCGATGAGCACTGGTTCCTGACCCAGCAGATGGTCACCGCGGTCGAACGGCGCTGGATGGAACCGGACCACGGCATCTGGGAAGCTCGCCGGGCGCCACGGCATCACGTTTACACCAAGGTAATGTGCTGGGTGACCGTCGACCGGGCGCTGCGGATCGCAACCCGGCACGGCCGCGCGGTACCGGGTGACTGGGAGCAGTTACGTGCCACCATCGCCGACGATGTACTCACCCAGGGTTGGAGTGAGGAGTCGAAGGCGTACACCGTCGCCTACGGCGCCCCGGATCTCGATGCGGCCACGCTGCATATCGGGCTTTCGGGCCTGCTGCCGCCGGACGATCCACGGTTCGCCTCCACCGTTGAGGCGATCGAGCGGGACCTGCGCCGCGGGCCAACCGTTTTCCGTTATCACTACGATGACGGCCTACCGGGTCTCGAAGGTGGCTTCCACATCTGCACCACCTGGCTGATCGAGGCGTTCATCATGGCGGGGCGGATCGATGACGCCAAAGAGTTGTTCGCCAGGCTGACCGCGTTGATGGGACCGACCGGCTTGCTGCCGGAAGAGTACGATCCGGTGCCGGAACGTCATCTCGGTAATCATCCGCAGGCATACTCGCACCTCGGCTACATCCGGTGCGCCCAGCGATTGGCCCCGTACCACGTCACGGTCTGATCTGGGCGAGGGCATGACCACATGACGGTCTGATCCGGGCGAGGGCATGACCACTTGACGATCTGATCCGGGCGAGGGCATATTAGCGCATTTGTTTGTGCTGAGTAGTGTTGGAGCATGACTGAGTCCGCGCGTCTCGCATTGGTGATCGAAGATGACGATGACATTCGTCGGCTGCTCGAGGTGGTTCTGAGCCAGGCAGGCTTCGTGGTGGAGTCTGCGGCGACGGGATCGGCCGGTGTTGCCGCCGCACGCGAGTCGGCCCCCGACCTGATCACCCTGGATATCGGCTTGCCGGACATCGATGGCTATGAGGTCGCCCGCCGGCTGCGCGAGTTCTATCGCAACCACCTGGTGATGCTGAGCGCGCGGTCTGAAACCTATGACGCGGCCCTTGGCCTCGAGGTGGGTGCCGACGCTTACCTCACCAAGCCGTTCCGCCCCCGCCAGTTGCGCGAGGTGCTGGGCCGGATTCTGTCCGAAGCTCCGGTGGACTAGGCGCTGGCACCGGACGGCTAGCATGCGAAACGGTCCGGTATGTGAAACCGCGCAAGCGAAACGGTCCGGTAAGTGCGCGAAGAGGGGCTACATAACCCCCCACCTGAGGGAGAAACCGGACCGTTTCGGGTGGGAGAGCCTGACCGGCTCAGACCGGCCGCTTGAGATCGTCGAGGTAGTCGTTCCTGAGCACACGTACCGTGCTTTCGCCGGTCAGCTGCAGGAACGGAAGTTCTTGCCGACAGGCGGCGAAATCGCCACCCCTGGCCAGTGCTGCAACCCGCCCGCCGAACAGTTCAAGACGTTCGGCGCCGATCATGGCTGCCGACACCTGGATGCTGCCGGCGGCATCGCGCGACGACATGATGTCTTCGGCAGCCAGGGCTTCCTTGAGCCGGGCAAGGCGAGTCGGCCACATAATGGCGAAGGCCGAGACGAATTCGAGCGCTAGATCGTTGCGCTGATCGAGTTCTCCGGCGAGCGCTTCCAGCTCTTCCCGGTTGACCAGGGGCAGCGCGAGTTCGTGGATAGGCGTGACAATGACGGGTGCAATTCCATCGGCATTTCGCATTGTCTTTGCCCAGCTGTTCTCGCCCGTGACCAGCCGCATGATTGCCCGAGGGTAGTAGACGTAGGTGAGATAAACGTACACGAGAGTGCCCAGGCCGGTCATCGTCGCGGCAAGGATTCCCATTCGTTTGTTAGCGACCTTACGGTAAATCGGTCCCCAAACCGCGTACGGAAGAATCAGGTACACCATTGCCGCCAGAACGGTGACCAGGGCAGAGGCGCTGTCGACGAAACCGAACCGATTCTCCTGGATCGCCGTCCACAGCAGAATCGGAACCAGAATCAGGTTGAGCATCATCAGCCATGGCTGACTCATGAAGTAGTTCACTTCGAGATGGCCGGCGAGGCTGAGTTGGCCACTGCGGCGTAATCGCGGCAGGATGCTGGCGCACTCCATGATCCCCTGAGCCCACCTGGTGCGTTGCGTCAGCAGCCGCCCGAAGTACGGAAGTGCCTCCTGGGAGACGTGAGCCTCAGGCACGTAGTGGTTGGTATAGCCGAGTTCAAGGATGTACAGGCCGAGTTCGTAGTCCTCGCTGAGCTTGCGTCCCCAGGGTTTTCCGTGTCGTTCGGCAAGGTCGTCGAGGACGGTCAGCCGGGTGAACTGTCCGTTGCCACCCATACCCACCGTGCCGGTTTTGGTCCGCAGCAGCTGCATGGCCGAGTTCGTCGTCCGGAATTCGACGTCCTGCATCCGGATCAGGTATCGGCCCAGCAGGTTTGCCCAACGACCGAGGTGCGGCACGGGTCGAACGTCATTGCGGTTCTTCATCCAGACCTCGAGCTGCGCCGCGCCGACCGATTCCGAGCCGAAAGTTTCCGGCCCGGACAGGAAACTCAGCGCATTGTCCGAGAGATAGCCGTCGGCATCGAGCACACCGACAACGGCCCGGCGGCGAGCGGCCTGGTCGGTCCCGACATAGTCGGAGACGACGGAATAGGCGGCGTTGAGCGCTTCACCCTTGCCGACTCGTGCATCGGGGCGAACCCGCGAAATCAGGTGCACGCGGACATCGAAGTCCATCAGCTCCTTGACAACCCGGGCGGTGGAATCCTGGGAGGCATCGTCGATCACCCAGACATGCGCCCTCGGGAAGGACGTCCGGGCCGCAGACACGGTCGCGGCAATAACGTTCTCCTCGTCACGGCAAGGCACGAGCAGGTGCCAGTCGAAATCGTCGGAGTCTCCTGGTGAATTCCGGCGCCGGCGCAAATAGGTGATGATCAGCAGCGAAATGTAGGTCAGGGCGATGGAAGCTGTCAACGTCACCGTCACCAGTGCGACATCGCGCCAGCCGTCCCGGCCGAAGCGGCCGAATACGCCGGAAGCGCAGAACAACAGGAAGGCCGACGTGCCGTAAACAATCGCGACCAGCGTCATCGCCAGGTTCTTCACGTATTTTCCTTTGCTGCACTGCCGGAGGCATCAAACACCGAATTCACTGCGAGCCTATTGACAGGTCGTAAGGCAAAGTTACCCGAAACGTGGTTCCTACTCCGGGGGTCGAATCCACCGAAATGCTGCCGCCATGGCTTTCGATGATTTCCTTGCTGATCGACAGGCCGAGGCCGATTCCGGGGATTGCTTTTCTTTTCGCTGATGGGGTTCGAAAGAACCGGGTGAAGAGGCCGGAAATTTCCTGCGGGGACATGCCGATGCCGGTATCGGCGACCTCGACGATGACCGCGTGTGATGCCGGGCGGGCGCGCACGGTCACTGCCCCTCCCTTTCCGGTGAATTTGATCGCATTGGAGATCAGATTGTCGAGCACCTGGGCTATCCGGGCCGGGTCGACGGCAACCTTCGGCGTCTCGGCGCAATCGTGCCGCAATTCGATGTTCCGGGCATCGGCTCGTGGTTGTGCGGATTCCACGGTTCGCCTGACGAACTTCGCTACATCGGTCGGTTCACGGTGCAGCTTGAGCTTGCCGTCGGCTGCCTGGGCCGAGATGAGCAGGTCCTCGACGATCTTGAGCACCTGTTCCGCGTTGCGGCTGATCACCCCTAGGTATGTTTCGGCTTCCTCTGATCGCGGTTCTTCGTTCTCCAGCACGAGGTCGAGATAGCCGATGATCGACGTGATCGGAGTTCTGAGCTCGTGAGAGACGGTTGAAACGAAGGACTCCTTGGCCTGGAGTGAATCCATAAAGCTGGTGACGTCATAGAAGACGACGACGGAGCCTTCCCGTTTACCGTTTTCGTCGATAATCGGCTGAGCCGATGCGGAAACGGCGCGCTGGGTTTCCGGATCGTCGCCCAGGAACATCGTCAGGCCGGTAAAAGTCTCGCCCTGGGCTGCCCGATAGGCTGCCCTTTCTTCGGCGGCGAAGGGGGTTGTTCGGTCGGCGTGAAATATCAGATGCCCGGCCTCGGTCTTGTCTGCGTTGCCGGGTGGCGACGCCAGCGCGTGAATCGTATCCTGCGAGCTATTCGTAATGACGTCATTGCCGTCTTTGTCGATGACCAGAATCGCCACGTTGACGCTGTTGATGATGTTGTCGAGCAGGCGTTCACTTCGCTGGGTCGTCGCCAGCTGCACGCGTAGTTCTCCGGCGGTTTGCGCCAGCCGATTCCGCCGGCTCACGAGCTGCTCACGCATCGCGACCACCATGCTGGTGATCATGAAAATTACCAACGGCATCAGGAGATGCCGGGCGACGATGAACGGGTCCGGGTTCTCGGTGATCCGGAAAATACTGGGTAGCGATGTACCCACCACGGTCAATATGGTTGCCAGGACAATGCCTCTGCCCTTGAGTAGGAGAGCTAGCCACAACGCGGGAAAGAAGCACAACAGGCTCAGAGTGGTGGTGTCCACCAGGGAGACATCCCGGCAGATCGCCACCGAGACGAAGTCGATAACCGGGACGGCGGCGATCCAGCCGGTGGAAACGTGCCACCAACGAACGAATCGGGCCACAATCGTCACCAGGAGCACCGCGATGAAACCGGTGAGGTATTGCGGATCCATGAAGATGTCGGTCCGGTACGCCGCGATGAAGCCGGATACCAGTACGAAGACGATGACGAACGGTAGCTGCTGGGCTACGACCATCCGGTGTGGGCGGTCCGAGAAGAATGTCGCGAAATAGCTCTTGAACAGGGAGGGCGACATGTACTCTCTTTGGTTGTTCTTCCGTGGGGATCTACCGCTTGTGCCATCGTAGAGTACGGTCCGCCGGGGAGTAAGCTTGTAGGCGATGTCCAGCCATACGCCGGCCCCGAAGCCGATCAGCTACTTAACCGCCTTCAAATTCGCCGCGGTCTTCGCCGCGATCACCGCTCTGGCTTTCACGATCTTCCTCAAGCCCTGGGCGTCGCCGCAGCTCTGGCTGATAGTCGGCGCCGGCTTTGCCGGCATCTTCGTTGTGGTGTGCGTGATCTTTTCGCTGTTCGTCTTCTCGGAGAACCGGCGTGGTGGCGAGGATCAGGAGTTCCCGCGGCTGAGGTAGGGATCTAGACGGGTCTCGCCCGCAGGTGAGGCCAGCCTCAGCGGGTCGTCCCGCTCGGTGCGATTACCGGCACCCGACCAACCGATCGAGATGCTGGTTGAGCTCGACTCCGATGTCAACGGCGTTCGCGTCGTAGAGCCATTGGATCTGCATGCCATCCCACAGCGCAATGAACCAGAGTGCTTCCCGCCAGGGATCGCCGGTCTGCGCACCCTCCGCCCGAGCTTCCTCGAAGAGGGCACCGAAGTACCGGATGCCATCGTGGTAGCGCGTCGTAAAATACCCGTGAGCGGGATGAGTGGTCGGCGTTGCCTCGCACACGAGTACTGTGTAGAGCTCGACGAGACCCGGTTCGATCGCACTCATATGAGCTCCTTCGACGATCCCAGCAAGGGTCGGCGTGAGGCCCGCGGCGCGACGAGCCGCTGTGTCCTCGATGCGGGCGTCACGCTGCCGTAGCACTGTCTCGAGGAGGGCGTCCTTGCTGCCGACATGGTGCAGGAGCGTCGACTTGGAGATGCCGACCTGCCGTGCAATGTCTTGCAAGCTCGTCGCGCTGAAGCCGCGTTGCGCGAACAGGGCCGTGGCGCTCTGGACGATGTGAGCGCGTTTCGTGCGCCCGGGTGCATAGCCGCGACTATGATCGGCGAAGATGCGCCCCCCGGGGGATTTGGTCATCGACACACTGCTCAGCGCCGGGTTCGGTGCCGCAGGCTCCCCCGAGAGGAATGCCTCGAGCTCGTTCGGCACGTCGATATCGAGGTAGAGCGACGCGATCTGTAGGCCATCCCACACCGCGGCGACGGCGGCGGGCATCGGCTCCGCGAACTCGGAGCCTCGGCGCAGCCGCTCGTAGCGGCGCGCGAAGTGCTCGTGGCCCGGATGCTGCTCGGATGTCGCCTCCCCAGCAAGCGCGGAGAACAGCTCGACATAGCCAGGCATTGCGGCATTGCGGCGGGCGAAGGCGATAGCGATCGAGTCCCCAGTCAACTGGGGGTGATCGGCCGCCCAGCGAAGGTTCGCGTGTTCCCAGCGGTCGAGCAGGGCGAGCAGGAGCTCGTCCTTCGACGAGTAATAGCGGAGGAGCGAGGCGTGCGAGATACCGGTCCGCGCGGCGATGTCGCGGAGGGACACGCCTGCGAAACCGGACTCCGAGAAGAGCACGTAGGCAGCGTCGAGCAACTCGTTCTGCCGGGCTCGGCCCGGCGCGTAGCGGCGGACAGCAGTGTTGCTCACCTACACCTCCTCGTTTCGGCAATCCTACCGCTCAAAAACAAAAGCTAACCATTCGGTCGAATTATGCGCTACAGTTCCTTTCGAGCAACGACGCTCTTCCCGAAAGGAACCGAAATGCCAGAGTTGTCACCCTCAGAAAGCGCGCAGGCGCTCTCGGCCCAGCCGGAGAATCTTGCCGCAGCAGCCTCCCTTCGCACGAGCCCGTCACGGGAACCGCGTGGCTACGCGGTTGCCCTCGGCGGCGCGAACTTCGGCATCTATCTCGCCGTGCTCACCCCCGTGCTTGTGTCGTTGGCGTTCAAGGTGCAGCACATCACCAGTTCCCCGGCAGAGGCTGCCGGTGCGCTCGGCCTCGTTCTCGGCGTCGGCGCGCTCTTCGCCCTCGTCGCGAACCCGCTCGTCGGCCGACTCTCTGACCGCACCACATCGCGCTTCGGCATGCGACGTCCGTGGATACTCGGCGGCGCAGTCATCGGGTTCCTCGCGCTCGGCCTCGTCGGCGTAGCGAACACGGTGTGGCTCGTCCTTGTCGGCTGGTGCGCAGCTCAGGCCGCTATGAACGCCGTGCTTGCCGCCGCCAACGCGACGCTGCCCGACCAGGTGCCCGTCAAGCGGCGCGGGGTCGTCTCGGGCATCGTCGGCATCACGACTCCGCTGGCCATCGTCGGCGGCAGCGCCCTGACGAACTTCCTCGCCAGTGACGTTGCCCGATTCGCCGTGCCTGCGGCGCTCGCCGTGGTTTTCTGCGTGCTTTTTGCTGTCACCCTGAAGGACCGCGTCCTCACGTGCAAGCCCGCGACCCGGTTCACCTTCACCGAGTTCCTCGGTTCGTTCGCCTTCAACCCGGTCAAGCACAGCGATCTCGGCTGGGCCTGGCTTACTAAGTTCTTCATCATGTTCGGCTACGCGGGAATTGCCACGTTCCTGCCGTTCTATCTCACCGAGAAGTTCGGGTTGAGCGAGCAGGAGGCCATCGGGACGGTCCTGCTCGCGAACCTCGCTGCGACCGTTCTTATGGTCATCTCCAGCCCGCTGTCGGGATATCTCTCCGACAAGGTGGGCAGGCGTCGCCCGTTCGTCACCTCCGCCGGGCTGATCGCGGTCGCCGGGCTCATCGTGCTCGCATTCGCGCCGAATCCGGCGATCGTCGTGGTCGCGCAGGGCATCATCGGCTTCGGAATGGGCGGCTTCTTTGCCGTAGACCTCGCCCTCACGACGCAGGTGCTGCCGAACCCCGATGACACCGCCAAGGATCTCGGCGTGCTCAACATAGCCAACTCTCTTCCACAGTCGATCGCACCGGCGATCGCGCCCGGCATCATCGCACTGGGAGCCCTCACTCCTCTCGGTGGCTACACGACTTTCTATCTGGTCGGCGCGCTCGTCGCGCTGGCGGGAGCCGT